>RZZT01000079.1 GCA_010014525.1 Candidatus Saccharimonadota bacterium | reverse complement strand
TATCGCTAGCTGGATCAAGAAAGCGCGCGAGTCGAAGATTAGCGACAGCATTAGCTGGAAGCGTATACCAGATGACGTAGCGGAAAATGATGAGCGCAAGATTTATGATATTTACGCTCATTACAAAAAAGATGCTCCAGCCGATTTGGTAATGTTTTTTATAGATAAAACCGATTCTTATATGCCAGACGAAGACGATTTGAATTTCATTGCCTTTGCCGCTCACGAATTGCGCGGACCGATCACAATTATCCGTGGATATTTGGATGTTTTAAGCCTCGAACTAGAAGACAAGCTGTCAACCCAGCAAGCCGAGCTTTTCAAGCGGTTGATAGTGTCTTCAAACAAGCTTTCTGGATATGTCAATAACATCTTGAATGTTTCACGCTTTGATCGCAATCGGTTAGCTTTTGATTTGAGCGAGCATACCATTGATGATGTCATAAATTCCGTCAAAGAAGACGCCGAACTTCGCGCAAGTTCGCAGAGCCGAATGCTGGAAATTAATATCGATAGCAAAGATCTACCAACGATTGGCGCCGACCTCTCCAGTATCAGCGAAGTCCTCACTAATTTGATAGATAACGCTATCAAATACAGTAACGAAGGCGGTCTTGTTAAGATTACGGCCGAAAAATCAGGCAATTTCGTTGATATCAGTGTTCAAGATTTTGGAATCGGTATTCCAAATAGTGTTATGAATAATCTGTTCCAGAAATTCTATCGCAGTCACCGTAGTCGCGAAACTGTAGCCGGAACCGGAATTGGCCTGTACATTTCGCGCGCAATTATCGAAGGACATAGTGGGCAAATGTCGGTCAAAAGTATAGAAGGGGAGGGATCAACCTTCACCGTTTCTCTACCTATTTTTGCGACAATTTCAGATAAATTGCTGGACTCTAACTCAGAAGTCATCAAACAACCTGGTGGTGGCTGGATCAAAAACCACGGGAAAATAAGGAGATAATATGATCAAGTCAGTATTAATTATAGAAGATGACCGCTTTATTGGCGAAATGTACGTCCGTAGCTTAGAGCTATCTGGATATGCAGTCGAATGGGCAATTGACGGCAACGACGGGCTTGTAATGGCTAGAAACAAGCCGTACGACCTAATTATCGTAGATATTATGCTACCTGAACGTAAAGGCGACGAAATCCTGAGCGCATTACGCGGCGAAGAAGATTTGATTCCAGACACTAAAGTTTTAATTATGACAAACTTTCAACAAGACGAAGAAAGTCGCAAGGCTATCGAAAACAGAGCCGATGGATACTTAATTAAAGCTGATATAACACCACGGAAACTATTAGAAATCATTAAAGGGATGTGATTCCGTTTGAAT
>RZZT01000078.1 GCA_010014525.1 Candidatus Saccharimonadota bacterium | reverse complement strand
CTATAAATGAGCAAATTTAAAAAAATGCACAATAAGTTCACGCTACTAACGCCAAAACATCATCAAAAAGAATGTTTCTTGCTCCGCACTGGTAGATAAAATGGAGTCGTTCTTTTTGGATTTGGTTATGAATAAAGGCATAGCCATCCTCAAAGGGCATAGTTTCCCCACAGCCAGTACATGCAATCAAATGTGCCAGTGACATCAGCAGCCAGTATCGGCGGATACCTTTGGATGAACGGACCTGGTAGCGGTCAAACGACAGTTTGTCCTTGGACTGGCGGAAAAACAGCTCCACCGGCCACCGGTCCGCATATTTATCCAGAATCTCTTCGGTACTTAAGGAAGCATCCGTACTGATAAAAGCACGCAATGCTTTAGGAACCCCGAATGCATCCTTAGGGTAAGTGATCAGTACTACGGCGTTTTCGATGCCATTAAGGTTTCCTTCATACCGGTAAACATAATAGATCCGGCTGCCAACGGTCACGAGGCTGACAGCAGCATCTGTTTTCCGTAAATGAAGGGCAAACTCACTGATCTTCTGCTTTATGCCGCAGGGATACAGGACCCGGTTCGTCCTCAGTGCGCCGATGGTGTAGAAGCCCTTTTTGATGAAAGCATCCATAATGTCACCGCATGTATACCAGCTATCGCAAAGAAAATAAGAGACTACTGGAGGTATGGGCAGTTCCTTTGCAATTTCCTGCACGATCTTTACTTTTGACATGGACTTGTCATACATGACAAGGGCATAGTTAAGGACAATTCCGTTGCAGGAGAGCATGACAGCCACAGCCTGATGCCCGTAGTCCTGTTTCCGCTTGAGGTGGGACTGGTGGAAATAGGCATCTTCAATCGGATGCAAAGCCCGTGACGAAGGCTTTGTTTTGGAAGAGATGGTATCATCCACAATGCAGAACACTGGTTTTCCAGATCGCAGGGCTTCTTGATAGATGATCTGTATCACCGTGCTTTTGAGTATATCCTCCAGCCTGGTGTCATCCCATTTTCCTTTGTTGAGAAAATGGGCAACCGTGGTACGGTGACATGGACTATATCTTTCAAAATCAATGGTTTTTCCATGATATCCAAGAGAAAAGACGGATATCAGGATCGCCATGATATGCTTCATGGTCGTCTGGGGAAAGACCAGGCACAAATTTAATTTCTTAAAGCAGTTGTAAAGTAATTCTGAATGGTATATACTGTTTTCTATAAGACATCATCCTTTGCGGTTTATTTTGTTTGTGTTCAGAAACAGTATACACCTAAAAAGGCGTGATGTCTTTATTTTTAGGCAATTTAAAGTAACTTTGGTAAAATTTCAGATTTGCTCATTTATAG
>RZZT01000077.1 GCA_010014525.1 Candidatus Saccharimonadota bacterium | reverse complement strand
TTTATGACCGAACCGTTTTCGTAGGGCGCTGTCGCAGTACGATTATTAAACGCTGCAGCGTCTTGGACTTTAAAGAACTCCGCGGGATTGTAGGTCGGGAAATTAGCCATTGCCATAATTTTGCCCGTTTGCGGATCCATCACTAATACACTTCCCTCTTTGGCACCAGATTTCTCCAGTCGATTTTTAAGAATCTTCTCAGTCTGAGCCTGGATATTACGGTCAATCGAAAGTACAATGTTTTTACCGTCTTCCGCCGGAGTGTCGATGTCACGATTGCCAATTGTGAGTGGCACGCCAGAAACATCGGTTACAGTCTTGAGTAAGCCATTTTTACCAGACAGATCCTTATCTAGGGAACCCTCTACACCGTATTGACCACCTTCAGAATTAACAAATCCCAAGACCTGAGCCGCTAGCTTGCCTTCCGGGTAAACCCTTTGGCTGGTTTCCTGAAAGCCGATTCCAGAAAATTCCTCTTTCTTGATTAGCTCAGCCTGTTTGCGATTGACTTTTGTAGCTAAAATCTGATAACGAGTTTCTTTTTTATCTAATAAAGCTTCAAAATCATTACGTAAATCGCCACCTATAGTTTGACGCAAAACCTCCACTAATTTGTCCCTATCTGCCGCTTTTATAATCTGCGGATCAGCAAACACTGTATATATAGTCTCGTTCATCACTAATTTAGTTGGCGTTTTCCCGTCCATTGCATAAATTAAACCACGACGGGCCGGAATCTCAAACCGCCGCATCTGCTCAGCATCGGCCAGGGCTAGATATTTTTGGTTATCGATAATTTGAAGCTGAAAAAGGCGACCAACAATCAGGCCAAAAGCCAATATTAGCAGTCTGGTCAAAAGTTTAGTCCGACTTATTCGTTTTTTAGTAGTCTCCATAAGATTATTTTAGCACATTTTAAGTAAAAGCTTAATCTTAATCAACGTAATTGATGGATTCAGGCGTGGTCATTTCTTGCGCAACGCTACTGCCTTCGATAGTTTCAAGCGCTGTCAGACGAGCATTTTCCACTTCGAGATCAGCTTTCCTAGACTCTAACTCGGCAATTTCGGCGTCAATTTTTTGCGCCTCATAGCCGTAACCCACTGGTTTTGTAGTTTGAGTTAGATAAATCAAGCCTAAAACTAAAATCATCAAGGCGACCAAAATCGTGTGCGCAATTGGCCCAAGCTTAACGCTCGGCTGGAACATCGCCAAATTTTGGTTGCGACCGTAACTCTGCGTACGCGAAGGCGCCCAATTGGCTTGCCTACGACTAGTGTAATTTTGTGTTCTTGATTGATTTTTATACATTTTATTTCATTGATTTTAGTTTTGTATTTTGATTTAT
>RZZT01000076.1 GCA_010014525.1 Candidatus Saccharimonadota bacterium | reverse complement strand
TATTTCTTCTGGCTGGAAAATTCCGCCAATCCCGTAGCCGTCAAAATCTCGCTCGCCCAAGAACTTCGCACTTTCTAGCCGAAAATCCTGCTCGCGCGCGCCTTGCACGACTGCAAATAAGGCCTGTAGATTTTCACCTTTTTCTAGGTGTTCCTGATTTAGCTGATTGTGTCGTTTCAAACATCGCTCCGCCCAAAGATGAGTTTTATCTAATGCTGATTTAATTTGTTCACGACCAGCCAGCGGGGAAGTTAGTTCATCAAACGCCATATGAATATCGGCACCAATTTTATGCTGCAGTTCCATCGAAATTTCTGGGCTCATATAAATTTTCTCGCCCGAAATATGTGATTTAAACCATACACCATCTTCGCCAACTTTTGCTAGTTGCTGTGAATTGTGCCTAGCTAAATTTTTATCACCCTTTTCAGTATGAGAAGTTGCATCGATGCCTTTTTTATATGCCATTCCGAGCGAAAAAACCTGAAATCCGCCGCTATCCGTAAAAGTCGGCTTATGCCAGTTCATGAATTTGTTAATTCCGCCAGCCGCCGCCAAAATATCCGCGCCAGGGCGGAGCATTAGGTGATAAGTATTCGCCAAAACCGCTTGCGCGCCGGTTGATTCAATCTGTTCGGGTGCCATCGCCTTGACAGTGGCATTAGTGCCGCCCGCAATATATGCCGGCGTTTTAATCTTGCCGTGTGGAGTAATAATCTCACCAGTCCGCGCCAAAGTGCCCAGCAAGCGAGTGTCTATTCTAAAATCTAAGGCTTTCTTCATCCTACACATAATAACAGTTTTTAAGTAAAAAGAGAAGTGGAGAGGATCACGTACATCACTCACTTCATGACATTACTTGAACAAACCCAGCCACCGCCTTCGAGCCCAAAAACATACACCATATTCCTGCCCTCTGCGCCTAAGCCCCTGCTAGCAGTGTCCTCGGGAATGCCACCTTCACAGTGTCCGGTATCTCTACCGTAAAATCCAGGTTCGATATTCTGATAATTGGCATAAAGATTTCCGCCATTAGCGGATGGGTCCAATTCATAGATATGATTTGTTGATGGGTCTCTTATTTCATCTTCGACTAGGTATCCGCCGCTGACTAGATCGCTAATAGTGGATGACAAACCAGCTATTAAACTGCGATTCTTGTTATTAACAAGAAGCCTTTGAGCGGCATCAGCCACAGTTCGCGCATGTCTCTTCCGTAGGGCATCGCGCTGATTTCTTTGCAAAGCCGGCAAAGTAATAAAAACCATCATAAAAATTAATCCCGCAATCGCCAAAACTAGAACTACTTCGATAATTGTAAAACCCTTGTGTTTATTCATGCTATGATTTTAGCGG
>RZZT01000075.1 GCA_010014525.1 Candidatus Saccharimonadota bacterium | reverse complement strand
TAACGTATAATTAATTTCGCAAATTCATTTTCATAAAAATAGACATGGTCTATAGCCGTTTGGTAAAATAAAGTCACCACAACCAAATCTCACAAAGGAGGCTATAGAACATGTCTGAAAACATTATACAATTAAATCAGGAACTTATCCATAACGAATTGAAAGATTTAGTGCGTAACAGCGTTGAGGAAACACTTAATGCTATGCTTGACCATGAGGCTGATGAACTCGTAAATGCCGAGAAATATGAACGCTCAGGTGAGCGTAAAGGATATCGCTCTGGTCATTACAGCCGTAACTTTCAGACTACATCTGGAGAGGTAACCTTAAAAATGCCCAAATTAAAGGGGATTCAGTTCGAGACCGCTATCATTGAGCGATATCGCCGTAGAGAATGCTCTATCGAGGAAGCTCTTATTGAAATGTATCTTGCTGGTGTATCCGTTCGCCGTGTAGAAGATATTACCGAAGCTCTCTGGGGAACCAAGGTATCTCCTGGAACAATCAGCAACCTCAATAAAAAAGCTTATGAACATATCGAAACATGGAGAAGCCGTGAATTGACAAATTCTTACCCCTATATTTATGTAGACGGCGTTTACTTAAAACGCAGTTGGGGTGGTGAAATTCAGAATGTCTCCATCTTGGTTGCTATTGGTGTCAATGAGGATGGGTGTCGTGAAATCATAGGTGCAGCTGAAGGTATGAAAGAAGATCGCGAAAGCTGGAAAAACTTCTTTGTTTGGCTCAAAGAACGTGGCCTTAAAGGAGTGCGTCTAATTATTGGTGATAAAAGTCTTGGAATGCTGGAATCTATTCCAGAAGTGTTCCCAAAAGCAAAGTACCAAAGGTGCACGGTACATTTTTACCGCAACATCTTCTCAGTAACCCCACGTAACAAAATGAAAGAAGTTTCTATGATGCTAAAAGCTATCCATGCACAGGAATCAAAAGAATCTGCAAGAGAAAAAGCGATACAAGTGGCTGAAAAACTCCGTGAAATGAAGCTAGGTTCGGCGGCTAAGAAAATAGTGGATGGAATCGAAGAAACCCTTACATACATGGATTTCCCTACCCAACATTGGACAAGAATCCGAACCAATAATACCATTGAAAGATTAAACCGAGAAATCAAGCGCAGAACCCGAGCAATCGGTGCTTTTCCTGATGGACAAAGTGCGTTAATGCTTGTATGTGCCAGACTTCGTCACGTAGCAGGAACCCAATGGGGAGCAAAACGCTATATGAATATGGAGCACCTTAAGGAGTTGGATCTCCAACACGAGTCTGATGTCATAGCCGGCTGACTAACACTTACCTAACGGTTGAAAAAGAATTTGCGAAAAATTATTGACACTATC
>RZZT01000074.1 GCA_010014525.1 Candidatus Saccharimonadota bacterium | reverse complement strand
TGCTGCTTGATTTTGCGTTTATAATCGTCCATTTAGTTCGATTTTAGCAAAAACTGGCACTTATTGCAACAAATTTGCGATAATCTGCCAATCGTGATTAAATTAACGTAAGTAAAAATAGGAGGATCGGTATGGAAAAGATAATTGCAAGCATAATTTGTGCGGGTCTGATCGCGCTGATTGTTTGGTGGTTTTTTAAGAAGAATAAAGATGTTACCGCTCGGGCTAGCAAAGTAAACGGCGTGCAAAAAATTGAAATCGAAGCCAACGGTGGATATTCACCGCGCGTGGTAATGCTCGAAAAAGGCGTGCCAGCTCAGCTGACTATCACCCGAACGGATAAATCTAACTGCCTAAAAGAAATTGTCTTTAGTGATTTTGGTATCAAGCGCACTTTGCCGCTAGACGAACCGGTCGAGATCGAAATCGACACCTCAAAAGCTGGCGAATTTAACTACGCCTGCGGTATGAATATGTATTTCGGAAAGGTAGTCGTAAAGTAATGAGTCTGAAAAACCGTTTTATTATTTCGCTGATTTTCTCGCTGCCGATGTTGGTGGAAATGATTTTGAACCCGCTAATTGGCTGGCATTTACCGGGTCACGCTTACGCAATGTTTGCGCTGACAACTGTTGTGATGTTGGTCGCCGCCAAACCTTTTATCGATAGCGCGTGGGCGGCGCTTAAAAATCATCACGCCAATATGGATACTTTGATCGCGATCGGCACCAGCGTGGCGTATATCTACAGCATTTATGCAATGTTTACGCACCAGCCGGTTTTCTTTGAAGTGGCGGCGTTTGTGATTACTTTTATCTTGTTAGGCCAACTTTTTGAAGAAATCGTCAAGGGTAGAGCGTCAAGCGCGCTAGAAAAATTACTCGATCTTGGCGCTAAAGAAGCCGAAGTTATTCGCGCAGGCAAGGCGCAAAAAGTGCCAATAGAAGAAGTTATGTAGGGTGATATTATCCGCGTGCGGCCAGGGCAGAAGATTCCGGTCGATGGTGAAATTATTGAGGGCAAATCATCGATCGACGAATCGATGGTGACGGGCGAAAGTATGCCGGTTAGCAAAACCGCTGGCAGCTCGGTGATCGGTGCAACTATCAACGGCTCAGGGACTTTTGCTTATCGGGCGACTAAAGTTGGCGCAGATACAGTTTTGGCGCAGATTGTTGAGCTAGTCGGCAAAGCTCAAGCTTCGCGGGCGCCGATTCAAAAGCTGGTTGATTCGGTTTCGAATATTTTCGTGCCAACAGTTTTAATCGTTTCGGTTTTGACATTTTTCGTCTGGTTTGTGCTGCTTAGTGCCAGCTTTACCGCGGCGCTGCTTTACGCCATCGCGGTGCTAATTATCGCTTGCCCGTGCGCGCTGGGTCTAGCCACGCC
>RZZT01000034.1 GCA_010014525.1 Candidatus Saccharimonadota bacterium | reverse complement strand
CGGAACCACTAACCCGCCGAGTTTTATCTTCTACTCGTATACTCACATTATATCAATAAACACAATCAAATCTCAAATAAACCTTGACTCATGGGGGGGGCGATAAACTATACCCATGAACAAGCATAAACACAATAAACACCTTACTCCAGAACTAAACCATCATTCTCCTCAAAGTAGGCGCTCCGGGGGCGCTAACCCAAGTCTTACCAACTTCTCAAAGAAGATGGTATAGTTCTTCACAATCCAAAGGTTTCACCATCATCGAAGTAGTCCTAGTTCTTGCTATTGCTGGCCTAATCTTCTTAATGGTGTTTATTGCACTGCCGGCGCTGCAGAGAAATCAGAGGGACGCACAGAGGAAGAATGATATGGCGGCTTTTTTAAATGCCTATGAGCGTTGTAGGTCTAATAACAAAGGTGTTTGTTATAGTGCTGGGGGAGATATGGGAACTTTCAATAGGCTAGTAAATTCGGGTTATATTAATACGTCTGAGTATAAAGATCCGTCTTCAGGTGAGTTTTATCGGGTTCGCGGTACGAGCTGTACGATTTATTGTGGCGATGGCTGGCAGAATGTTGAGGTGGGGCAAGTGATAGTTAATAGTGGTGGTGGCTGTGACTAAAATGGTATGTATGACTATTATTTAGGGCCAAAATCGCAAGCTACATTTGTATTCCTGACTCGTCTTGAAGGCGGTGGATACGTCTGTGCCTCCAACGAAAACCTCTAACTTTGCGTTTTCCACGCCCCGTGTGTTAAAATGGAAATATGAAACAAACTTTCTTCTTTTACGATCTTGAGACTAGCGGCTTTAGCCCACGCAAAGATCGGATTATGCAATTTGCGGGTCAAAGAACAGATATGAACTTAAATAAAATTGGTGAGCCGGTTGATATTTTAGTTTGCTTAAATGACGATGTTTTACCTAGCCCGGAAGCACTGCTAGTGACGGGAATCAGCCCGCAAAAAACAGTTGATGAGGGCTACACTGAGGCTGAATTTGCCAGGATGGCTGCCGAAGAATTCTTTACTGAAGGTACGATTGCGGTTGGCTATAACAGTGTGAGATTTGACGATGAGCATATGCGGCATTTATTTTGGCGGAATTTTTATGATCCGTACGAATGGCAATGGAAAGATGGGCGGTCGCGCTGGGATTTGCTAGATGTGGTGCGGATGGTTCGAGCGCTTAGGCCTGATGGTATAAATTGGCCGTTTATGGAAAATGAAAACGGTGAGCAAATTGCGGCTAATAAATTGGAATTATTGACAAAACTAAATGGTATTGAACACGAAAATGCTCATGACGCGATGAGCGATGTTGATGGTTTGATTGATGTGGCGAAGTTGTTGCGCCAAGAACAGCCGCAGATTTTTGACTATCTTTTGAAAATTCGAGGCAAGGCTGAAGCGCAGAAATTGGTGAATTTAGAAAATCCGCAGCCATTTGTTTATACTTCTGGCCGGCTGGATTCTGAATACGAGAAGACGATTGTGGCGTTTCCGGTTGTGCCGGCGCCGAATCGTAATGTGGTTGTGTGGGATACGCGGTTCGATGCGACGGAGTTTTTGCAACTTTCGGCGGACGAACTGGCGGCGAAATTGTTCGCTACTTGGGAAGAACGGCAAGCGGAGGGCT
Source organism: Candidatus Saccharimonadota bacterium (assembly GCA_010014525.1). GTDB lineage: Bacteria > Patescibacteriota > Saccharimonadia > Saccharimonadales > Saccharimonadaceae > Nanogingivalis. The sequence goes on along the minus strand of RZZT01000034.1, from coordinate 5,840 downwards.
TTGTGCCAGTGCCGGCCAAGGTTTTACAATATAATAAATGCCCAGCGGTGGCGCCATTTGGTGTTTTGACAGATGAAAATAAACAGCGATTAGACTTTAATGAGGCTAAAATCAAGAAACATATTAAGATTTTGAAGCAAAATCCGCATTTTGTTGAGAATTTGCGCACGGCGTTTGAAAATAAGGCTAAAGTTTATGAAGCTCGTAAGCCGGCTAGTGAAAAAGTAGAAAAGGCGAATCCAGAAGCTCAGATTTATGGTGGATTCTTGCCAGATGGCGACAGACAAAAAGTTGAGGCGGTGCGAAATGCTGACACGCGAAAATTAGCGGATTTTCATCCAGAGTTTGCCGATGAGAGATTGCCGGAGCTTTTGCTACATTATAAAGCGCGGAGCTTTCCGAAAACTTTGAGCGCCGATGAAAAACAGGTGTGGGAAGAGTGGCGCGCGGAGCAAATAGCTCGACAAACACCAGCCTTTCTAGAAGAGCTACAACAAATCGCCGCCCGTGAAGATTTAACCAAAGATGAAGAATTTATTTTGGAAGAAATGAAGCTTTGGTTTGAGGGTGTGACGCCGGATAGTTACTAATCTTTAGTGACTTAGAGATTTCTCGGCTACCTGCTAGGCTTCAAGGCTCCATTAAAAATAGAAGTACTAATATTCTTTTGGCATTAAAAATAGCCAGAGGATATTCTCTGGCCAGCGGACTACGACTAAGTATTATTTATAATAAGTCAAGCGTTAGTGTGCTAATTTTTTTTCACGATTTAGATTTCACACCTAAATATCTAAGCCGGCTTCTAAGCAAAGCCGCTTTAGCTTTTTAAAATCTTCGTCGGCCGCTTCTTCGTGAGGGTATTTATTTACGCCGAGAGGTAGCTCTAGCTCTGATGCTAGAGAAAATATCGATGAGTATTTCTCCTCAAGATTGTTGGCTAAAAGAAAGTTTATCAATTTTGAAGCCTGTTTAATCCTATCGGGCCTGTTATCTATTTGTGGGATGCTATTAAAATTTTTCATATCGAATAAAAGAGCAGTTTAGGACCTTGCTTAGGGTTGTGTCGAGGCGTTAGTGGTTATCATTCCAATTGTTGTAGATCTCATTTCCGTTATCGTCGATAACTACATGTTGGTGTCCAGTTTTATCGTCCGAATCTGTGATAATAAATACTGTCGTATCTGACTTATTATCAAAAGAATATCCAGAATTAACCAAAACTTTACCGTCGTCATTTTGACTTTGAGTATCCCAAGGCATAATTGCCCACCTCCAACGTGCTTATTCAGATATTTTTATCTATCTATAATGATATTATATAGCTTTAATTTAATATCGTCAATTTTTTAATATACCACTATTTGAAGAGCCTTAATTATAATGATATAATTAACTTATGGAAAGAATCCCTCTAGCCGAAAAGATGCGGCCGAAGCAGTTGAGCGATGTGGTTGGGCAGAATCACTTGATTGGTGATGGGAAGATCTTGACGAAGATTATTGAGAAATCTGAGCCGGTGAATTTGATTTTGTGGGGGCCGCCAGGAACGGGCAAGACAACTTTGGCGCGAATAATTGCCGGGGAGACTGAGGCGGAGTTTATTGAGCTTTCGGCGGTAACTTCTGGCAAAAAAGATGTCACTAAAGTGGTGGAAATTGCCCGCCAGAACTGGAATTTGAAGTTGCGCACGATTTTATTTGTCGATGAAATCCATCGTTTTAATAAAGCTCAACAAGACGCGTTTTTGCCGCACGTGGAGAGTGGTTTGATTACGTTAATCGGCGCCACGACTGAGAATCCGAGTTTTGAAATTATTACACCACTTTTGAGCCGAAGTCGAGTTTTGACTTTGGAATTATTGGGCAAAAATGAATTGTTAGAAATTTTGCAACGCGCGGTGAAACTGGAAAAATTAGATAAACGAGTTAGCACTGAAGCTTTGGATTTCATTGCTGAAATTTCGGCTGGCGATGCCCGAGCGGCTCTAGGTAATCTGGAATTAGCACTGACTTTAACTAAAAAATCTGGCAAAATCACACTAGAAGATGCCAAGGCAGCAGCGCAAAGAGTTTTGCCGGGCTATGATAAAAAAGGCGAGATGCATTATAATGTGATTTCGGCGTTTATAAAGAGCATGCGCGGCAGCGATGCTGATGCGGCGCTATATTATTTGGCGCGGATGTTGCAGGCGGGCGAAGATCCAAAATTTATTGCGCGCAGAATGATTATTTTTGCTTCTGAAGATATTGGCTTGGCTGGAAATGGCGCACTGCAATTAGCGCTGAATGCGTTCCAAGCGGTGGAGCGAGTTGGTATGCCAGAGGCGAAATATATTTTGTTTCATACGGCGAGCGCGTTGGCGCTGAGCAAGAAATCGCGCCGCACTACCGAGGCGATGTATCGAGCGGAAAGTTTGGCGGCTAAATCGCCGAATATTCCAGTGCCGCTCCACTTGCGTAATCCAGAAACTAAACTGATGAAAGATTTGGGCTATGGCAAAGATTATGAGTGGAAGTCTGATTTCAAGCACAGCAAAGGGTTCTTGCCAGAGGAAATTGGTGATGAGGAGATTTTTTAGTTTGGTGTAGTTATGGATGGCTTGCGGCTAGCCCGGAAACGTGCTATAATTTAAATATTAACTAAGGAGGTCTATGGAATTCATTTTATTTCTTATTATCTTGGTGATATTTATTGCAGCACCAGGTATCCGTATCATCAATCAATACGAGCGAGGTGTGGTTTTGACGCTTGGTAAGTTTAGCGGTGTCAAAGGTCCTGGTTTACGACTTTTAATTCCGTATGTGCAAACTATGCGCCGTGTTGATGTGCGAACGACACCGATTGACGTTCCAAAACAAGAGGTAATTACTAAAGATAACGTAACTGTGGGCGTGGACGCGATTGTGTATTTTCGCGTGATCGATTCTTCACGAGCGGTGCTTGAAACCACTAATTACGTTTATGCGACTAGCCAATTTGCTCAGGCTGCATTGCGTGATGTAACTGGCAACTTTGAACTTGATGATTTGCTCTCGAAGCGTGAAGAAATTTCGCAGAAAATTAAAGAGATTGTTGACGCGCAAACTGATAAATGGGGAATTGATGTTGAGAACGTTAAACTGCAGAATATTGAGCTGCCACATGATATGAAACGCGCGATGGCAAAGCAGGCTGAAGCTGAGCGTGAGCGCCGCGCCGCGATTATTACGGCCGAGGGCGAAAAAGCAGCTGCGGCTGCTGTTAGCGAGGCGGCTGCGATGTTGAGTAAAACCCCAGGCGGCATCAATGTCCGAACACTTCAAACTCTTGAGAAGATTTCAGGTGAGCCAAGCCAAAAAACTTTGGTTATTCTGCCTTCGGAGCTGACTGGCAAAATTAACGATTTTATCCAGAAATAAATAGCCTTGAAAAACTACCACCAACTGTGTATAATAGTTGGTGCGTGGCTCTTTAGCTCAGTTGGTAGAGCAGAGGCCTGAAGAGCCTTGTGTCCCCAGTTCAAGTCTGGGAGGAGCCACCAACTAAGGAACCGATTACAGAAATGTGATCGGTTATTTAGTTGCAAGACGGTTTATTATTGCTTTTTTATAGAAAATATTATATAATAATTATATTCTATAAAGGGGTGGTTTAGATGAACATTATATTAATTGAAGCTAGAGTTGAGGAATTATTATCTAAAGACCAGACTGGTCATGGATTTGACCACACCAAGCGAGTGCGCGAAATGGCGGTGAGATTTGCGAATGATTCAATCAAGAACGGCGAATCCGTTGATGTAGAGGCTGTAGAAATTGCGGCATTACTGCATGACGTTGACGACTATAAGCTAGTCGCTAAAGATGCAGCTGAGACTTTAGAAAATGCACAACGAATTATGGTTGAGGCTGGTTGCGGTAAGCAAATGCGACTACGAGTTATTGAAATAATCCAGAATATGGGTTATTCAAAAGCTCTAAAAGGAATTCGTCCGCTCAGTCTAGAAGGGCAAATAGTGTCCGACGCCGATTTGTGCGATGCGATTGGCATTACTGGTATAATGCGGGCGTATCAATACGCAATTGAAAAAGCTTTTCGCAAAGGTCTGAACATGAGTATTGGCGAAGAGGGGTCAATGATTTTTGATCCGAATGTTAAGCCAAACCTTGAGCTTACGTATAATGAATATACTGATGATGATTCGAGCACCGATTCGTTTATTAACCATTTTTTCGAAAAGTTGTTGATTGTTCCGGATTTTTGCACAACCAAGGCGAGCAGAAATGAAGTTAAGTTTCGGTTTGAAGCGATGGTTAATTTCTTGTATAACTTTTTCGAAGAAGATGGCTACAGCGAATGGGTCGATTATTTGGAGAAATATTTAGGACTTTAGGTCGCGACCGCTAGAAATAGCGGTCTTTAATTTTCGCTCAATATCTGTTAAAATATAAAAAACGAACAAGGAGAATCGATGAAACTAAATACAAAGCCACTACCAGGTATGATGGAACTTTTGCCAGAGGAGCAAATGGAATTTAACCGAATTTTAGGTGTGGTTAAGGCTCATCATGCGGCGTTTGGCTATGCGGAAATTGATACTCCAGTAATCGAGCGAACTGAAACCCTGCTAGCAAAAGCTGGCGGCGAAACTGAAAAGCAGATTTATCGTTTCAAAAAGGGTGATAACGATCTAAGTCTGCGGTTTGATTTAACGGTGCCGACGGCGCGATTCGTGGCAGAAAATATTAGCCATTTGACGTTTCCGTTCAAACGCAGCCAGATTGGTAAAGTTTATCGTGGTGAGCGTTCACAACGTGGGCGATTCCGTGAATTTTATCAGTGCGATATTGATGTGATTGGCCGCGAAAAGCTCAGTTTGAATTACGACGCCGAAGTTATGGCGGTGATTCACGCGATTTTTAAAGAGCTTAACCTCGGCAAATTTACATTGCGCATAAATAATCGTAATATTATGAGTGGCTTGTTTGAAGGCTTGGGCGTGGTAGGCTCAGCTGTAGAGCTTATGGCGTTGATTGATCGCGCAGAGAAGATTTCTGGTGAAGATTTCTCGCGGCAGCTAAAAGAATTGGGCATCGGTAGAGAAGCCGAGCAAATGATTCTGGAGTTTATCAAAATTGACGGCGAGTCTGGGCAAGTTTTGCAGAGATTACGCGATTTGGCTACTACTTTTGAAAAAAATACACGTTTCTTGGGCGGAATTAATGAACTAGAAAAAGTTTCTGGCGTTCTCAAACAGATGGCTGTGAGCGAGGATAACTTCAAGCTCGATATGTTGATTGTGCGCGGTTTAGATTATTACACCGGTACGGTGTTTGAAACGGTGCTCGATGATTTTAAAGATATCGGCTCGGTGGCAAGTGGTGGTCGCTATGATAATCTGGCTTCAAGCTATTCTAAGGAAGTTCTACCCGGCGTCGGCGCTTCAATCGGTTTGACGCGGCTATTCTGGAGCTTGCGTGAACTTGGTCTGCTTAAATTTCAACAAAAAACTCCAGCCGAATACCTAATCGTGCCGTTTACTGAAAATGAAGTTGCGGTGGCACTTGATTTGGCGAATAAAATGCGTACCGAGGGCAAGAAAGTCGAAGTTTTGCTAGAAGAAATGAATATCAAAAAAGCTTTTAAATTTGCTGATAAGCGCGGCGTGAAATATGTGGTGCCAATTGGCGAAGATAAAGCCAAAAGTGGCGAGTTTGTCGTGCAAGATATGATAACGGGCGAGAAATCTTTATTGTAAACTAAACTTATGCTATAATAAAATGGACGGCGCCTTGGCGGAGTGGTTACGCAGCGGTCTGCAAAACCGTTTACACCGGTTCAAATCCGGTAGGTGCCTCCAA
>RZZT01000033.1 GCA_010014525.1 Candidatus Saccharimonadota bacterium | reverse complement strand
CAGCGTGATGCTATAAATAAAGGCTACACAGATGTAAATATTGAAGGGGTACTTAAAATTGATGACGAGCGAAAGGTGCTTAGTCAGAAAATTGATGAATTACGTGCTCAACGCAATCAGATTTCTGCCTCTATGAAGCAATCTGGTGGTCGGCCCAGCGAAGGGGCTATCGCTGATGGCAAGCGTATAAAAGAGGTACTTTCCGCTTTAGAATCTGAATATCGTGATTTAGATGAAAAGTTTATTTTTAATTTAAAATCTATTCCGAATACTCTACAGCCAGACGTGCCAATTGGTAAAGAGGGCGAAGACGAAGTTGTGAAAGAGTGGGGCGTAAATATCGCCGAGCAGAGGTTTGGCGCTACGAAAACTGGCGCAGAAGATCACCTAGATTTTTCTGTGCGTAAAGATTGGGTAGATTTTGAGCGTGGTGCCAAGGTTGCTGGAGCTAAATTTTACTTCCTAAAGGGCGATTTAGCTTTGCTTGAAAACGCTATTTACCAATTCGCTTTAAATAAATTGTTGGCTAAAGACTTCAAGTTTATGACTGTGCCTCATATGGTAAATGGCAATGTTGCAACCGGTACCGGTTTTGCGCCGCGCTCAAGCAGCCAGAGCGATGAGTACTTTATAGAGAATGAAGATCTGAGTTTAATTGCTACGGCCGAGATGAGCCTAACTGGTTATCATGCAGATGAGATTCTGGACGCTAAAGACCTGCCGTTGTTTTATGCCGGATATAGCCCTTGCTATCGTAAAGAGGCCGGAACTTATGGTAAGCATACTCGCGGACTTTTCCGAGTTCACCAGTTCAATAAGCTAGAAATGTATGCCTACACCTTGCCGGAGGATAGCGCCAATACTCACGAACGTATTTTGAGCGTAGAAGAGGAAATTTGGCGGGATCTAGACATCCCATATCGAGTAATTAACATCGCCAGCGGTGATTTAGGCGCTCCAGCCAGCAAGAAATACGATATTGAATACTGGAGCCCAGTAGACGGTTCGTATCGTGAGTTAACAAGCTGTAGTAACTGTACCGATTATCAGGCGCGCAATTTAAATATTCGCGTCCGTAGAGAAGATGGTAAGATCGAAACTGTGCATACCTTGAACGGCACGGCTGTAAGTTTGGCGCGTAGCCTAGTGGCTGTTATTGAAAACTACCAAGACGGCGAAGACTTAATTATTCCTGAGCCGCTCCGGCCATTTATGGGCGGTCGCGAACGAATTTAACTTGCTAAAACAGCTATATATAATATGTCGCAACAGGAAAGCTTTATCCGATAACGAGAGCTCTTTTAATTGACACTTCAAGGTGTTTATGATAAAATAAAATTAGAAAATAACATAACAAGGAAAAATATGACTTCACAGATTGAAATTTCAGGAATTAAATATGAAATTGATGAAAACACTAAAAAATATGTTGAAAAACGTATTGGCAAATTAGTGAAATATCTACCTCGACACGCTAAAAAATCTGTAAATACTAAGGTTACGATTGCACAGATTAATAAAGATTATGATAACAAATATGAAGTAAACGTTATTATGGCTGTACCAGAAAAAACTTTAGTAGCAAAGGACCAGAGCAGTAATGTGTTAGCTGCAATCGACATTGTTGAGGCTAAGCTAGATAGCCAGATTCGTCGTTACAAAACCGAGAAAAATCCAAACATTAGCCGTAGCCGGATACTCGCTAAATTTAAGCGATCATACAAACGCGGTTAACTTTCTATAAATATCTAAAAGCCCAAACTTGGGCTTTTTTTATGCAGTAAATTGTGTTAAAATTATAGATAGAATTTATACTGTTTTTGAAGTGAGAGGGAAAATGTCTAAGAAAACTGCGAAAAAGAATGTTTTAGTTGAAGAAGATAAAACTGAAAAGTTTTTAACTAAGATTTTTGGTGATCCACAAAAAAAGATCCTAAAAGAATTAGATAAAGAAGTTGCTAAAATCAACAAATTAGCTACTAAATATGAGAAAATGGACGCAAAAGATTTAAAAGCTCAGCTTCCAAAGCTCAAGAAGAAGCTGGCTAGGAAGGGTGAATCTTTAGATACGATTTTGCCCGAGGCTTTTGCGGTAGTGCGCGAAGTTTCGACTCGTGTGTTAAAAATGCGCCATTTTGATGTGCAGCTAATCGGTGGTATGGTCTTACATCGTGGAATGGTTGCAGAAATGAAAACCGGTGAGGGTAAAACGTTAGTTGCGACCCTACCAGTAGTTTTGAATGCGCTTGAAGAGAAGGGCGTCCATGTGGTCACTGTCAACGATTATTTGGCACAGCGCGATGCAGCTTGGATGGGTAAAATTTACGATTTCTTAGGCCTCTCAATAGGCGTAATTATCAATGAAGCTAGCTTTATTTATGATGCAAAATACAACAACGAAAATCATGAAGACGAGAATATGCGCAAACTTCGCCCTTGTACTCGCAAAGAGGCCTATCAAGCGGACGTTACCTACGGAACTAATAACGAATTTGGTTTTGACTACTTGCGCGACAACATGGTGAACGAAGTGCAAATGTTGCGCCAGCGCGAACTGAACTTTGCGATTGTTGATGAAGTTGACTCTATTTTGATTGACGAAGCTCGAACGCCACTTATTATTTCAGCTCCAGCGGCTGAAAATCCGGATGCGTATATTCAGTTTGCGCAGATTGCGGCTCAGCTTTCGGAAGATGATTATGAGGTTGATGAAAAGCGTCGTAGCGTAGTTTTGACAGATGAAGGAATTGACAAAGTCGAAAAAATGTTGGGTCTAAAAAATCTCTACACGCCGAATCACTCACGGGCAGTTTTTCACGTGGACCAAGCCTTGCGTGCACAAACTTTGTTCAAGCGCGACAAAGACTATGTGGTTACAAATGACGGCGAAGTGATTATTGTCGACGAGCACACTGGTCGCCTAATGCAAGGTCGCCGCTATAACGAAGGTCTGCACCAAGCAATTGAAGCGAAAGAAAAAGTGCCAGTTCTGCAGGAAAGTATGACCCTAGCGACTGTGTCCTTCCAGAATTTCTTCCGTCTGTATAAAAAGCTTAGTGGGATGACCGGTACGGCTTTCACCGAGGCTGAGGAATTCCAACAGATTTATTCGCTTGAAGTTGTTCAAATCCCGTCTAACCAGCCAGTCATTCGTGACGACAAAGAAGATTTGATTTTCAAAACAGAAAAAGCAAAATTAAAAGCTGTAGCTGAGGCAATCAAAGGCTATCACGATCAAGGGCGCCCAGTTTTGGTTGGTTCAGCTTCGATTGCTAAAAACGAAGAAATCGCGAAATATCTAGAAAAAGAAGGTGTTAAATATGAAATCTTGAACGCCAAAAACAACGAACGTGAGGCTTCGATTGTGGCCAAAGCTGGCGAAAAAGGCGCAATCACACTTGCTACGAATATCGCCGGTCGCGGTACCGACATTAAGCTCGGCAAGGGAGTAAAAGCGCTAGGCGGTTTGGTTGTGCTGGGCTCGGAGCGACACGAATCTCGCCGAATCGACAATCAGCTGCGCGGTCGTGGCGGTCGTCAGGGCGATCCAGGCGAAACCCAATTTTATGTTTCAACCGAAGATGATTTAATGAGAATTTTTCAAGGCGAAAGAATTGCAATGTTGATGGAGCGTCTTGGAGTTCCGGACGACCAGCCAATCCAGCATAAATCTGTTTCAAAAACACTCGAAACAGCTCAGAAACGCGTTGAAGGCTTCAACTTTGACACTCGTAAAAATGTCGTGCAATACGACAACGTAATCAACCGCCACCGTAGAGTGGTTTACACGATGCGTCGCAAGATTCTTGAGGGAGATGATATCACCCCAGAAATTAAAAAACTATTCCGCCAAAAAGTTGATGAGCTGGTTGAGCTACCTACCAAAAACAATCCTAAATTTGTTGAAACTTTCGCTGGATTTTTCCCGATTAATGAAGAAAAGATTGAGGCTATCGGCGGTGTAAAAAACGACAAAAAACGCACATTGATGGCGCGCCAAGCGGCCCGTGAATTCTATAAAGATAAAGCAAATGAACTTGGTGAAGACGTGATTCAAAAACTCGAGCGTGAAGTTTATATGCAGATCCTTGATACTCTTTGGATGCAGCATCTTGAGAATATGCAACACTTGCGAGAAGGGATTCACTGGCGTAGCGTCGGCCAGCGCGATCCATTAGTTGAATACCGTGCGGAAAGCCAAAAATTGTTCGATGGTTTGCAGAATACTCTACGTGATGAAATTGTGAGACTGATTAGCAGAGTGCAGTTAAGCGACGTTCAGCCCTCAAATATTGATGATGTGCATCAAACTGAACTTACTAAACTGGCTGAAAGCTCAGTCGAGCACGGTGTAAATGAAGTCTTGTCTGGCGAGAAATCTCGCGATGGTGATTTCAAGACGAGAAAAAGTAGTACGGCTATACAGCAAAACGCTCGCAAAAACGCTGCTCGAAAAGCCAAAAAAACTAAACGTCAAAACAAGAAAAAAGGCCGAAAATAGATGCGACATACGGTGGAAGAAGTTCGCCTGCAAAATGGCGCGCGCGGACTTTTGATTGACATACCAGATGCAATGGTGATGAGCTATCAGTTTAACTTTCGAGCTGGTAGCCGCTTCGCTCGTGATCAGAAAATTTATGAAGCTGCGCACATTATGGAGCATATGGCGTTTGGCGCCAACGCTAGATTTGCTAGCGAACATGAATTCGAAGCTGATTTTACTAAAAACGGCGCTTATCATAACGCTTCGACTAGCGATATGAGCATGAGCTATGTGGCAGATTGCGCTGATTTTGAGTGGGAGAGAATCTTGGATTTACAGCTGCTTTCGATTGGTCAGCCAAAGTTTAATGAGTGTGAGTTTGAGGCTGAAAAGGGAAACGTACGCAATGAACTGACCGGTTATCTAAACAGCAACGCACGTTTGCTTTGGCCACGGATTCAGCAAGTTTTGGGTGAGGATATCCTAACTTATGAAGAGCGCCTAAAAACGATTGATAATATCACTCTACTGGATATTATTGAGCACCACGCCCGCACACACACTACTGATAACCTACGTTTTGTAGTAGCTGGCAAAATTACGCCAGAACGACGTGCAAAAATATTAGGTATGATTGAAGGGCTACCGCTAGAGCGCGGTCAAAGGTTTGATTTCATAACAGATGAAATTATTAATCCCAGCGAGCCAGTTTTTATCAAAAAACAAGATCTCAAAAATATTAGTTTTGGATTTTCTATCGTCTTGCCGCGTCAAATGGAGGACGATGAGATAGACGCAATGTTTGCGTTGAACCATATTTTGACTGGCACAATGCACTCGCGTATTTATGGTCAAGCGCGCAAGCGTGGTTTGACTTACGGTATTTATAGTGGCGCTTCGCGTTCTAAGGATAGCTCAGCTTGGGATTTTGAGGGCCAAACTAATTTCGACACCGCTAAGCCGTTGTTTGAGCTAGTCGTTCGCGAGCTAAAGAGAATTTTAGAATGTGAAATCAGCGAAGACGATCTTGATGCCATGAAGAGCTATTCGCTAGGCAGTTTTCAAATGGGTGGCCAAACTGTGGCTGCGACGGCCGGTTTTTATGCTGGGCGGTATTTCTGGGACGGCCATATTCGCAACCACGACAAGCAACCAGAGTTTATTAAGCAAATTACGCGCCAACAAATTTTTGATGTCGCGAAAGAGTTTATCGAATCAGGAATTTTTGTGCTGGGCGCGGTAAGCGGCGGAGAAGAGAGCCAAGTCCGTCAACTAAGTGGCGTTTTGGCGGAACTTTTTGAGGGTTGATTTCTCAGGAAAATAAAAAGGCTACGACTTTACTCGTAGCCTTAGGTTGGAAATAGGTATTACATCTCTAGAAGGAACCGGCCGGTTCCTTCTTCGTGATTGTACGGCCCGATGAAATTTAACATTCCGGCAAGTACCCCCTCGCCGCTGGGTAGGTCTACTCCTAGGCTTTCGTCTAGGCGTATGACCCCTTCTAAAATGAAAGAGTCTTTGCCATCACGAGATATCTTTTCTGTGTACATCCAGACTTCTTGGCTGCTCACTTTAATCAGATGTTGATCGCCCGCACCTTTTTCAACCACCACGTTCTCTAAGCTAATGGGCTCCCAATAAGGCTTCAGGAATAATATAGTATTAGTATTCGTCGAGTAGTGCAAGAAATGCTTCATCAGCTCGGCTGCTATCGGTCCATTGGCCACTTGTAATGTGATTTTTTCCACGGCTGTCATAAGGACAACCTCCTTTTATAATGTCCTCAGCCCATATGGGCTGGTTTTATGAAGGGTTTGCATCCAACTATTTAAGAAAATAACATAAAGTATTTATTTTGTCAATAGGGCACTTTAATTGTGCCAACTTCGAATCAAGATTCATAATTTTGCTTTAAACTGATTATGTGCTAAAATAAAATCATATAACCTGTAGGAGGTACTATGAAAATCGCATTACTCGGTTTTGGACTAGAAACAAAGAGCGCATATCATTTCTTGCGCAAAAAATACCCTGACGCCACTTTTGATATTTATGATCAAAGTGCCGAGAGTAAATTAGCTGCCCCCCAACAATCTGAGGTCTTTCTGGGCGTCAATGACTTTTCTCAGGTGGAAGCGGATGTGCTAGTGCGGACTCCGGCCGTAAACCCCAAAGATTTGCCATTTGGCGCCAATATTACCTCTGTTAGTCGGCTGTTTTTTGAAAACTCACCCGCTAAAATTATTGGCGTAACCGGCAGCAAAGGCAAGGGGACGACCGCTAGTTTTATCGCGGAAATTTTGCGTGCGGCTGGCATCAAAACTCACCTAGTCGGCAATATCGGTTTGCCAGCGCTAGATATTCTATCGGAGGTGCAGCCAGAAGATATTGTAGTTTATGAATTGAGCAGTTTTCAGCTGTGGGATATGGAAAAGTCGCCGTCTATCGCCGTCATCACTAATATTGAGCCGGATCATCTGGATGTTCACGATGATTTTGATGATTATGTTCAAGCTAAAATGAATATTTTCGCACATCAAACAGCCGATGATTTTGCAATTTATAATGGCCAAAATAAGGAGATTTTATCTAGGATTAATCAATTAAAAACCGAAACTCCAGCTAAATTCATCGCCTTTCCAAGCTCTGAGTGCGCCCATATCTCTGGTGACCAGTTTGCATGGAACGGTCAAGAACTATTTAATCTGAATATTTTAAAATTACCGGGTGCGCATAATCAATCAAACGCGTTAGTCGCGATTAACGCAACTTTCCCGATTTTGAATGCCAAATTTGATAATTTGGAAGATATAAAACGGGCTTGGACCGAAGGTCTAGCTAAATTTGAGGGGTTACCTCACAGATTGAAATTTGTTGCCGAAAAGGGTGGGGTTAAATTCTACGACGATAGTATTGCCACCACGCCCGGCAGTGCCATTGCTGCGATTAACGCTTTTAGCGCACCTAAAATTTTGATTTTGGGCGGTAGCGATAAAGGGGCTGACCTGAGCGAGCTAGTAGAGAAAATTGCCAAATCTAGTGCGAGTGAGGTCAAAAACGTGGTTTTAATTGGCGGTGAAGCTG
>RZZT01000073.1 GCA_010014525.1 Candidatus Saccharimonadota bacterium | reverse complement strand
ACACATTGCGCTTGATTACGTCCCAAGTGGTATTGCTAGCTTTCTGTGAGAAGGTGTTGACCAGCCCATCTGCGCGCCGCTTGCGAACCTCGGCGCTAGTTAATCCGGTGAATTTTTCGTCTTTTTTCATAATATATATTATAACACAAGGAGCCGAGAGAAGTAACCGCTTGGGCTGTGGGCTTGACTTATATTTTTTTAGAATAAAATGGATGTTATGAATAAACATAAGCATGAACCAGGCTTTACTATCATCGAAGTATCATTAGTTCTTGCTATTGCCGGCCTAATCTTCTTGATGGTTTTCATTGCTTTGCCGGCACTGCAGCGAAGCCAGCGCGATATGCACCGCAAAAATGATATGAACAGAGCCGCCTCCGCTTTAAACCGATATAAGTCAAATAACAAAGGTGAGTTACCTAATTTTCCGAATCCTGTCTTCAGCCAAGTCGTGGGGGACACACCGCTCGCGAGTTATCTTTTGCCCGAGGGTGAACAGTTTAAAGACCCCGATGGCGGTGATTATTTGCTAAGATTCTGGAAGATACCAGGTCGTGAACCGAATATTTCTGTAGCGCTAGAGTTCAAACGCGTGGTATTTATTACCTATAACGCTAAATGTGATGGTGAGTCGATTGTGGCAGCAGGTGGGCGTAATTTGTATGCTATCCAGTTTGGTTTGGAAGGCGGCGGCACTTATTGTATCGATGGCTAAATAATAAAAATTCGCCGGATTTGACAATCGGCGAATTTTTATTATTTAATCTTCAACTATTTAGCATACTCGGTAGCTCGAGTTTCGCGCAAGACATTCACTTTGATCACACCAGGGTATTGCATCGTGCTCTCAATTTTGGTTGCAATATCACGCGCTAGTTTGATTGCTGAAAGATCATCGATTCTTTCGGGCTTTACGATTACTCGGATTTCGCGACCGGCAGAGATTGCATAAGCTTTGTCTATTCCCTCGAAACTAGTGGCAATATTTTCTAGATCGCGCATACGTTCGGCAAAATTCTCAGCCGAAACGTTGCGAGTGCCGGGGCGGGCAGCACTGATGGAATCGGTGATTTTTACGATTATCGCCTCTGGGGTTGTAGCCTCGATATCGTCGTGATGGGCGGCGATAGCATTTACGACGCGCGGATCCATACCGTATTTTTCGGCAAATTCAGCACCAATTTGGGCGTGCTTACCTTCGATTTTATGAGTTACGGCCTTGCCGACATCGTGGAAAAGTGCGGCAGTTTTAGCAATTTTTACATTAGCGCCGATTTCTTCAGCAATAACGCCAGCGATATTCGCCATTTCTGTGCTGTGTTTCAGAACATTTTGACCATAGCTTGTGCGGAATTTAAGTTCACCAAGCAGGCGCAACATTTCGCGGGGCAGACCAGTCAGACCAACTTCGCGCGCGGCGTCTTCGCCAGCTCGGTTAATCTCTTTGTCGATTTCGCGCTGAGCCTTA
>RZZT01000072.1 GCA_010014525.1 Candidatus Saccharimonadota bacterium | reverse complement strand
ACTTTTCAACCAACTCTTCTTCTCCTGTGATGGCACTATAGTGACCAGGGCTATCAGATAAATAATGTTGTGCATAAGGAAAATAGACCACTTAATCGGGCTGATCATGAAAAAAACCTTTAAACCATGTATTCTTATGTTTATGTATATCTTCTAGAGGAATGCGAAAACCCTTTTCCACTTCTCTTGAGTCAAAAATTAGCGAAAACACTGCATCGGAATTCTGAGAAAGTTCCCTCCCATAACCAACTGATAGATTACCTTCTAGCCACAGCTGGCGTCCCATGATTTTTGTTTCAGCTTGATTAGTGGACGCATCAAAACTGAAATGGCGGTTTTTATTATTATTACGAATATCGACAATAATATTCCCATCGAAATCGGTCGTTAATAACGCATTCTCCGTAGTTAAATTGACGACTCCTTTTGATGTGTCATGACTAAGTGTATTAGTATCATAACCAATGATTATCCAACTAAGTAGATTAGTTCTTTTATTTCGTGCAATAATGTTAACTTCTAGTCGTGTTCCCCAAAAAGCACTAGTGTGGACGTTAAATGACCCAAAAATAGCATAGTATTTAGGATGTCCTTCTTCAAATATTTTTGTTGGAATTAGCTCAAATCCATCGGGGATTAATTTTCGCGCCCACTCCAGATCCTTTAGTTAATAACACACGAAAGTGCTGTAAGGTTCTACTACAAATCCCATGTAAGGATTACTCTTCGCAGAACTATTCATCATCTTGTTTTGCAACTGTTTTGGAATAAATTTGTTCATTGGTGCCAAGAGTTGAAGTGTTGCTATATCAATTGGTTTAACCAACTGTTCAACTCGTTTAATAAATTTAAATTCTCTCATTGACGTTACACCTTATCCTTCAATCTGAACTGATTTCATTTATGTTTCTGTATAAATTTTGTATTTCTAACCTGAGACACCTTAAAGCTTACCACTATTATTTAATGAAAGTAATTCTTCTGGAAACGGCTCGAATATAGTTTGTCCTAACAAGTATTCTATATTATATTTTATAGAGTAACCTTTTAAAATACTCGCTATGGCAGATTTGTCAATCTTTCCATTTCTGTATTTTTCCATTAATTGTAAGATAAACACTTTTTCTTCTTTGCTCGCGAAGTTTGAAAAATACCCAAATATATGTTGATAGGCATTAATGTAATTCTTTTTAGAAGGTAGGTTCAAAAATAATTTTACCATTTCATTAAAGTAATTACCTAAAACTATATTTGTTTCTAATTTTTCATGATTTGCAACAATTAACCCTAATTTGTTTTTTAATGTTTGATTATAAGCAAAGTATAAATATTTATTTTTTGCATGATAATCCGCTAATTTTTTCATAGATTTACTTTGTGCCATTTTTTTAAAATTAAAAATCGCATATAGTTTTGTAAAAAAATGCTCTCTTATTATCAGGTTTGTTAATCTCCCTTCTTCTTCAATTGGCA
>RZZT01000032.1 GCA_010014525.1 Candidatus Saccharimonadota bacterium | reverse complement strand
AGCGCCCACCTACGAGCGCTATTTTATAAGATGTATTAAACCTTGTTGATCACCGGAATCACAATCGGTGTGTGTCCAGTTGAGTCAAACAGTAGGTGCGAAACATCGTCTTTAATTTCTTGTTTAAGGTCGGCGATTTCAATTTTGCGGCCAGCCTCGCGGTCGGTTTTTGTGCGCAAGTAATGGCGGATTTTACCAACTAGCTCTTCGCTATCCTTCAGATAGATAAACGCGCGTGAAATTACATCTGGAGTTTTAGTTAAGCGACCAGTTTTTTTGTTGATGGTCAAAACAACGATGAAGATTCCCTCGGTTGAAATATGCAGGCGGTCTTTAACGACAGCGTCGTGCACGGTGTTACCAGCGTTGTCGTGCAAGATTGAGCCAACTTGGACTCGGCCACCTTTGCGGATGGTTTTGTCTTTGGCCAGCTCAACGATATCACCACTGTCAGCCACTAAAATACGGTCGCGCTTAATTCCAGCTACTCCCTCGGCCATTTCGGCGTTGTGCTGCAACATGTAGAACTCACCGTGAACTGGCAAATAATTCAGTGGGTTCAAAGAAGTGACCAACTTGACGTGGTCGTCGTAATAGGCGTGTCCTGAGAGGTGAAGCGGGCCGATGCCGTGATAATGTCCACGGCCGTGCTGAATCACGCCAGCACCTTCACGAATCAAACCGTCAACTGTTGAGGCAACTTTAGGCTCATTACCAGGAATTGGGCTCGATGAGAATACCACAACATCAGTTGCCTTGATCTTGATAAAGCGGTGTGCGCCAGTCGCCATACGGTTCAAAACGGCGTTTAGCTCGCCTTGTGAACCAGTACAGACGATTGTCACTTTACCATCTTCTAGCTTAACGACATCTTCCATTTTAACAATCGTATCTTTTGGAACTTTTATTTGTCGGCTACGCAATGCAATCTCGATAGCATTTATCATCGAAAATCCAGCAAATGCAACTTTGCGGCCACGCTTTGCAGCTTCGTCAAGAATTAATTGCAAGCGGTAAATCTGGCTCGAGAAGCAAGAAATAACCAATCGTGCGTGATCGTACTTATCCATAATATCACCGACGCTATCACCAATTGCGTACTCACTGTGCGGGTGAGTGCCGGGCGTATCGATGTTAGTGCTCTCATTCATCAAAAGGTCGATGCCTTCTTTTTGCGCAACTTCAAGCAGCCGTGGCATATCAAATTGCGTATCAACTGGGTCATTCTCAAAACGCCAGTCGCCCATATGTACGATATTGCCATTTGGCGTGCGAATAATCATCGCTACACAACCAGGGATTGAGTGCAGAACGTGCACAAATTCCATCGTTAAATGTTCAGAAATTTTAATAATTTCGTGTTTATGTGAATCAACCACCTGATAGTTTGGCGAAGATTTCTCGGCAGCTTCTTCCATTTGCCGTTTAATCATACCAATGGTGAAATCTGTACCGTAAACTGGGATTAAATCGCCAAATTTTGGCAATAGGTGGCGTACTGAGCCAATGTGGTCAAGGTGGGCGTGAGTAAACGCAATAGCCTTAACTTTGTGCATATTATTTTCAAGATATGAAATATCTGGCGTCATAAAGTTCACACCTGGGTAATCTTCGTTCGGGAAGATTGAGCCCATGTCAATCACTAGGATTTCGTTTTGATATTCAATTGCAAACATATTTTTACCAATACCGAACTCGCCCAAACCACCAAGTGGAATAATTTTCACGCTGTCGTTTGCTGCGCGGAGTTTTTTAATGGTGCTTGGTGTAAGTTGTTCGCCGCCAAAACCGTTGTAAATCGATTTGTTGACCGGGATATTTACAATATGCTGAGTTGCGCGTAGATTAATATCGCTCGAAACCATTCGCTGCGCACGGACCACGGCTCCGCGGCGAGTTGTGGTTGGCAAGTTCACTTTTCGGGTGTCGTTTTTGTTATTTGCGCCACGATTTTGATTGTTGCGGCCACGATTATTATTGCTGGCATTAGCTGGACCAGATTTCTTTTCATCAGATTTCTCGGTATTTTTTTGATTCTGGGCGAGATATTTATCTCGATTCTTTGCTAAATCCTGCGCTTTTTTTTGCAAATTGCGGCGAGCTCTAGCAGCTTTTTCGTCGTTATTATTTGGCATACTTCTCCTTATTAAAGTGTTCTTTCAATAGTTTCTGAAATTTTCGGTAGACTTTTTGAATTAGAACAAGAATTATTTAGTAATTACGATTATAGCGCAAGCATAGTAATAAGTCAAGTGTTTTGGTGCAAACTTTAACTAACTGGGCTTTTATTTTACTTAAAATGTTGACAAATTAGGACAATCTGTGCTATAATAAAAGTATAAGTCGGCCCAGCGGGTCGGCGTTTTTAGTAAATAAGACTAATAAAGAAATTATTTAAAGGAGGAAAAGATGGACGACCTAAATATCAAACAGATGACTCTGGCGGCAAAAACAATTGCTGAAGAGAAAAATTTACCGGAAGAGACAGTTTTCAGGGTGATTGAAATGGCGATTGCGGCCGCTTGGCGCCGCGAAAATGGCAAGCGCGATCAAAATGTGCGCGCTGAGCTAGATACGAACTCTGGTCAAGCTGAAGTTTTTGTCCAATTTGAAGTGGTCGAAGACGGCGAAGCATATAATCCGCTAAACGAAATTGCATTAGAAGATGCGAAAGAGATTGATGAAAAGGCTGAAGTTGGCGAAATTGTAGAAGAAAAACACACAGTCGAGACTTTTGGCCGTGTGGCGGCGCAAACTGCTAAGCAAGTGATTCTGCAGCGACTACGCGAAGCTGAGCGTGAAATCGTATTAGAAGAATATGAGGATAAAGTTGGTGCGATTGTTAGTGGAACAGTAGCGAAGGTTGACCAGCGTGTGGTGCGTATCGACCTTGGTAAAGCGACTGGTATTTTGCCACTACGCGAGCAAATACAGGGCGAATACTATTCACCTGGCCAGCGCGTTAAAGTTTTGATCAAAGAAATTGAACGTGAAGGTCATGCGCCAGAACTAATTTTGTCCCGTGGTGATCCGCGATTCATAGAAATTTTATTTGGGCAGGAAGTGCCAGAACTAGAAGGCGGCATGGTTGAAATTGTGTCGTTAACTCGTGAAGCTGGTCGTCGTACAAAAATGGCGGTTAAGAGTAACACTCCGGGTGTTGATCCTGTGGGAACATTCGTTGGCGGTCGTGGCGTACGTGTGCAAGCTGTGATGAATGAAATCGGTGATCGCGAGAAGATCGATATCGTGACTTGGAGTAGTAATCCAAGTGAATTTATCCGCGAGGCTTTAAGCCCAGCTGAAATTGTTGAGGTGAAGATTGACGAAGAAAGAAAACGCGCGCAAGTTATCGTGGCGGAAGATCAGCAGAGTATTGCGATTGGTCGCGCTGGTCAAAACGTGCGTCTTGCTAGCCGATTGACCGGATATGAGCTAGATATTGAATTAGCCAAGCCCGAAACTAAAAAACCACGTGGTAATGTTGAAGATGTGCTTTTTAGCGCCCTAAACGAAGCAACCGAAACTGAAGTTATCGAGCAGTTAGATGGTGATGAGTCTGACCAAGAGCATTTTGGCGGAGAAAACCAATAACACTTTGTGAAAAGCCGAATGAATTGACATTCGGCTTTTTTTGTGATATGGTATAGGGGTGATCTCGAGTTTAAAAAACATTGAGTCAAGAAAATTACTAGGAGGAGATTGATTATGGAAACTAAGAAAGTCCGCAGGGCAATTATTGCCGCCGCAGGTTTTGGAACACGTTTTTTGGGCTGGACTAAATCTATGCCGAAAGAGATGCTACCACTCGGTACAAAGCCAATTATTCAATATGTCGTTGAGGAGCTAGTCTCAGCTGGAATCGAAGAAATTTATATTATTGGTAGCTCAAATAAACGAGCTATCGAAGACCATTTCGATATGCCAAATTCAGATTTGCTGGAAAATCTACGAGCCGGTGGTGTCAAAAAACTGCCGTATATCGAAAAGATTGAGTCGATCGCTAACTTAGCCGATTTTAACTATAAGCGTCAAAAGGGACCTTATGGAAACGCCACGCCGATCACAACGGCGGCTGGAAATATCGGTGATGAACCATTTATCTACACTTTTGCAGATGATTTCTTCAAATCTAATAATGGAAAAGGAAGAACCAAGCAAATGATTGAAACTTACGAAGAGCTTGGTGGCTCAGTCCTTGCTTGTAAGAAAATTACTGACGATGGTGAGTACGATCGTTATGGCGTAGTTGCCGGAGAGAAAATCAGCGAGTCTTTATATGATGTAGCCACAATCGATGAAAAGCCCGGCAAAAAAGCAGCTAGATCTAATCTTGCTAGCGTTAGTGGGTATTTATTTGAGCCAGATATCATTAAATATTTGGTTGAGGCGCAAGAAGTTCACAATGATGACGATGGCGAATTTATGATCCAGCCAGTAATCCAGCAAATGATTGAAGATGGCTATAAATTCTATGCTAAAGAAATCGTTAACGCAACCTATCACGACACAGGAGATGTCACTGAATACTACAAAACGGTGTTTAGTTTTATGATGGCGGACGAAGAGATCGGCGAAAAATTGCGTAACCACGCTAGACTTGTACTATCTGAATTAGAAAACTCTTAATACTAAAGCGCTACTTATAATAAGTAGCGTTTTTCTTTTCCCTAAATTCCCTCATGCTGCAAAAGCCAGCTTTTACGTTTTTGACCACCGTTGTAGCCGCCAAAATCAAAGTCCTTAGTTAGAACTCTATGGCAGGGTATAATTAAGGTTAGTTTATTGGCGTTGAGCGCGTTTCCGACGGCTCGAGCAGCATTCGGATTGCCGATTCTTTCAGCGATTTCGGAATAGTTTGAGGTTGCGCCGGCTGGAATTGATTGTATAACCGACCAAACTTCTTTCTGGAAATCGGTGCCGATAAATTCAACTGGTGTTTTGAAAGTTGTAAATGGATGCTTGAAATAATCCTCTAGCTCGACTCGAATCTGCTTAATCGGCAAATTTTCGCCTTCAATACCCGCGCCATAAACTTCTTCAACTTGAGTAATATCTTTTTCTGTATTTTCGTTATCGGTAAATTCTAAAAGCACTAGATTGTCTTCAGTCGCTAAAGCAATCATTTCGCCTAGCGGCGTAGTAATTACGGATTTTTTTAACTCGTTCATTAGTCTAATTATAGCACAAACCAAAAAACGTGCAAGATTTTCTGGCACTCCTATTGCATGAGTGCTAAACACGTGCTATAATCGATGTATGATACCAGAAGATTTTCAAGAAATTATTTCAAGAATGACCGAAAATGCGCGTGAATCTTTGCAGCAGGCAGAGCTTACATCGCGCGAGTTCAATACCGGTTATATCGGCACCGAGCATATTTTGCTAGGTCTATTGTCTGTCAAATCGTCGCTAGCAGCACAGGCGGCGGGCGAAGTTGGATTGAATTTCCAATCGCTTCATAAATATATCACCGAAAATCCGCTCGAAACGCGACTGACTCCAGAATTTAGCAATCCAAATGTTAAAGCTTTGAGTGAATCGGCGGTCTTTACGTTGCGGATGGGCTGGGAAATTAGCAAGGAATTCAGCCAAGATCGCCTAGGGACGGAACATATTTTGTATGCGATTTTACAGCAGAATAAATCACGTACTAGCGAAATCTTGCGCGATTTAGATATTAACACAAGTCAGCTTTCGGATAAGCTTGAAGATATGCTGGCCTCTGATGAACAGGAGCTAGACTTGGGTTATAACACTAATGTGCGCCAGCAAAATTCGCGTACTATGGCGGTGCTCAATAAGTTTGGCGAAGATTTGACGGCTAAGGCTAAAAACGGTGAGCTAGATAAGGTTGTTGGGCGTAAAAAAGAGGTTCAGCGCTTAATCACTGTTTTGCTTCGCCGCACTAAAAGTAATCCGGTTCTAATTGGTGAGGCCGGTGTGGGTAAAACCGCGGTAGTAGAGCTTTTGGCGCAGAAAATCGTAGCAGAAGATGTGCCGCCACAACTGCTCGATAAAAAGGTTTATGAAATTGACCTAGCGGCGATGCTGAGTGGCACAAAATTCAGGGGTGAATTTGAAGAGCGGCTCAAAAATGTGATTAAAGCACTCGAAAAACATCAAGAAATTATTGCATTTATCGATGAAATCCATCTATTGGCTGGCACTGGCGCGGCAGAGGGTGCGATGGATGCGGCGAATATTTTGAAGCCGGCTTTGGCGCGCGGTCGAATCAAACTGATTGGCGCGACGACTTATGACGAGTTCAAGAAATCAATCGAAAAGGATGCGGCGCTTGACCGGCGTTTCCAGCCAGTACGAATTGATGAACCAACTTCGGCTGAGACGCTTGAGATTTTGAAAGGGATTCGTTCGGGCTATGAAAAGCATCATAATGTCAAAATTAGCGATGACGTCTTGAAAGAAGCTGTTTTTATGTCCGACCGCTATATTTTTGACCGATTTATGCCCGACAAGGCGATTGATATTTTAGATGAATCAGCTGCATTGCTCGCAAGTGAAAAGGCTCAGAAGCCAAGCCGCGAACGGGAGATTAAGCGCGAAATTGAACTGTTAAACGACAAACAAATTGACGCCGTAAACAGTGAAGATTATGAGCGAGCGGCGCTATATAAGACGCGGATTTCGCAGATGCAGCAAAAGCTGGACGATGAGCGTGCGCGGGCTAAAAAACAGCAGGCGCTGGAGCTTTCTTCTGATTATGTGGCGCGTGCGATTTCGCTCAAAACGGGTATTCCGGCCGAGAAAATTAGCCGTTCTGAAGCAAAATTATTGCAGAATCTCGAAGCACATCTTGGCAAGCGAATTATCGGTCAAAAAGAGGCACTGACTAAAGTCTCTAGAGCAATTCGCCGCAGTAAAAGTGGAATCTCGGCTGGTAATCGCCCGATTGGCTCGTTTATCTTCCTCGGTCCGACCGGTGTCGGTAAAACTGAATTAGCGCGCGTGCTAGCGAGTGAAGTTTTTGGTAGCGAAAAATCACTAATCAAAATCGATATGAGTGAATTCAGCGAAAAGCACAAAACCGCGCAGTTGCTCGGTGCGCCGGCTGGCTATGTGGGCTACGAAGACGGCGGGACTCTAACTGAGAAAATCCGCCGCCAGCCGTATAGCGTAGTGCTATTTGATGAAATCGAAAAAGCTCATCCGGATACTTTCAACCTACTTCTGCAATTGCTTGAAGATGGCGAATTAACAGATGCCAAAGGTCGAAAAGTTTCGTTCAAGAACTCAATTATTATTTTGACTAGCAACCTAGGTGCAGGCGAAATGATGAAAGAAAGCGCGCTTGGCTTTGAGGCGGCCGAGCGTGGGAGTGAAGATTTGGCGGCAGCGCACAAACGCAACGAGAAATTCGCTCGCCGTGCGTTGGAGAAAATGCTCCGACCTGAACTTTTGAACCGGTTTGACGGAATTATTACTTTCCACGCGTTGACGAAGGCTGAGATTTCGGATATTTTCGACAATCTGGTTCAGGAACTGAATAAGCGTTTAATCCATCAAGGATTGAGCGTCAAAGTGGATCCAAGTGCCAAAAAATGGCTAATTGAGCGCGGATTTGATGCTAAAAATGGTGCGCGACCACTTAGGCGAACAATTGAAGATCGGCTCGAGCACAAGATTGCCGAGGGGATTTTGAGCGGTGAATTTGAGCGTGGCATGCAGCTTGAGGCTGACGTGAAGGCTGACGAAATTGTGATGTCACCCAAGAAGTAGGCGTAGATAATATAAAAACTCGGCGGAACCCCTAACCAGCCGAGTTTTATCCTCTACTCGTATATCTTAATTATAGCACAAACGTGATCAAGTGTCAAATAAAGCTTGACCCATGGGCGATAAACTAT
>RZZT01000071.1 GCA_010014525.1 Candidatus Saccharimonadota bacterium | reverse complement strand
TCCACAGGATCAACTGGATCCGTCGGTATCAGAACCAGAGGCCTTAAGACCGAAATTGTTAACCTGTTTATCTGTCTCTCGAAGAGGTTTGTTGCCTCTTCGAGAGACGTCCATACGCTATTATCCATTGACTCTATCGCGGCCAACACGCTGTTGTCCGCGATGTTCCAGGCCCCCTCCTCTGGACCGTCAGTTTCGAAGATCGGCCCCCAGCTTTCTGGGGTGTACAAGTGCCTGTTAGACCGGGCCTCTTGTACTTGGTTTATTAAGTCGTGTATGGCCGACACTTCGAAGCCTAAATCTTCGAAATTACCGTACACGTACTCCCAGTCGGGGTCTAGGCCGCTGTAGTCGGGCTCTTCGGCCGCGACTGCAGTGAACCCCACAGGGGCCACTAGCCCAAACAGCAGTGTCACTAATAATAACAAAGAGCACATTTTCTTTTTCATTTTTATTCCTCCTATCTGTAAACCCTTAGTAACGGACGTTTATATTATAATAACAAAAAATAATTATTATAATACTTGAAGTAAGGCACACATAATTAGAGGAACTCAATCTCTCTATGTAAATGTGCTGTTTGCCATAATGCAAACAATTGTTTACTATATTACAACTTTTTATCTGATTTGTCAATAACTTAATCAAAAAATCTCTATAAAAACTGAAAAAAGCTTGAAAATAAATACGTTTAAGGTTAGAATAGGAGCAAAGCAGAAGTTTTTAAGGGAGAGCTATGAGTGAAGACAAGGGAATCAATTCTACATCTGTAGAGAGCTTGGGCGATAAGCCGAGCGAAGGCAAAAATGGAAAGAAGTTTAAGATTGATTTTAGCTGGGTAAAGAAGCATTGGGCATTGCTTGTAATACTCGTCGCGGTAGTGGCTGTAGCGGGCGCCGTTGTGACGATAAACCGACTAAGCCAAAATGGGGCAGACCAGAGTTCGGCAGAAGATGAACAAATTTTGAATATGGAGCCCCAAACTTTAGAAGATAAAGTTTTAGCGCTGGTTGCCAAGGGTGATAACGCAGCCGCCGATAAGATGATAGAGGATGAGATAGAAAAAGAGTCTGATACTAAAAAGAAAACCTCTTTGTATGTTACTAAGTCTATAAGCCTCTCGGCCCAGAAGAGATATGAAGAATCTATCGCAGTAGCTAATCTAGCAATTCAGACTGATGAGTCTATTCGCCCAATGATGATACTATATCTGGCCGACATATATGTAGAAATTGGCGATAGGGATTCTGGGTTACGGATAGTAGATGAAGAAATCGCTAGGCTTTCAGGAAAAGATGACACCGAATCTTTAAAACGTACACTAGAATTGAAAACCAAGAAGGGATTTATCCAAAATGAGAACTAAAATATTTACATCTTTTAAGGCTTTGCTTCTTTTTTCTGCTATTTTAAGTATATCCCTGGGCTCTATAATTAGTAGTGATGTTGGTGCGAGCGCTTTTAACCGAGATGCGGGGCAGGGGTATTTTACTAATGAGGCTATTTATGCTGCGTATGGTGATCAG
>RZZT01000070.1 GCA_010014525.1 Candidatus Saccharimonadota bacterium | reverse complement strand
ACATCCACTTTCGTGTTAGCAGAGACCTGTGTTTTTGATAAACAGTTCCGTGGGCTCTTTTGCTGCGGCCCCCACATCGTTAGATGCGTGAGATTCGCGCTCAAGCTTGTTATTATAATCATATAATATCTATCTCAGAAAAAAATTGTGAATTAAAAGGTTTTTAACATTTATATTCGAAATATAAATGTACTCAATATTACCATATTTTAATTTATTCACCGTTTCGCTGTTGCTTAAACGCGGCACACATCAAATGATGTGGGGGCGGACCTTATCCCGAAGTTACGGTCGCTGTTTTGCCGAGTTCCTTAGCGAAGGGTCTCTCGTAAGCCTTAGTCTACTCGACTCGAGCACCTGTGTTGGTTTGCGGTACGGGCGGCTATAACCACGCGCTAATTATCTTTTCTGGCCATCCTATCCTCAGGAATTCAAACTCCTAAGAGTTCGTTTTACTCATGCTCACCCCCAAGGGCAAGACACTTGAACGGATATATACCAATAATCCGCTCCTGACTATTAGACGTGAATAATTAGCAAATTATAACCGGTTCAGGAATATTAACCTGATGTCCATCGTCTACGCTACTACGCCTCGACTTAGGCCCGACTAACCCAGGGATTATTACAGTAGCCCTGGAAACCTTGCTCTTGCGGCCGACAGGATTCTCACCTGTCTTATGGTTACTCATTCCAGCATTCTCACTTCCTAACGCTCCACCCAACTTTACAGTTGAACTTCACTGCAGATAGGAACGCTCCTCTACCACTTACTAAAATCCGTAGAAATTAGTAAATCCATATCTTCGGTATAACACTTTAGCCCCGTTACATTTTCCACGCAAAATCTCTTGACGAGTGAGCTGTTACGCACTCTTTAAATGAATGGCTGCTTCTAAGCCAACATCCTCGCTGTTTAAGAAATTTCACTTTGTTTCCCACTTAGTGTTAATTTAGGGACCTTAGATGATGGTCTGGGCTGTTTCCCTCTTGAGCACCGAGCTTAGCCCCGATGTTCTGACTGCCATGGTACCACCAACGGTATTCGTAGTTTGTTAACGGTGAGTACAGTTGCCCGCCCCAGTCGTTTACAGAGCTCTACCCCCGTTGGTTATATTACATGACGCTAGCCCTAAAGCTATTTCGAGGAGAACCAGCTATCTCCGAGTTCGATTGGCATTTCACCGCTAACCACAAGTCATCCAAATGCTTTGCTGCGCATCCTGGTGCGGTCCTCCACTACCTGTTACAGTAGCTTCAACCTGCTCATGGTTAGGTCACCCGGTTTCGGGTCTAATTCCATACACTTATTTCGCCCTATTCAGGCTCGCTTTCACTGTGGCTCCGTCACTTGACTTAACCTTGCGCATGAAATTAACTCGCTGGATCGTTCTACAAAAAGCACGCCGTCACCAGTATAAATACCAGCTCCGACTCCTTGTAGGCACACAATTTCAGGATCTATTTCACTCCCCTCCCGGGGTTCTTTTCACCTTTCCATCGCTGTACTAGTTCACTATCGATCGTATATTATATTTAGCCTTGGCTG
>RZZT01000031.1 GCA_010014525.1 Candidatus Saccharimonadota bacterium | reverse complement strand
TATTGGAACTAGTGGTACCTCCGTTGCCGAGTTGTCCGCCATAATTAGGTCCCCAAGCGTAGATTTGGCCTTCGGAGTCTAGGGCTAGAGAATGGTCGCCGCCTGCAGAGATTTGGGTAATGGTTTTACCAGCTAGTACACCTGAGGTGTCCACTTTAACTGGAGTATTGGAACTAGTGGTATCTCCGTTGCCGAGTTGACCGTAATCATTAGACCCCCAAGCGTAGATTTGACCTTCGGAGTCTAGGGCTAGAGAATGGTTGTTGCCTGCAGAGATTTGGGAGATAGTTTTGCCTTCAAAAAGATTCGCTTCAGAAGTTATGTCGATTGTTTCGTTGCCAAGTATACTTCCCTTGTTAGTAGATATAGATAGACCATCAGTAGCGGAAGCTTGTTTAGTTAAGGTAGTTAATGATTGTAAAAAAATACTTAGGACTAATAGAGACAACATAGCTATTGGTGTTAAGTATTTTTGTTTGTTTTTGTTTGTTATATCCTTTATAGACATTATAACCTCCCTAAGATTATATTTTTGTTAATATTTCTATATGCTATTTATTATACAGGTTATGTATAAATATGCAACTTAGTGTCTTTTTATGCATATTTTATAATAATATGTTTGTTATGCAAAATATATTATTTTTGCATTTTAGTAAATACCCCTACAACTTGAAGCATTTCGTCATGTCATATATAAGTATCAAACTAATAAATATGCCAAACCCAAAACAGTAGTCCCCATCCTTTGTGCTTTTCTGATAGGTTTAACCGTCTTTATCTTTCACTACAACAGCGGCTCGAAGGAAATAAGGTCGGCTTCTGAAGCTGGAGACACACTATCTTTGCTGACAGTCAATGGCGAGTGTTAAGGGTTGTTGGCAACAAGAGACTAATCATTAAGGAGCAGCCTTTAACCAATACGGAAATTGGCAACCAAGGAAACTTTTATCGCGAAGATTATCCAAATACAGCTTTCGTCGACTTTCATACAAAAGAAACCTTGGAATCTAATAATGATGCCTTTTCCTTATCCGATTCAGATGATGGCTATAGCCATTCAAAGTTAAAAATGGTAATAGACTATTATTACAAGAATACACTTGCTAATTCAGTAGATTACGAATACATTCTACCAGCAAGCATACCTAATCCAACTTTTGATGAAGTGAAATCTCAACTTGAGAATCCAGATACCGCAACTAGATTGGATTATGAATATTATACAAGCCATAACGATGCAAATCTTCTAACCAATGCAAGTCAAAGTGGCAATAAGCAAGCCTTTGCCCTAAGCGTATCTGACATCCAAGCTATTGAAGATAACCCAAAACTACTAAACTTTCTTGAGCCTAATTGGTTCTGGTTAAGATCTCCTGGAAACATCTTTTCAACTGGCACTTCTGTAATTGATGAAAAATTGAATATAGTGACAGCAACCGATGGCGGCTTTCCAATACGTCCTGCTTTATGGGTGAGCGTTTATCCAAATTAACCAATTCATTTTAACTATTTAGCTCTGTATTTTGCAGGGCTATTTATTTTTAGGTAAAGAAAAAGGGCCCGCTGAATTTTTAGGTTCAGGTGAGGGCAAAAGGTTCTAAACAACTCTATTCGTCATCTTCTTCTAACTGATTTTTTGCTACATTAAGTATCTGGTCAAAAACCTCGTCACTTATCTCGGTTCTATTTTTACTCTAGAAATATTTCACCAGCTTAATTTGCGGCCAATTTCCATCATCTCATCAGTGACAAATTGATTCTCCCGCGCATCTTCAACAACATCACCCAAGAAATCGGTGTATTTATGCGGTTCAGGCACCCAAGTAAGGGTGTATGTGGATTCGTCGCCAACTGTACTCAGACGAATTGTGCCGTACTGAAACAAATTCGGCATCAAGCCTTTTTGATGATAGCTAATATCCTCAATCGCTTCTAAGCTAATTGTCTGGCGCCGCTGGTCAAATAATCCCATAGAATTTTTTTGGATAATCCGCTCGTTCGTTATGATAAGCTGATTGCGCCGATAAATCATCAGCCCGATATACGAGAACACCGTAATAAGCACCAAAATCGCTACTGCACCCAGGGATAAGCTGTTTTTGGCAGCCTGAGTAATGTTCAAATTATTGGGCATAAAACAGACCGTAATCCAAACACTAGCGACCAATATAAATGAAATCATCCCCGTCAAAATAATCCCAAGCATACCTAGTGGATGGCGTTTAACAGATACAACCACGTACTCGTCATCATCAATCACGACACTTGGAAAACGGCGCTTGGAATCTGCGTGGCGTCTAGCAATCACCTCCGGATCGCCAATCGGCAGCTCAACGCTCATTACGTGATGAACTTTTCGAAGCTCCTCTGGGCTATGAGTTTGCGGCGGCCTATTTGCGCTTGGTTTTGTAAAAGTTTTATCTGCTCCTGAATCCATATTCCTCCTAATTTTCTAAATATTCCTTATCTAAGTGGTCGAAGGCTTTTTTGGTGACAACTCGGCCGCGCGGCGTACGCTGCAAGAAGCCAATTTGCATTAGGTATGGTTCGTAAAAATCTTCAATTGTGGTAGTTTCGTCGCCAGTTAGCGCCGAAATTGTAGTCAGACCAACCGGTCGCGTGCCATAATTTTCAATAATCGCCAACAGTAGGTTGCGGTCCGCCGAATCTAGGCCAAGTTCGTCAATTTCAAGCATTTTTAGCGCATTTTGAGTGGTCGGAGCGTCTATAATGCCGTCACCATTAACATCTGCATAATCACGCACACGCTTGAGTAGGCGATTGGCAATTCGTGGCGTCAAGCGAGCGCGAGTTGAGAGTAAATCTGAAGCTTCTGGCTTGATTTGGCTTTCTAAAATCCGGCTCGAGCGCGAAATAATCTTTGAAATGTCTTCTGGATGATAAAATTCCAGCCGATGAATATGTCCAAAGCGGTCGCGTAGCGGTGCTGCCAGACTGCCGGTGCGAGTAGTAGCGCCAATCACCGTAAATTGTGGTAAATCAAGCCGCACCGAGCGCGCCGCCGGACCTTTGCCAATAATAATATCCAGTTTATAATCTTCCATCGCTGAGTATAAAATCTCTTCAACTGTGCGCGGTAAACCGTGAATTTCATCGATAAAAAGTATGTCGCCATCCTGAAGATTAGTCAAAATTGATGCCAAATCGCCAGCCTTTTCAATTGCTGGTCCAGAAGTTACGCGCAAATTAGCACCGATTTCGTGAGCAATCACATTTGCCATTGTGGTTTTGCCCAATCCCGGTGGCCCATAAAGTAAGATGTGATCAAGACTGCCACCGCGCTTTTTAGTGGCGTCAATCGCAAGCCCTAGATTTTTCTTCAGCCTATCCTGACCAATATATTCGTTAAAATTAGTCGGCCGTAAGCTGACCTCTACCTGCTTTTCCTCGGAATCCTCATCGTGAATCCCCGTATCTACGATTCTTTCAATAGCCATTTAATATATTATATCATATTTCGATTTTATAGGGGTGAAAATATTTTATAACTATATAATAAAATACTTATGCTTGCAAATTTATGCAACTTCTGTATAATATTCAATACTACCCTAAGGCGTATTAGTTTTAGGATTGCAAATTAAAAAAGGAGGTGCTTCTTCTATGAAATCACATGAAGGAGTAGCAGCACAGGTAAAAGATTGGACCAAGGACGAACTGTCACTCTCCCCCATCCATAGAAAGTGGATGAGAACATGGGAATCGTTCTGGGGGACAAATGGAAAGGTTCACCCAGGAAGCTACGTCACTAAACAAGGTGCATCGGTGGACGTTGAGCTAGAACGAGACGCCGTAGTTATTTACTACGAGGGATCAAAAATAGCTTTTTACGGAGACAATGAGTTACCGCCAGAAAAATTTTCATCGTCTGAGATAAAAGCGCTTAACTCACTGGTTTATTACGAGAACCCACTAGACCCCGCTGTGGTAAAACACGATTTAATCCGTACAATACGGGCTAGGGTGAGCTACTTATGCAACCGGCATACATTGCCCTCGTCTTTCAAGAGAGAAAGGCTGAACCTAAGCGATACTAATCAGCCGAGCTTAGTCAACTGTATTGTATTTGTTGGCATAGGAGACTCGCTCCTAATCGATGAGGAACAGCGTAAGCTGCTTGCCTTACCGATCAAAGGCAATTCGAATCACTATGAAGAAGCTGATTTATCTGCGCTGGACAATCAGGATTTAGGCTATATACTAACCTATTTTCTGAACACCCATCAAATTACCGAGGTTAGAAAATAACCCCGGTCGCACTTTAGCGTCCGCAGAAATTTTAATATTTCTGCGGTTTTTATTTGTCTAAAAATTTCCTTTTAGCGCGGCCGTCACGCGCTCAGAAGTAGAAAGATTAGTCGGTACCGACTCGAGCGCTTTGGTGGCATCGTTAAGGCTGTACCCCAACGCCATCAACGCCTCGAGAGCTTCATCAACTTGACCAGCTAGAGAAGTTTGCGCTGAACCATCGGCCATTTGGCGGCTCAAAGCTAAGCCAACTTTATCTTTAAGGTCCACAATCACCCGCTCAGCGGATTTTTTACCCACACCAGCCGCCTTTTGAATAAATTTTGAATCTTCATTTGCAATCGCATTACGCACCATTTCAGCCTCGCCTAGGCTCATAACCGAAATCCCCGCTTTTGGCCCAATTCCTTGCACGGTTATTAAAAGTTCGAATAGTTTTTTCGCTGCTAAGCTCGAAAAACCAAATAGCTCTTGACCTTGTTCGCGGATATGGTGATAAGTGTAAAATTTAATATCTTCACCTAAAACCGCATGATCGTATTCACCCAAGGGCACGATAATTTCGTAGCCGACTCCAGCAACATCAACAATCACGCTACCAGCAAATTTTTCGGCAATACGGCCTGAAATGTGTGCAATCATAAGTGTTATTATAGCACAAAAACTACTCGGCCCGCAAATTCTTCAGTGGGGAACGGCGAGTGTTGACGATGAGCGGGATTAATGCTGCCAGTAGCCCAATCACGAATATCGGAATAATCACCAAGCCAACTAGTGGGCTAAACTCAACAATCATAAAATTAGCCGGCTCTTTTAGCGCAAAGAAGTTCGTAAAATACATTCCCGCTTGGGGTTCGTATGCCGATTTAATAGCAAACGCTGCGATAAATGTGATTAAACTAATTAAAATAGCTGAAATGGCGGCATAAATCGCCACATAAGTGATATAAATTTGAGAAATTTCAAACCGCGAATAGCCAATTGCTCGGAAAACAGCGGTTTCTTTGCGCGAATCCGACATAATACGATTCACAACAGAGAAAATTAATAAAATCGCAACCGAAATTACTGTTAAAATTGCGTAATTAATAAATTTAATAGCGTAATTTTTCGCGTCCGAGATTATCGCTGCGTTATTAGAGAACGGTTCAACCATCAAAGAATCTTTGCCACAATAGTCTTGCTCGCAATTATTATCAGATATAAAATTACGCATTTCGTCGGCTGAATCGAATTCCGCCACAAAGGCACGGTTGGT
This sequence comes from Candidatus Saccharimonadota bacterium, assembly GCA_010014525.1. GTDB lineage: Bacteria > Patescibacteriota > Saccharimonadia > Saccharimonadales > Saccharimonadaceae > Nanogingivalis. The sequence goes on along the minus strand of RZZT01000031.1, from coordinate 2,881 downwards.
AGTTACCAATGAAAGATATTCATACTCTACAGGAGTCTCTAGCAGCGCCCTAATTTCGGCAGAAATCACATTTTTCTCGTATAGACCCTTTGGTATAACTGGTGAATATCCCGTATCTAACGTTGAGAGAGAAATCTCCTTTAAAAAATCCTCCATCTTGTCAAAATACGGATCACTCGGAGCGTTCGGCATCACGCCAACAGCTTTAAAAGTTATCCTGCGAGATTCAGGTTCGGAATACTCGCCGATTCGCTTATTGTATTCAGTGTTTATTCGCTCAGATTCTTTTTCTTGATAAGTGCGTATATCACTTTTCACTGTTGGCAGTTCGCAAGAATCCTCCGAAAATTCATATTTGACCGGCGAATGCTGATTTTTGTTTGCTATCTCAGCCTCTACTTTTAGTGAATTTGCCTCAGAATTACGCCAACATATAGTTTGCTTAATAGTCGTTATATCTTTTCTTAAAAGCTGAATTCGATCATATTTTTCCTGTTCTGTAGCTGATTTTTCAAGTTTTTTCAGATTAAGCATCTCTTCTGCCATTTTATAATTCACCAAAATTGGGATTTCATTTTCCGCCAGGCTGTAATTGTCCGAAATGAAATATTGAGTCAGAGCGTCGTCATATTTCGCCATATTACTGAGATAGTTAGATAGACCTTGGGACCTATCAATATCCTCTTTGCTGGATTTTTCATCAACTTCTTTTGCGTTATTCAAAAAAGGAGAGACATTTCCGGCAAGACCCAATTGTTTGACTTCATATACTGATTTGGTATTTTTTGATTCCAGTAAATCTTCAAGTTCATCGCCACTCAATAGCGGCATCTTTTCTTTAGAATACTCCTTCAAAACTTGAACGGCAATTTCCGAACCAAAATTCCAGAACTTCGTATCAGAATCTTCGTACTCCATGACAGGTTTTTTAGCCGAATCCTCATAATATTGATAGCCAACTTCGCTGGCGATTTGTTTTTCTTGAGCAACTCTTTCTTCATACAACTTCTCAGCACGAGCCACTAATTCTGGCGTGGGGCCCTCAAAAGCACTATGATTCTTACCTGCTATTAGAGTTAAATATCTGCCATTCAGACCCTGGTTAGAAAAAGTACTAAGGCTCTGACTAGTTTTTTCCACTGCTAAAAATGCCAAAACCACAGCCGAGCAGAGCACGGAAATCACTATTAAACTTAATACTAGCCGGATACGCCGCGTGCGTAGTTTAGTTCGAGCTAAGGTGATTGCATCGCGGATTTTAAGCATTATTTTCCTCCATAATTTTGCCGTCTTCAAGCCGGATGATTCTATCAGCTCGGGCTGCGATTCGCTCATCGTGCGTCACAATTATCAGCGTCATTCCGGTTTCTTTTTGAATTGCTTGCAAAAGGCCAATCACCTGCGATGAGTTTTCGCTGTCAAGATTCCCAGTCGGTTCATCGGCAAACAAAATCTCTGGCGAATTTATCAACGAACGAGCAATCGCCACCCGCTGGATTTGACCGCCTGAAAGCTGATGCGGAAAGTCGTTAGTCTTTTCGCCCAGACCTACCACGCGCGCCAACGCCTCAGCCCGTTTAAGCCGCTCGACGCTAGATAAACGACGCGGAAATGACGCCGCCTCGATATTTTGCCGAACTGTTAAAAATGGTTGCAAATAGAAGAACTGGAATACAAAACCAATTTTTTGACCGCGAAATTTAGATAGTTTATAATCATTCAGCTTTGAGATATTTTGGCCTGAAATTAAAATTTCACCGCTGGTCGGCTTATCCAGCCCGCTCAAAAGGTTCAGTAAAGTCGATTTACCGGAGCCACTAGCCCCGACAATCGCCACAAACTCCGCCTCATTAATTTGAAGCTCGGAGATATTGAGCACCGTCTGCTTTTTATAACTCTTTTGTAGATTCGCCACCCGGATCATATTATTTTAATTATAAGGGTTTCGAGAGGCGATTGCAAGCTAATTTTGGCACGACATAAAATGATGCGTCATTGCGGCGGCCAATGCGTCGGCGGCGTCATCTGGCTTGGGCACTTCTTTTAAACTCAATTGTAGGCGGACCATTTCTTGAACTTGTTTTTTATCTGCTTTACCATAGCCAGTTAGCGTTTGTTTAATTTGTAACGGAGTATATTCAGCAATCGGAATTTTAGCTTGTTGCGCAGTCAAAATAGCCACACCCCTAGCCTCCGCCACCGAAATCGCCGTCGTGATATTATTAGTAAAAAATAATTTCTCGATTGAAACTTCATCTGGATTTGTTTCGGCGATAATCTCAGTTAGGCCGTTAAAAATTTCTTCTAGGCGGATTTCGATCGGCGTATGCGCAGGCGTCGTAATCACCCCCGCGGTAACGAGCCTCGATTGATTGCGCGGCGTGATTTCTATCACGCCAAAACCAAGAATTCCAGTCCCTGGGTCGATGCCTAAAATTCGTTTTGCCTTTGTCATTATAATCTATAATAGCACAAAACAGATTCGCTTTCTAATAATTATCGGCGGCGTTTGGGCCTAAATTTTTCGCCCATGGATTTTAATAGGCCGTAGATTTCGCGTTTCCATTCCCAACCGACAACACCAGCTGTCAAAAGCCCAACTCCGCCAATTGCTAGCCAGCCGGTAAATTCTTTTGCAGATTCATCTGAATTTTCGCTCACAGAATTAGACGCGCCCGTATTCGTAACAATCTTACGACAGCGATTAGTTTCAGGATTGCGCTCGTAGCCATCTTTGCACGGCGTAGGCGTGCTAGCAACCGGTATATTTCGGCATCTATTGGTCTCTGGGTGGCGATATTGGCCCGCTTTGCATGGAGTTAAGCTAGCTGAAACCAAAGATTCAAGATTCCGGCACCTGTTAGTCTCTGGGTGGCGATAT
>RZZT01000069.1 GCA_010014525.1 Candidatus Saccharimonadota bacterium | reverse complement strand
TGCCTGGTTATTATCAAATGGTACACAGAGATTTTTTATAAATAGACAGACTGATTCCTTGTAATTATCCAGCCTGTTGATTAAGCATAATACTTTTCCTTTTTTCTTTTTGCCACGTTTTTTTGGGGTGGCTACAGGAAGAGGATTTTCTTCATAAGCTTTAAGTATGATTTCATCATACTGTTTATCAAATTTATGAAGATGATAGTAGCTGAGTCCCGTTTTCTCCTCTTCGAAAGCCTTATCACGAACTTTTTTCATTGATAAGAGGAGTTTTTTGAACTCTGTCGCCCAGGTCTGCTCTGGATGATTCTGCTCTACTCCATTCAGTTCACGTAGAAGGTGTGCGCTACAGACTGCATGTGCAAGATTTTCATACTTCCAGTAAGAACTCCAGCAATCATGTACAGTAATTCCATGGTAAAAGGGAAGTATCTTTGCTTCATCCATACCTTCCTTGCCACGTTTTTTACTTATGGACAGATGGGTGAAATCAGTATTAGAAGCATTATGGACCCAGATGGTTTTCCCATCTACACGAGTACCTGTTTCATCACAATGGATTAGCTCAAGGTTAAGCATCTGCTGGCGAATCCATTCCATTGTTCCAGTCAGGGAACTTGCGCAGCGTGATACCATGTTGCTAATGGTTCCGGTTGCAAGCGGGATGTTGAATACACTGCCTAGTATCTCATGTGTACGATTGACACTGACAGCACCAACAGTAGTAAATGCAACAACAAGAGCATTCAGATTAGGACCATACTGGACTGTAGCCTTCACATGTTTTGGAAAACTGCCTTGCTTTTTTCCACCATGGAGAGGGCAATCGACTACAACAACCTGTTCATGTGCTACTACGTTAACATCAACAACAGCATCTATTACATGACGCGTCTCTTTAATACAAGCATGTTCAAGGCATGTATCGTGATAAGGGCAAGATTCACATTCCAGAGCCATATGTTTCTCGACCTGATTTGGATTAGCAATAACTGATAGATTGGTTCCCTTATGTCCAGCTTGACCGCCCTGCTTTTTACCAGTAGTCTGGCGTAGACTTTGATTCTTGTTAACTGGTGGTTTTTTAAGACCGTCACTTGAAGGCGGTTTGGAACTGTTCTTGGAATTCATTTTGAGCTGCTCTTGCAGTTCTTTGATGGTCTGATTTAGTTCCTTCACAGTGGAAGTCAACTGCGAAATTTGTTCGGTCATAGAAGCGTTTTGCTCCATAAGATATTTGACATAATCCTCTGTGATTGGCATTCAAACCACCTTCTTTCCTTGATTTCTATAGTTATATTTTACCGGAAATCCAAGAAAAAAGCGAATCATTCAAAAGGAGCATATAGTGAAAATGACGGTGGGTAACAGTATTCAAGTAATGATTAATGAGACTAAAAACATCCTGTTTTATGGAAGTAATCCACAATCGAAAGTTAAAAGGTGGAACTATACACCTTTGATTTTTCAATCAGATGGAAGTGGTGGATAACCTTTCTAAAAACCTAAAACTGGTGCTAAAACAGAAAAATTATTTTCTCTGTTTTGCACAAATATAGTACTTGTTAGATATTAGGGTACTGAACAGTTAC
>RZZT01000068.1 GCA_010014525.1 Candidatus Saccharimonadota bacterium | reverse complement strand
TTTCTCTCTATGGCACGGCCTCAAAACTGCCGAACCACTCGGATAACTATATTATAGCAAAAAATTATATTTTTGTCAAGTAGGTGCATATTCAAGCCCGTTTAAGACCTAAATCGTGCTAGGTTTTACGCGAATTTGACTAGCATCATCACGATTGCGCACGCTCACTAGTCCATCGTTTTCAATCGTATCAAAATCAATCACCACCACTTTTGGTACGCCGATTTCATCAGCTTTGGCATAAACTTTACCAACTTTTCCGCTATCATCAAACGAAACATTTCCATATTTAGCGCGCAGTTCAGCGTAAACTTCACGGGCCTTTTCCACCAATTGTGGCTTATTTTTCAGTAGTGGCGCAACTATAATTTTAACTGGCGCAAGGTGTTCCGGAAGCGCCAAATAAGTGCGAGTTTTACCATCGACTTCTTGCTCGCGATAGCTGGCAGTCAAAACCGCCATCACCATGCGCTCAACCCCAAAACTAGGCTCAATCACGTGCGGAACAAGCTTTTCGTTAGTGCCCTTGACGGTGTATCCCATACTTTTGCCGCTCACCCGCTGAATATTACCGAGGTCAAAATCAGTCCTATAAGCGATTCCCATCAATTCTTCTTTGCCAATTGGATAGTCAAATTCAATATCAATTGTTTTTCTAGAATAATGCGCGCGGTCTTGCTCGGGCACGTCAAGCTCGTGAATCATTTCAGGCTTCAAGCCCATTTTATCCTTCAAAAAAGTGTGTGTATCTTGCAAAAGTTTGTCAAAATTTTCCTGCCAAGTGTCTGGATGCACAAAATATTCAATTTCCATCTGTTCAAATTCACGCGAACGGAAGATGAAATCGCGCGGGCTGATTTCATTGCGAAAGGCCTTGCCGATTTGCGCTAGACCAAATGGTAGATTCGGATAAAAAGAATCCACTACATTTTTATAATTGGTAAAAATTCCCTGAGCGGTCTCTGGGCGCAGATAAGCCACTGAGTTCTCATCTACCACAGCCCCGACATTAGTCTGGAACATCATATTAAAGCTACGAACTTCGCTTAATTCATTGCCTTTTGGCGACTTTAAGCCTAATTCTTTGATTTTAGCGGTTAGAGCTTCGTTTGTTAGCCCTTCAGCCTCAACACCAGCGTCTTTCAGCAGGTGGTCGGCTCGAAACCGCTCGCCAGTTTTGAGGTCTTCTACTAGGGGGTCAGCGAAAGTCGCCACATGACCGCTAGCCTGCCAGACTTTTGGATTCATCAGAATCGCAGCGTCCACCCCATACATGTCGTCGCGATCTTCGACAAAAAATTGCCACCATTCGTTCATGATTTTGCGCTTCAAGCTCACGCCAAGCGGGCCGTAATCCCAAGTTCCGCGCGCGCCGCCATAAACTTCGCTACCTTGCCAAATAAAACCTCGCCGCTTGGCAAGACTAACAATTTTCTCCATCAACTCTGTATTTTTATTCATTTTTTACCTTTCAACTGGTTAATATTTTACCACAGTTGGAGTAAAAAATAAAATGTAGGGCTGTAGATTATGTCTGTTAAATTGCTTTTTATAAAATAACATGAAATTATAATCTAGCCGTCAATACAATAGACG
>RZZT01000030.1 GCA_010014525.1 Candidatus Saccharimonadota bacterium | reverse complement strand
GAGAATATGGGTCGGCGTAGGCCAAACCTTTCTCGATCATTTTTTCTGCCCATTTCAAGTAAATGTTTGCTCGTTTGGTCTGGTGGTACGGGCCAAAATTGCCAGTTTCTTCGCCATTGGCGGTAATTGGACCTTCATTCCAGTCTAGACCAAGCCATTGCAAGGTGTCGATAATTAATTCCTCTGCACCATCAACAAAGCGTGATTGGTCTGTATCTTCGATACGCAAAACGAATCTGCCGCCAGTTTGCTTGGCGATTAGGTATGGATAAAGTGCGCTGCGGACATTGCCGACATGAATATAGCCAGTTGGGCTAGGCGCAAAACGAGTTCGTGTAGTCATACCTTATAATATAGCAGTTTAAGGGCGATTTTTCAATGTCTGCGCTTTACTTAATCCCTTCTCATAGCTCTTACTATAATTCTAAAAACTATTAGCGATCTTACGAATCTGTTCGTCGTCTAGTCCAGTCTGGCCATCGATTATGTAAACAATGCCGTTATTCACCCAAGCGGCTTCTCCTCGGCCACTAGTGTAAACCATAATTCCCTTTTCTTGGGTGGCGGTGTATTGATCGGACCAATTTTTTTCAACGTAATTATTTAGAAGCGCTACGCTATCCCAGCTACTACGCGATTGCTTGATTGTATATTTATTTTTGCCACTTTTGTAACTTATATTTACCGCTTTACCGTCAAATTTAGCCAAGCCATTAAGCTGATAATTGCTTGGTACGTAGGCGGGTAAGTCGGCATCAATTCCGGCTTGCATTGCTGCGACTCGAGTTGAAACATCTGGCAGGCTTAAGTACGAAAGATATCCTAAACATGCTACTATCACCGTGAGGCTGGCTGTCAGTCCGATAAAATTCTTTGATTTCCAAAAGGCAAGCTTTTTGAATCCGCGCGCCTTTTTGCGGTTTTTTGGACTAGTGTTAACGCTGGCAATAGCCTGTGAGATTGCCGACTCCTTAATCTCTTTAGCTGAGGGCAAGTGCTTTTCGGCGTAAATTTGAGACTCAGTATTGATTTTTGCTTGCAAGGGGTGGATTTGAGCTGGCGTGATTGGCGTTTCTACCCGTTGTGCGATTGGTGCAATAACGCGTTTTGAACTGCCGACGCCTTTGTTGAAGTGACTAACTTGAGCTGTTGTAGTAGCTCGCTTTCTGGCGGCTTCGGCATTCATCTGAGCAGCGCGTTTGCGCGCTTCTTCGTAATTATGCTTACGTTTAAACTGCCGGATGGCTTCAACCTGGTCCTCGGTTTGCCTAGCCGGCTGTTTTACGAACCGCCGATTCAAAGTTTGTGATTTTTGCACTCCTTGGTGAATGTGAACCGAAGGAGCCTCCACTTCTGTAGTTATTGGCTGATTCTCTACTAATAATCCAGTTTCAGCGTAATACTGTTTGCCGTTTACGACAATTACTTCACTCATTTTCCCCTCACTTAATTATGCTTATTTATATAATACAGGCAAAACGCAAAAAATTCAATAGTTTTACAAGGTAATCGAATATGATATAATTATATATAATGAACGCAAAAAAGCGCAAAAAAAAGTTTGTCATTGTCTTGAATAACCTTCTGATGGTTTCAAGTATTGTGATAGTTGTTTATTTATTAATTCTTATGATTCAAGGATGGACTCTCAAGCAGGGCGTGGCTACGCAAACTGGCCTAGTGCAATTTGCCTCTAGCCCGCAAGTAGCTACGGTTGAGGTTGATCAGAACACTTTGTATTCGCGAACTAACACTACGGCGAATGTTGTTCCGGGTGAGCATGAATTTAAGATTTGGCGTGAAGGTTACGAAACTTGGTATCGCAAAACAGATGTGCAAGCCGGGCAAATTTTGTGGTTAAACTATGCGCGCTTGGTGCCTAAACAAAAAACCACGCACAAGACTGCGGCGTTTAGTAATCTCAAGCAGATTGTGAAGTTTCCCAATGGCCAAAAGCTGCTATCTTTAAGTAAGACTATCGAAGGCTCGGCCGAGTTTAAGATTACTGATATTCGGAGTGATTCGCCGAAGACCGAAACCCTAAAATTGCCTGAGGTCCTAATAACTCGTGAAGCCTCTGCTCAAGCTGAACAAACTCCAGAAGTGCAACTTGCCCCATATAAATTTACGATTAGCCGTGTATCGGCAGATGGCTCGCGCGCAATTGTGCAGCGTCAAGCTGAAGATGGTTTTGATTGGCTGCTGCTTGATTTGAACTCGCCGAATAATTCGCAAAATTTAACCGAGAAATTTAACTTAAAATTTGATGAGATTGCTCCGCTAAACGATAGCTCAACTCAAATTATAGTCAGAACCGATGAAACCGTGAGACTCTTGAGTCCATATGACAATACACTTTCGGCATCTATACTAAACAAGATTGTAGATTTTGAGATTTATAGCAGTGATATTATCGGCTTTGTGCAAAAAAATGATGACAAATTTGATGTTGGTGTTTTGAAGATTGGCGATAAGCCGGTGGTTGTTGCGCGCGGTTACGAAACAGTGCCTAAGATTACAATTTCAAGATATTATAATGAAAATTATATAAATGTTCTAGTCGACAATAAGATCCAAATTTACAAGAGTTCAAGTTGGCCCGCTGCTGAAAATAATTTTAAGCTTGCCCGAACTTTAGAGCCTTCTATCGAGGCAAAAAGCTTTAAATTAAATAATGAAGGCCGGTTTGTTCTGGTGCAAAACAGCGACAATATTTGGGTCTATGATTTTGAGCTTGACCGACCATACGCCTATTCTCTAGACGATAAGGTAAATTCTGCTCGGTGGTTAGATGATTTTATACTATACGATTTTACCGGCTCTGACGAGGGTGGGGCTATGTTGACTATTCGTGATTTTGATGGTGCTAATAAGCATCCTCTGGTTGAAGCTAATCCTAACTTCCCTGCTTTCCTGAGCAGTGATGGGAAGTATATCTACGTTATTCAATCTGGAGAAGACGGCGTGAGCCAGCTTATACAGTTGCGTATGATTTTGAGCTAGTTCCAATTCCAGCTAAATAATTTTTCAAAGAAAGTTGGTGCATTGCGTGGCATCTCAACCTCCTCATTTGATGCGTCCGACTGCTCCTGTGGTTTGGCATTATTTGGGTCTGGTGAGATTTGCTCGGCAACCACTAATAGCCGTTTTTCGGCCGTGCCAAGCGGTGTGCAAGTAATCAGTGTTAAGATGGGCTTATCTGTCGGGTAAACTAGCGCCTGTACATCTGTTGGCATAACAATTTTCTTCTCGGTAATTTTGTATGAGTACCGGACGCTTCCATGGTTTGCGTAAATGATATCATTTTCTTCTAGTCGGTCAAGCTGGGCGAAGATAAACTTGTAGTTTCCAGAGTCGAATAAGTCGTTGCTTGAGTGTCCGCTTAAAACAGTGTTCCCCACTTGACCTGGTACACTGCTGGCTCCGGGTATAGCAAAGTGCGCTACACCTTGATTCATAGCATCAAGCTGGGATTTTTGGTCATTACCCACACCGTAAATGGCCGGCACGTCAACATTTATTTTTGGAATGATTAGTTTAGACTCGGAGCCGACTGTTACTGATGCATTTGGGATGTAAATCAGTTCTTGAGGAGACGCATTCCCGGGCGCTATGTAAGCATAAATCCCAGCCATCAAAAAACGGTTATATTGTAAAAATAAAAATACTGACACTACTAGAGCTGCCGAAACTATTGGCACAAAATGGCGAGATTTACGGAATTTTTTAGTATTTTCTCGGGCTTGGCCAGAGATTTTTTTGCGTAAACTATGCAGCGCTTGAGCTTTTTTGTCATCTTCTGAAAGAGGCGGTTGATCTTGGGCTACTGATGTCTTAGACATATTATTTCGGACGGCCGCCACATAATAACTCTCGTAATACTTTTGGTAGTAATTTTGCCAAGCTGCGTGATAGCGTTTCCACTGGTCTCCGTCACCGGATGTCTGCCCATTTGTATTGGCGTGGTGTCTTTTGAGGTCTGGCTTATAATCTATAGCGCCGAGTGGTTTTTGGTCAGATGCGGTTTGTTGGTCTGTGGGTAGCGGCTGAATGACCTTCTGACTTTTATTTGAGATATGGGGCTGATTTATTTGTGCGTTAGCCTGAGGCTGTACGGGTGCCGCTGGAAGCGTATCCGAATTTGGTGTTTGTGCGGTAGTTTTATTAATCGGTGTGGTGTGTGGCGTGTTGTAGGGGCTGCCGCCTTCATAGATTCTTTCGACTTGGTTGCGCGCAAAATTTGTGACCGCTTGCTGTTGAGACCGAGTTTTGTCGGTGGTACCGTTTCGATCTGGGATATTCAGACCCCGAGAACTGTTTTGTAAATCCTGATTGTTTTTATCCATTTGGCTTGCTTTTTCCTTATTTCTAGTATACAATAGATTACGAATTAAGTAAATAAGCTTAGCGTTTTTGACTACGCGCCGGGATGGCGGAATCGGTAGACGCGCTAGACTCAAAATCTGGTGAGAAATTTCTCGTGCCGGTTCAAGTCCGGCTCTCGGTACCAAAATAGTTTATGCTTATAACTTAAATAAAATACAGTCTTTCGAGGCTGTATTTTATTTTGTGAAGTCTAGCTCTACTAAATAGTGAGCGCGCTGGCGCTGGCGGCAAGTTTTTTGGATTTATTCCAAGTGGTGTAAACCGCGATTTTAGTTGGGATTTCCCCGCTCCATATTTTAAGCGGGCTGAGGTTATCTGTAAAATTATTTGCGAGTGGCGTTGTAATAATTTTGCCATCTTCGCTCAAAATAAAGTTTTCGGCGTGCAGAGTCCCGATTAAAATCGGATATGTGGTAGTGAACTTGTGCAAGGTTTCCGCTAGATTTGAAAGCTGCATTGAAAATGTTAAGATTTTTGGATAATAAACTGTCTGGAAGATTTTTTGAGTTTGGGCAAAACTAGAGATAATTATAGTATTCTCGCGGTTTAGCAGCTCAGTGAACGAACTCATTAGAATATCAACTGCGTCGCGCGTAATCACCGTGAGTTTATCGGTCTTTTTAAGTAAAGCTTCGAACAAAATAGCCGTTTCACTATTTTTGTTAGTGTCGCCAATCAGTAAAATTGAATCTGTCCAGCTAGCGGCTGCCATAAATTCAGCCTCGGCGTCCATCGAAAAACTACCGGAAATATTACTCGGTGCAAAAATAATATCAGTAATTATTGGTGGAATCATCTTTTTGAGCGAATCCGGCACAAGAACTTTTACCTGGCCAATTCCAGCTTTGAGTGCTGCTTCGTAAGCTAGCGCCACCGCTCTAAAATTGCCGGCACTACCACCAATAATTAATAATTTTCCGGCTTGATCGCGTCGTTCGGGCTTATTCCATTCAATTTCTGGGAAAAGCGGCTTTTTGTCTTGCCTTTGCCAGTAAGGATACATTTCCATCGCTCGCCTACTCCGTAATCTCAATCGAAACTGGGCAATGGTCGCTGCCTAAAATTTCTGGGTAAATTTTTGCTTCAACATTTTTGCACGGGAAGCCTTCACTTAGCAGAAAATAATCAATCCGCCAGCCAACATTTCGTTCGCGGCTTTTGGCAAAATGACTCCACCAGGTATAAATATCGGTCGTTTCTGGGTTTTGCGTGCGGTAAATATCAACAAAATTATTATTCAAAAATTCGCCAAATCCAAATCGCTCTTCATCTGTAAAGCCATGTTTGCCGCGGTTGGCTTTAGGGTTTTTAAGGTCAATTTCTTGATGCGCAACGTTCATATCACCACAAAACGCCACTGGTTTTTGCCGCTCGAGCTGCTTAATAAGTTCCAAAAAAGCTTTATCCCAATTTTGGCGAATCACGAGGCGACCTAAATCACCTTTTGAATTTGGCGTGTAAACTGTCACTAGCCAAAAATCGCTAAATTCAGCGGCACAAATTCGACCTTCGGTGCTAGTGTCGCCGAAACTATCTGCTAAATCAAATTTTGTGCGGATTTCATCTGGCAAATTGTGTAAAACCTGGATCGGTTCAATCTTGCTCCAAATTGCCGTTCCGCTATAGCCTTTGCGCTCGGCAAAACTGTAGAATTTCTTGTATTCTGGATATTTTTCGTCCAGTTTTAGGGTCTTAACTTGCGAAGCTTGAATTTTCGTCTCTTGAAAACACGCAATATCCGGCTGTTTTTCGTCCAAAAAATCCTCTAAAGAGCCCCTACTCTCTACTGCTCTCAACCCGTTTATATTCCAGCTAAAAATCTTCATTAAAACCTCTTCATCATCTTCGCACTCTCGCGATCGGCTGTTCGGCGCTTTAAGGTTTCGCGTTTGTCGTGCTGTTTTTTACCTTTACCGGCGGCGATTACTATTTTAATATATCTTTTGCCAGACAAAATCTTAAGTGGTACAATCGTCATTCCGGATTTTTTCTGTTTTTCTAGGCTCGAAATCTGCGCTCGTGTCGCCAAGAGTTTTTTAGGCGAAGTATCAATTAGGCTTTCGCCTTGCTCACCAAATTTGTTATTTTTTAGCGAAAAGCTAGCATTATTTAGCCACAGTTCGCCACCTTTTTTTCCAGCTCGAATCGTAATAAAAGCGCCTTTTAGACTTACGCGGCTATCTCGAATCGCCCGCACTTCTGCGCCGGTCAAGCTTAGTCCAGCTACAATCTCCTCGCCCAGCTCATAATCAAACCGCGCACGGCGATTGGCGACATTCTTGAGCTCTGGCTGTTTCTTTTTCATAAAGATATTTTAACACTTTTCAAGCAAAATAAAAAGCACCACCGAAGTAGTGCTTTTGAAAAAGTTTTTAATTATTTCTTGCGGTTAGAAATAACGCGACCGAGCCAGATGATGACGATTGCGCCAAAGGTTGCTACTAGAATACTCCAGATATTTAAACCGGTAATGCCTTGGCCGCCAAGTGATTCGGTTAAGAATCCGCCGACCAGACCACCAATAATACCGAGAACGATGTTGCGAGCCAATCCGCCTTCTTCTTTCATGATATACCTAGCTAATACGCCTGCTAGGCCACCTACTATAATCCACGCGAAAAATCCCATATAACCTCCTTTGGTTAAGTTATTTTATAGCCTAATCTTAGCATAATCTAGGCGGCTAGGTCAATTAAAAAAGCACCGCTGTTGTGATACTTTAAGGTAGAATCTTAGGAGCGTTCCGTCGAAAACATCCTTTAGCACTACGATGTCAGGCTCTAGTTATGTCACAAAACATGCCAATGTATTGTAGTAAAACCGTTCGTTCCTGACTATAAACAAAAAATCTCCCAAAAGGAGATAATTTAAAATTTATGGTGCGGGTAAGGAGACTCTAACTCCTGGCCTCTTCCTTGGCAAGGAAGCGCTCTAACAACTGAGCTATACCCGCATAGCTGTAATTCAATTTTAGCAAAACTCAAAAATATTGTCAAGACCGAAAGCCTTACTTGCAATTTTGCTTAAAATATGGTATAATGTAAACATAGGCTTTTGTCTAGGAACCTTAAGGATGGGGATGGCGATTATGCAATTTTTAAGAACGGGACTAATGATATACTTAGTTGGAGTTTCCATTTTACTAGTGGCGGGCTCGACTACTATCTTATACTACTTCGTGACTATCACGAAAAATTTTCCTAATTGGAATTTTTTTAGCAAAGCTGTTCGTATAATATTGGTAACGATAATCTATCTGCTTAATATTAAAATGATTATCTTGTTTGTTGCCGCTCTACACCACTACTTAGGCTCTAACTAAAATTACTCTGTAAAGTTAGGGCTTTTTATTTGTTCGAATTTATTTTTTGATAATTTCAAAAGTTTTGAATTTTGACGCGCCGCCCTTAAGTAGTTTAACACTAGTTTTATTGGTGATAAATTTTTCGCTGAGTAATTTGATGACGGCAGAATTAGCCTTGTTCTCTACTGCTTGTTCACGTACGAAAACTTCTAAAAAATCACCAGATTCATCTGATTTTTCTACAACTAATGGCCCCTTTTTAGAATTTGGCTTAACTCTTACACGGATTTTCATAACTAAATTATATCGGTTCAGGCTGGAATTTTCAACTAAAGACTTTTGCCGCGAATTATGTTAAACTATTATTTATGAAAAAATACACAAATAGACTATATTGTTTCTCGCCTACGGTGATGCTACTGACGTTTTTGTTTGAAACTTTTGCTGCGGGATGGACTCTTTTTAAATATAAAACTAGTGAAATCTCGCGTCTCATTATCTATATCTTATTGGCGCTAGCAGGCTTTCAAGCCGCAGAATTTATGGTTTGCGGTGGTTTTGGGTTTGACGGTGTGGAATGGGCGCGCTTTGGTTATATTTCAATTACACTGTTGCCGCCGCTTGGGCTACATTTAGCCCATAAAATTGCTGATAAGAAAGTTGGTCTGATAGTTCAGCTTGCGTATGTTACTTGTGCTATCTTTGTACTATATTATACTTTTGTCGTTGGCACGGTTGAAGCTGGTGTCTGCCGAGCCAATTACTCGGTCTTTAGCACACCTAATTTATGGGGCGAATTATTTGGCGTGTATTATTACAGCTGGCTAATCATGGGCGTTTTATTCTCTGTCCGTCGATCAAAAGCTTTGTATGTTCAAAAGGATAAGTCTAGCAAAATTAAATCACGCGCGTTGGCTTGGTTGACCCTCGGTTACACCTCGTTCATGCTGCCGACCACGATTGTGAATGTAGTG
>RZZT01000067.1 GCA_010014525.1 Candidatus Saccharimonadota bacterium | reverse complement strand
GTAACTGTTCAGAACCCCCTTGGGGAACTAATTAATTTTTGTACAAAACAGAGAATTTTTAAAACCTGTTTTGCGATATTATTTCGGTAATTGGTGGATAACCAATTGTTTGTGATTGAATAATTTAATTCATTGTGGATTACTCTTTCAATCTTTCAAATAACTCTGATTCAAAGCCAAATTCTATGGCTTTTGAATATATTTAACAACAACTGAACATTGAAAAACATTACTTATCCACAGTCATTTTCACCATAGGTGAATCTATGTGAATTCGCTTTTTTCCTGAGTTTTTAGTACAATGGAGACATAAAACACAAGGAAGAAGGTGGTCTGAATGCCAATCAATATCACAGAAAAATTTGTGCGAAATCTAATGGAACAGAATGCTGAATTACTAACTCAAAATTCTGCTATGTTGGAACAACTTGCACAGCTGACTTCAACTATTGATTCTCTCAATCAGACCATCAAGGAACTTCAGGAGCAGATTAACAAAAACTCCAAAAACAGTTCCAAGCCACCTTCAAGCGATGGATTAAAGAAACCACCTGTTAATAAAGATCGTAGTCTCCGTGGCAAAAGTGGTAAAAAACAAGGGGCACAGGATGGGCATGTCGGAGTAAACCTTTCCGTTCTATCCAATCCAGATGATGTAGAAAAGCATATGCATTCGGATTGCACGAAATGTCCTTATCGCGATTCTTGCCTTAAATCAGCATGCGTAACAGAAACACGTCACGAATTAGATGCTGTTGTTACGATAAATGTAACGGCACATGAACGTATTCTGGTTAGAGTCTGCCCTATGCACGGTGGTGATAAATTGGGTGAATTTCCAGCAGATATCAAGGCTACGGTGCAATATGGTAAAAATCTGCAGGCGTTGGTTGTTGCCCTTAATACAGTAGGTGCCGTTAGTGTTAATCGTACCCATGAAATTCTCAGCAGTGTATTCAATATCCCACTTGCTACTGGTACTATCAAAAATATGGTGACCAGATTTTCAAATTCGCTTTCTGATACTTATGAGAGGATTAGAATGCAAATGATTTTGCTTGGTTTGATTCACTGCGATGAAACGGGCACCCGTGTAGATGGTAAAACCTGGTGGGTACACAATGCCTCAAATCCCGATTTCACGTTTCTAAGCATAGACACAAAACGAGGATGGTTGGGCATGGAAGCTGCCGGTATCTTGCCAAACTATCATGGAATCATTGTTCATGACTGTTGGGTTTCCTACTGGAAGTACCCAGACTGCATCCATGCAATCTGTTGTGCCCATCTTCTGCGAGAACTGAATGGTGTAGAAGAAAACCATCCAGAACAGACCTGGGCAGGCAAATTCAAAGAACTTCTTTTGGAAATGAAGAGGGTTAAGGATAAAACCTTATTGCAAGACAAAGATGTAGTCAGCTATTATCATCTTCATAAGTTTGATAAACAGTATGACGAAATCATCAAAACTGCATATGAAGAAAATCCTTTACCAGAAGTCACAACCAAAAAGCGTGGTCGAAAGAAAAAGACCAAGGTACTAAATCTAATTGACAGACTTGTGAATTACAAGGCATCAGTCTGCCTATTTATAAAGAATCTCTGTGTTCCGTTTGATAATAACCTTGCGGAACGTG
>RZZT01000066.1 GCA_010014525.1 Candidatus Saccharimonadota bacterium | reverse complement strand
GATTGCTGCTAAAATTGTTGATGGCCAGGTAAAAAAATACTTCTCCGAAAAAGTGCTTTTGAGCCAAACTTACATTATGGACGACAGTAAAACTATCGATGGTCTTTTGAAAGAAACTATCGCGAAACTTGGCGAAAATATTGTAATCCGCCGATTTTCACGAATCGAACTTGGTTTGAGCGAATAAACTTAAACTTTAGCATCTATAAAACCTCAGCTTTCACGGGCTGAGGTTTTTAGGTATATTTTAGGTGCGGGGATTATTTGCGTGGTTAATTCTCTAGGGAATCTTTGCCTGAATCGATACTAACCTGTTCTTTAAACTCATCTTTCTGAGAATTTTTAGTGATATCTTCAGAAAAATCCATCTGATTGATTTTTGATAGTAGGTCGGCGTCAGCTAAATCAATATCAATATGCTGGATCTCGCCAGAGATATTATAGTGATCGGCTAGTTCTGGGTTGGATGAGATATCATAAACCAAAACCTTCTCATAATCTCCGTTGGCACCTTGAATAATTTTTTGATTCAAACTAATTGGGCTGCCGTCTGGTAGATAAAAGGTCTCTTTGGGTAGTTTTATCTCGGCGCGGGCATGTAAATCATCGGCTAGCTCAGGCTTGCGTTGTTTGATGTAGATTTTTTCTTCGTCGGAATCACCAATGCTGATTGAAAAATAATTATGTTCTTCTTCGTAGAGTTCGTTATTTGCGTCCTGATCTAGACTGCTCTGACTATGTCCTTTAAAAATATCCTCAACCCTCTCGCGAGTTTGTTTTATATTTTCATTTATATCTTTTATTTTGTCAGCTCGAGCAATCTTTTCTCTAGCATCGGCTTGAATCCTAGAAAAATATGGTACGCCAGAGAGGGGTAGCATATCTAGAGTAGACGTAGTCCAAGATACACGCGATTCCTCGGCGGTTTTTTCTTCTACGTCTTTTAGGCTATAGGCTTCGTGGGCCTCATCAATATCCAAGACATCCTTAGCTTCTTGGATCGCCTGTTGAGATTCTCCGATCGCTGCTAATTCTTCGTCCGAAAAGCTCCAACTTTCAATCTGATAAAGTTGCTGTTCGGTTAGATTATCCATATCGAGCGGCTGAGGCTGGTTTTCTGGCGTATTCAGCAGCTCGATTGAATCTTCTGGATCTTGATATGATGAAAGAGGGCTACTCATAATCTTTACGCGTGCGCTTTGTGAACTCTAGTGCGTGGGGAAGCAATTTTTTTGATTTTGACTTTGTGAGCGTTGCCGGCGAGTAATTTTTCTACAGCTGCAATAATTCGGATATCGCGGGCTTCAAGCTCGCTTTCTTCGTGTAGCTCTGTTACACCAAATAGTTCTTCGGCACCAGCGCCAAATTTAGCACGCAAAATTTTTACCCATTGACCATCGCGCATTTTTTCTAGGCGGATTTTTTCGCTAAATTTTACGCCACGGAAGAAGTTCTTTTCCTCGGGTAGGCTAACTTTAACTACTGTTTCACCATCTTCATTCTTAGCTTCTTCGATTTTTAATTTATAATCTACATCAGAAATCGGATCAGAGAAATTAATAAATTTCTTAGTATAGCTAAGACCGATTTTTTGCGAAATTCTTGCTTTTGCGCTAGCAATTTTCGATTTTGTTGTCATTTTGATT
>RZZT01000029.1 GCA_010014525.1 Candidatus Saccharimonadota bacterium | reverse complement strand
AAAAATGCTATAATAAAACTAATTCAAAATAGCAAAATCAAAGGAGTTTTATGTCTGGACATAGCAAATGGTCTAAAATTAAACGGCAAAAGGGCGCAAACGACGCTAAGCGCGGCGCGGTTTTTACGCGAATCGGTAATCAAATTGCGATTGCAGCACGTGGCGGCGCCGATCCGGATATGAACCCAAGCTTGGCTATGGCGATTGAAAAAGCTCGCGCGGTA
This sequence comes from Candidatus Saccharimonadota bacterium, assembly GCA_010014525.1. GTDB lineage: Bacteria > Patescibacteriota > Saccharimonadia > Saccharimonadales > Saccharimonadaceae > Nanogingivalis. Next base: position 8,995 of record RZZT01000029.1, on the reverse strand, counting down.
AATATGCCAAATGCCAACATCGACCGAGCGGTGGCGCGTGCGGCTGACAAAAATGCCGCAGTGCTTGAAGAAATTACTTATGAAGGCTATGGCCCCGGCGGAATTGGTTTGATTATTGAAGCTGCAACCGATAACCGCAATCGGACTTTTCCAGAAGTTCGTACTGCGCTGATTAAGAATGGCGGTCGAATCGCCGATGCTGGTAGTGTGATGTTTCAATTCACTCGAAAAGGCGTAATTGTCGTAAACACAACTGGCGAAGACGCGCTGCTTGAAATTCTTGATGCTGGCGCAGAAGATGCAATTGAAGAAGACGGAATGATTACGGTTTATACCGACCAGAAAGACTTGATGAAGGTTCGTGCGAGCTTACTGGAAGCTGGTCTAAAAATTGAAGAAGCCGAGCTCCAATATGTGCCGAATACCGAAATTGAAATCGTAGATGAAGAGATTTCGGCCAAAATAGAAAAAGTTATGGACGCGCTCGATGATCTTGATGACGTGGTCAACGTACACACTAACGCCAAATAATTTATGCAAGATTTGGAATTTTTAGTCAAAAACTATCAGACGCCACCAGACGCAATTACTTTGGTTGAAAACTCGCGAATCTTATTGCTAGCTGGTATTTCTGGTGCCGGCAAAGACACCACCAAACGATATTTACTCAAAGACCCAGAATATCACGATATTGTAAGTCATACGACTCGTGCGCCGCGGATTAACAACGGCAAAGAAGAGATAAACAGCATCGATTATAATTTTATTACACTTGAAGAAGCCGAAAGGATGCTACATGAGCGCCAATTTATTGAGGCAAAATTTGTCCACGGACGAATTTATGGCACGAGTGTAGCACAAATTAAAGAATCTCACGAAAATAACCAGATTTCAGTTACTGATGTTGATATAAGAGGCGTCGACGAATATAAAAAATTGAGCGATAAAGTCGTGGCGGTATTTATTTTGCCACCAGATTACGAAACTTGGCGTGCGCGCTTTGCTAACCGCTACAACACTGAAGCTGAATTTGAAGCGGATTTTGCCAAGCGTTTGCCTGAAGCCGTTTCGGCGCTCGAAGCAGCCCTGGACCAGCCATACTATCACTTTATTTTGAACGATGATTTTCGCAATACAGCGCGTATTATTGACCAGATTATGCACCAAGATGTGGAGTTCAACTATAGAGATATCGAAGTGCGAATCCGAGCACAAAAATTACTCGAAGATATCAAACAGGCTTAGGATCTGGCACTCTCTTGCGTAAAGTGCTAAACTGTGCTAAACTAGCGGTATGAATATGACTCCTAGACAGATGCAGATTTTGACCGCTATTATTGAGCAATATGCTGAGGTTGCCAGCCCAGTTGGCAGTATCACTTTAGCTAAGCTTTTTGGCGTTTCGAGCGCAACGATTCGCAGTGAAATGTCTAAACTCGAGGAAATGGGTCTAATCACGCAGCCGCACACTTCGGCCGGACGGATTCCAACGGATAAAGGCTATAGATTTTATGTTAACCGGTTAAACGAGTTACAAGAGGGCGGGGAATATCTTTTGAACGCCGATAACTCGCGCGATAATTTTATCCGTGGTACTCAGGCAATTTCTTCGCGGGTTTCAGCCCAGCATGATCACGCTGACCAAGCGATTCGCAGTGCAGTAGACTCTCTAGTTGAATTGACGGGTAATCTGGGCGTTGCGACAATTGGTGGGCAATTGTATATGAGCGGAATCGCCAATTTATTCGCTCAGCCAGAATTTGAATCTGGGGCAGCGGTGCAAAGTATCGCTCAGCTGCTCGATAATCTTGAACCGTGGCTCAAAGAAGTCGCACCAAATAAACCACTCAATGTCTATATTGGCAGCGAGAATCCGGTTGGCAAGAGTTCAGGTGCCAGCTTAATTATTAGTAAATTTAGCTCGCCCTATAGTGAAAATACTTATATTGGAGTTTTGGGCCCAACGCGCCAGAGCTACGGCAAGGTGATTCGTTTGGTGCGCCACGCGGGCGAATTTTTAGAGGAAAAATTAGATTTTTAAGGAGTTATATGGAAGAAAATGATAAAAAATTGCAAGCTAAAAAAGCTGAAATTCAGAAAAAATTAGCCGAATGCGATGAGCTAAAACTGGATTTGCAACGCACTCGGGCAGATTTTGAAAATTATCGTAAAAATACCGAAAATCGGATTTCTTCGGCACAGAAATTAGGCGAGAAAAAGGCAATTTTGCAACTTTTGCCGATAGTTGATGATATTGAGCGTGCAATTGTTCACCTTCCAGAAGAGTTGAAAGGCAATCAGTGGGCGGAAAATGTGGTAAAAATGCACAAAAATCTTGATAAAAACTTGAGCAAAATTGGTGTTAAGAAGATAAACGCGCAGACGGGCACGGTATTCAACCCAGAATTGCACGAAGCGGTGCAGTTTGATGAAGCTTCGGACGGCGATCGAGAAATCGTGGCGGCAGAGTTGCGCACTGGCTATGTAGTGGATGGTGATGTTTTGCGAGCCTCGATGGTAAAAGTTGCGCGGAAATAATATTTTAGGACAAAGAAAAGCCCCACTTAGCTTACGCTAAGTGGGGAGTTGTGATGAATTGTGGCGCCGGCGTGGGACTACTAGTCCCAACTCCTTCTTACCTCATCACGTTTAAAATTAGAGACTATATCTCTAATTTGCGAGATTTCTTCACCCCCTTTTATTAGTAAGGTATCCGTGGAATAGGATACCCTAATTTCTTCTGTGCTCGTAGGGTTGTCGCCCTCTCGGATATTTTTTGCTTTCTTGGCTAAAGCGGCAGAAGCAACCTCTAAAATCTCTGAGATTACTTCGTTAGAGGTGACGAAGACACCATTCGCCCCGTCCTCTACTAGCATACTTTCTTTGAACTTTTTTCCCATCGCGAACACCTCCTTCTATTTTATTTAGGTATAACTATACCTAGATATTCGCGAAAACCAAACCAAAAACTTAAACTTTTGATCTAATTTTCGCGAACAAAAAACGGAGACACGTTTGAAAGTAATCTAAAAACTAGTGATAAAATTGAATGTTCGTAAGCTCCAATTCGAGCCTATATTTTTAGTATAACATAAATGTTTAAAAAAGTCAATAATGAATAGTGTTTTCGTGCATTTTATCAAGCTTGAATGATTTCGCGCTAAGCACCGCTTTTGCTAAGCAGTGCCGTAATTTATCAGTTGCAGCCAAAAGTAAGCATCGCTATTACCGCCTCAACAATTAACTTCATAAAAAACCATAACTATGTTAAAATAGGTCTATGCAAAGTGGGCAAAATCTTGATAATCTAAAAAAATATATCCGCGCGGCAAATTATCTGACTGTGGCGCAGATTTTTTTGCAAAATAACTTCTTGCTGGAAACTAAGTTGAAATCTAGCGATATTAAACCGCGTTTACTTGGACATTGGGGTTCATGCCCAGGAGTAAATCATACTTACGCGCATTTGCTCAATTTAGCACGCCAAAATCAAGATCATTCACCTCTTAAAACTGCCTTTATGTTAGGTCCGGGGCACGCCTTTCCGGCGTTACAAGCGAACTTATTTTTAGAGAACACCCTCGCTCAATATGATGAAGATGCCACTCGCAATGGGCGCGGGATCGAACATATCTCGCGGCTTTTTAGCTGGCCAGGCGGTTTTCCGTCGCACGCTAGTCCGTTTACGCCCGGCGTGATTTTGGAAGGTGGTGAGCTTGGTTATTCTCTCTCGACTGCGTTTGGCGCCGTGCTTGACAATCCAAATTTGGTGATGGCAACTTTAATCGGTGACGGCGAAGCTGAAACTGGGGCGATTGCTTCAGCTTGGCATCTAAATAAACTGATTGACCCAGTTAAAAATGGTGTAGTTTTACCGATTCTACACCTTAATAAATATAAAATTTCTGGCCCAACAATCTATGGGGCGATGAGCGATTTTGAACTAATCCAATATTTTCATGGCGCCGGCTGGGAACCTAGAATCGTTGATGAGTATACAGCTCAAAATTTTGATGACTCGCTAAATGACTCGCTAAAAGACATTTATTCGCAGATTGAAAAAATTAAAAATGGCAAAATTCATCGCAGTGGTGAAAATGGAAATTTTGTCCGTTTGCCGATGCTAATTGTGAGAAGTAAAAAGGGCAGTTCTGGTCCAGATTCGGTGAACGGCGAGAAAATCGAGGGTAATTCAAGCGCTCACCAAGTTCCGCTACCTTTGGCGGCGAGTGATTCAGACCAGCTCCAGCAGCTTGAAGATTGGTTCAAATCTTATGAATTTGATGAACTTTTTGATACCGGAACTGGCGAATTCGGTACTTGGTTGAGCGAGTTTTTGCCAGAAAACACGCATTTGCTTGGGCAAAATGAATTTATAAACCCAGATAATTTTTATAAGCCTTTAGTTTTGCCAACCAATCAAGGAGAAATTATTATGAAAAAGGGTAAAAAATCCCTCGCTATGAACGCCGTGGGCGAATATTTGGCTGAGATTTTCCGCCAAAATCCAGATAATTTCCGCTTTTTTAGCCCCGATGAAACTTATTCTAACAAATTAGACGCAGTTTTTGAGCAAACTAGCCGTAGCTGGCAACGCAAAATCGAGACCTGGGAAAAAGACCTTTCTCTTGGAGGCCGAGTGAGCGAAATTTTGAATGAAACCAGCCTTCAGGGATTGCTTCAGGGTTATATTTTAACTGGGCGACATGGTGTGCTAACTTCCTATGAGGCGTTCGCGCCGATTATGTCTTCGATGATGGACCAATACGCTAAGTTTTTGACACAATCTCTAGAAGTGAAATGGCGAAAACCGCTAGCAAGCCTGAATTATATTTTAACCTCAACTGGTTGGCGTCAAGACCATAATGGCTTCTCGCACCAAAACCCGAGTTTTATTGATGAAGTTTTGCGCCGCCAAAACAAGCTCGGGCAGGTATTTTTACCGATTGATGATACGGCGACTTTGGTAGCCAGCGAAGAAATGTTTACCTCGACTAATAAAATAAATGTTTTGGTAGCTGGTAAAACTCCTGAACCACGATTCTTAGATCTAAACAGTGCCAAGCAGCAAATAGAGGAAAAAGGTGTTTTTACGCGCGATTTTTATCATGATTCAGGCCAGACACCAGATGTAGTTTTGGCTTGTGCCGGTGATTACGTCAGTAAAGAGATGATTGCCGCGGTTCAAGTTCTCCAACACGATGCGCCAGAGATGAAAATCCGTTTCGTTAATATTGCGGTGTTGAGCTGTGGTGAATCAGGCTCGCATATTGGGTTAGCCGATAATCTGCTTAGCGATAATAAATTCAGTGAGATTTTCCCTCAAAATACCAAAATTATTTTCAATTTCCATGGTTATCCGCAAACAATTCGTACAATTTTAGCTGAATATACCAATTATCGCGCTGAAAGTTATGATATTGGTGGCTATATTGAAAAAGGCAGCACGACCACGCCGTTCGATATGCTAGCACGCAATAAGGTTAGCCGCTACGACGTAGCAAAAAAGGTTGCGAAATTGGCTGGACGAGCTGATTTAGTTCAAGAATACCAAGCTCGCCTAGATAAAAATCAAAGCTATGCACGCGAGCATGGCGTAGACTTGCCAGAAATCAGTAGCTGGAATTTTATCAAGCTAGTATAATCGGCGAGTAGGGTGTATCTATCGGGAGTACACCTTATTTTGTTGTAAATAATACATCATTGGCACTCTTGACAAATGAGTGCCAACTAACTATAATATAGATATTAGCACTAGCAACCTTATGCGAGGAGTGCTAATCTTAGATAACTAAAAATGATATTATAATAAGAAGGAGACAAAGTGGGAAAAATCATTGGAATTGACCTTGGGACAACTAATAGCGCATTTGCATATATGGTGGCTGGAAAACCGGAAGTCATTACAAATGCTGAAGGTAATAGAACTACGCCAAGTGTGGTCGCGATTAATAAAAAAGGCGAACGTCTAGTTGGCCAAGTGGCACAACGCCAGCGCGTAACCAACCCTAAAAATACAATTTACAGCGTTAAACGTTTAATAGGCCGTAAATTTACAGATAAAGAAGTCCAAAAAGACCTTGATATTATGCCATATGAAATCGTCAAAAAAGCTGGCGGTGTGGCGGTAAAAATGGGTGACAAAGAATATACGCCAGAGGCAGTTTCGGCGATGATTTTAAGCAAAATCAAGGCCGACGCTGAAGCTTTCTTGGGGGAAAAAGTCACCGAAGCAGTTATTACTGTGCCGGCATATTTCGACGATTCTCAGCGCCAAGCGACAAAAGACGCTGGTAAAATCGCTGGCCTAGAAGTGAAACGAATCATCAACGAGCCGACTGCAGCCGCTCTAGCCTATGGTCTAGAAGGTAAAAAAGACGAAAAAATCGCTGTCTTCGACCTCGGTGGTGGTACGTTTGACGTCTCAATCCTAGAGTTGGGTGATGGTGTTTTTGAAGTGCTCTCAACAAATGGTGATACTCACCTTGGTGGTGAAGATTTTGACAACCGAATCGTTAACCATTTTCTAGATGTGTTCAAAAAAGAAGAGGGCATTGATCTTAAAAAGGACTCTGCCGCTATGCAGCGCTTAAAAGATGAAGCCGAGAAAGCTAAAAAAGAGCTTTCTTCGACTACTCAAGTAGAGATCAACCTGCCATTTATTACCGCTGACGCTGATGGCCCAAAACACTTTGAATATAATCTAACTCGGGCAAAACTTGAGGAGCTGGTAGCTGATTTAGTTGATCGTGTGACTGGACCGGTTGAGAAAGCTCTAAAAGACGCCAGTTTGAAACCAGATGAAATTAAAGAAATCGTGATGGTCGGTGGTATGACACGTATGCCGGCCGTAGTTGAAAAGGTCAAGAAAATCTTTGGTAAAGATCCAATGCAGGGCGTAAACCCAGACGAAGTTGTGGCAATTGGCGCAGCTGTTCAGGGTGGTGTGTTAGCTGGCGATGTCAAAGACGTATTATTGCTAGACGTGACTCCGCTAACGCTTGGTATCGAAACTGCCGGTGGTGTGCGAACGGCTATGATTGACCGTAATACGACTGTACCGACCAGCAAATCGCAAGTTTTCTCAACTTACGCAGATAATCAGCCACAAGTGGAAATCCATGTTCTGCAAGGTGAACGCGAAATGGCGAGCGATAACAAATCTCTCGGAACCTTCGTGCTATCTGGTATTGCGCCAGCGCCACGCGGAGTGCCACAAGTTGAGGTGACTTTCAATATCGATGCTAATGGTATTTTGACAGTTGGAGCCAAAGATAAGGGTACTGGCAAAGAAAATAATATCACCATCCAAGATAGCGGCAACATGAGCAAAGAAGATATTGAAAAGGCTCAAAAAGATGCCGAAATGCATGCTGATGAGGACAAGAAAAAGCGTGAATCGATCGATGCTAAAAACCAGTTAGAAAATGCCATTTATCAAGCGGAAAAAATGCCGTCTGAGCATAAAGATAAGATTTCTGATGAAGATAAAAAAGCGATCGAAAAAGCTGTTGAAGAGGCTAAAAAACATCAAAAATCAGACGATAAAGATGAGCTCGAAAAGGCTGTTAAAGATTTGAACGATGTGATTATGCCGATCGGAACAAAGCTATATCAAGCTGCCGCTGAAGATGACGCCAAGACTGAAGAATCTGATGAAAAAGCAAAAGACGAACCTGTTGAAGGTGAAGTCGTCGATAAATAAAATAAGCACCCAAGCCAAATTTAATAAAAGCAAGCCTGATAGTAGGCTTGCTTTTTGTATTGTAGTCTTGTATTATATAAGCATAAGAGTAAAAACTTGCCTTTCGCATAGGGCACAGTGGGAATAAGTGTTTAAATAGGATTACTATAATGTCTAATAATAAATTTCGAATAAAAATGACAGTAATTTTGTCTTTTTGTCTAATGATTTTGGTGACGCCATTCTTGCAAGCGCATAATTCAGCTGCACTAAGCGTTTCTTCAATTTCTAAGACTGAAGGTGTAGTGTCTGGTGGTGATGAAATTATTATTAAGGGAGAGGGTTTTATTAAGGAGCAAGCAGATCAGATTTGGGAGGTGATTGGGTTTACCGGCGCATTATGTAGGGCTGGAAATGGCGAAGATAAGAGTAAAAAAAGTTCTCAACCTATTGATTTACTAGGAGATATAATTATCACTAAAACCGGCTTGATGCTCGGACGTTCTTATGACGATGATCATAATTTAACACTAATAAATTTAACAGAAGAATATAATTTAGGTGTTGTAGATTCAATTCACGATACCGGGTATGAAAAAATTATTCATACCAAGGATAATAGAGTCCATTCGGTTTTGTACTCAGGGTGCTCCTTTGATAATATTTCTCTTAATACAGACATATTTTCGCCAGGAGATAACCATATTATCGGAGGAGAACCGTATAATGGGATTTATGTTAAATCTGGTAATGATTATTTTCTGATTAATGGTCGTAATTATAGTAACAGTTCTAATCTACCAAAACTAGACCTTGATGAGCCTATTGTAAGTGTCGAGAATAATATATTAACTGTGCAATCGGGTAAGAAAATACTATTTTATAATAATCATTACAATGAAATTATATTGCTTGATATCACAAGCTATATTGGCGAGGAAAATGTAATTGATATAGGCGATAATACTCTTATTTTATCGTCTGGAAAAGTAATTGATTATGCTACTTATAGTGGACCCGAAACGACAGTTAATACTCAATTTGTAGATTTACTCGAGGGCGAGGAAATAGAACAGTTTTTTGGTATCCCAGGACGAGGGGTTATTCTATCTAAAAGTGGAAAGCTGTTCGCTACGTCAGGCGACTGGGATTCTGACAGCAATCAGGCTGTATACTCTCTAGCTAAAGTCAATACCCCATCCTACGTTGACAAGATTATTGATGGTGTTGTCTATCTAAAAGACGGTAGTATTTACGGTGAAGTGAACCCCTGGACGGAAGGCGGGGTGCAAAATTATTCTGAGCAATTTC
>RZZT01000028.1 GCA_010014525.1 Candidatus Saccharimonadota bacterium | reverse complement strand
TTTTTAGCCCACGCCACCAGAACTTCCATATTTTCGTTCCACTCGTGCACTTCATCAAGCACCAAAACCTGACTATCGAGCGCACCAGAGCCGGTCAGCTCACGCACCATTTGCAGACCATCGGTACAATACAAAACTTTAGTTTTACCACTATCATCACGCTCGTGCGCTGTGCGATAACCAACAATCTCGCTCGCGTCTTCCAGATTGCGCTCGGCCCATTCTTCGCGCACCCGCCGCGCCAAATTTCGAGCCGCCAAAATCCGCGGCTGAGTTACAATCACCCGCCCGTAACCGTGCTCCGCCAAATACTGCGGAACTTGGCTACTTTTACCAGCGCCAGTCTCAGCCGTCAAAATTGTCACTTGTCCCTGATCGACCGCCGCCACAATCTCATCTATAAAATCGCTCGTTGGTAAATCTTTAAACTCTGATTTATTCATTAGCTTAATTATACCATACGAACGGTTTTATCGATGCACGATAATTATCTCGCCTACTTCAAAAGTTCGTCAAAAGTAGCTGACAGTTTTTCATCAACTCTAGCTTGGTCAAGAACAGATCCGTCAAGGTTAATCTCTTGCATAAAATCTAAATGGGCGACTGGACTAATTTGCTTCGCGCCTATTTTTTTGAGTACAAATCCCAAGTGGTCAATTGCGTGGGTTGTACCCCAGTTATAAGCCACTAGCGCGACTGGCTTATCGGTCCACTCCGCAAATAGCCAATCAATTGCATTTTTCTGGCTAGCCGATATACTGTGGTTATGCTCCGGAGTTAACATTACGACGCCATCAGAATTTTTAACCGCATCACCCCAAACCTTAACAGAATCATGTCTATTTTCAAAAGACGCATCAGCTGGACTCTTTGGATTATCAAAGAAGGGTAGCTGCAGATCTTTTAGGTCGACTACATTTACTTCAACGCCTTCGCGAGCCTCTAGTTCAGCTTTTACGGTCTCTAAAACTTTATCTGCTGCTCTGGTTTCCCTAACACTTGGCACTAAAACTGTAATTTTTTTCATTCAAAACTCCTTTTTTAAAATTATTTCGTTTATATTTTATCAACATTAATGCCAATTTGATTCAGACGTTTCCTATTCAGCGAGTAAAATTTACTCTTGCCGGTTTTCTCTTCACTAACAATATCCGCCGCCACAAGCTGCTTCATATGATGGCTAAAAGTTGGCTGAGACAACGCTAAAACCGCCGAACAAGACGGAACGACTTCTTTCGAGCCACACGGCTTAGCTTGAGACGCCAAATGCCGAACAATCTCTAATCGGTTTTCATCGGCTAGTGCCTTTAGAATCATAATGGTTGACATATTATCTATTATATAGATATATTTAGATATGTCAATATGTTTTTTGGGTTCATTTGGTTGATTGCACTACAATAGTTACATTAAATCACAACAGTATGCTATAATATCATTAATTGTCGAGAAACTGGTACTTTTCAAAAAGGAGTTGAATTCTTATGAATAAAGGTAAGCAGCAAAGATACGCAATCATCTTCTACAGTTACCGCGGTGAGGAAATATGTAATTTTAGGCTAATTAGAAATCCTTATTTTATCAATCAAGCGGTAAAAAAAGATAGCAAGTCAAATCGTTGGGATATCATTTCGTCTATCAGAGCTAGGGTTGACCCCCGAAGTTATGTTAGTTGGGACCTTATCGAGATACTAGATGAAAAAGGCAGCACCGTTAAAGCCGCTCGGGTTTCAAAATCCGACACTGGAAGAGCTAAAACTAAATTGGGACACGACCAAAGCGAACCCAAGTGTGACTGCGGCTGTTACAACTGTCAGGATGGAATGTATTGCAAAAAATGTAGCTATCACGGCCAAAAAAAATTCGAACGAAATTGGGCCTAGAGAAATTAGACCCGCAAAGTAAAAATTGCTCCAAATAAAGCCCCTAGAAGATATTTCTAGGGGCTTTTACTCACATTGATTCATCAGAGCCTTTTAAGGCTAAATCTCTATATGGCTCTGCATGACGGTCTAGAACCATAATCATCAGTTTTATCTCTTTGCTATAACTCCATCATGCATTTCATAGATGGCGTCGCAGTATTTAAGCAGCCGCTCATCATGTGTCACCATAATCGTAGCCTTGTTACGCTCTTTCGTCTCCTTGACAAGTAACTTTACCACCTCAATAGCACGCTTTGTATCAAGGCTCGCAGTTGGCTCGTCGGCTAAAATAAGACTTGAAGTTCCATAGAGCGCTTTTGCAATCGCTGCACGCTGTTGCTCGCCGCCAGATAAGTCGCTCGGGTATTTTTTTGCTAGTTTTTCGATACCAAGTGTTTTAAATAGCGTGTGTATTTTTCGCTCATTTGTTTTTCGCTTCGTGACTTTATCTATAAGAATAAGTTGTTTTTCGACACTTAGATACGGGACGAGGTTTGATGCCTGCAAAATAAAACCAACTTCTGAGAGACGAACTTTCGAAAGGTTCTTCACACTTAATTTTGTAATATCAGTACCATGAACTGTTACCAGTCCAGTGCTTGGATTCTGTAAGCCACCCGCAATTGTCAGGAAAGTACTTTTACCAGAACCGGATGGACCTACAATAGCAATAAACTCGCCTTCCTTCACAACAAGATTCGTCTTTTTTAAGGCGTTGATCGTTTCACCAGCTTGAGTGAAGTCACGCGTAACATCCTTCAGCTCTAAAATAATGCTCTTCTGATTTTTCATCATCCAATCGCCTCCACTGGATCAATCTTAGTGACCGATCGCACCGATGCAATGCCGCCAATAATCGCACATACGACAAAAATGGCGGAGATACCAATATAGAAGAGAGGGTTTATAGCAAATGGCACTTTACCTGAAAAGAGCGTCCCAGTCAGTACTGCAAGCGCCATACCGATAAGCAACCCAACGATCGAAAGAAGTGCAACCTGAATCATCACCGACCAACCAATATAACTGCTTGGCACACCCTCAGCCTTCAATACGCCAAAGATGTTCTTTTTCTGCATCGTTAAGATATATATAAAGATTGCGAGCACGAATGCCGCTATACCAATAAGAAAGCCAATCATTAAGCTAAAGGTAAGGACCTGTGCTTGGTAACCGGGGAGTGCGAAAATAAAATCGTGAATACTTTTTTGCTCAAGCGTCTCACCCAGCTTTGGCGTTTCGTTATTACGCACAATGAGTGCGCTAATCGTTGAATTGTCACGCATTGCGGTCATCCCCGAAACTTCACTTGCCGCGGTTCTCCATGTCTCCATTGTCATATAAATAACCGGTGCCGTTTGGAAGGTAGCATTTTTTACGAAGCCAACAACACGGTAGGTTGAATCTGAACCTTCAAGTATAAGGTCACTATTGAGTGTCACGCCATTTTTCTTAAGTTCATCACTCACAACAACCTCTTTTGCCGATTCAATACCACTACCCTCGGAAACAGCCGGATTCAAGAATGAGTTCGTGTCAATGCCAAAAAGTGATACATCGTCGGAAGGTGACGCATTTACTGTTGCCGCACCAACACCAAGTGGTGCAACATTTTCACCCACTAGCTCGCTGTAGTTCGTGTTAAATAATAATGAACGACCAATATTATTATTGGAATTCTTACTCAGTACAACACTCGAAGCACCCCATTGATCGACTGACTTTGTATAGCTAGTCGCAAGACCATACGCGAGTGCAATAAGAAAGAATACCAAATAACTTACTAAAGTAATCACGGCTAAAATTAAAATAAACCGTGCTTTTTCTTTTAAGATTTCATTGAGTGCGAGGAACATATAGTAATTATACCTTTTTTATTCTAGTTTAGCAACAATGGCTGCATTTAATGTCAAGCTCCCACTTTCCCGAACACAGACCGTAAACTCTTTTTCGGCGGTTTCGTGATCTTAGCATAGGCCCTCGGCGGCATGCCGAGGGCGGTGTTGATGCGTTCATTGTTGTATTAATAGATGGCGTTCGTGATGCCGACATATAGCTCATCAACGTCGCCATAGGCAGTAAGACTTCCTATTTCTTCCTTGACACTCTTCACGGTACGCTCCATGAATCCGTTCTGCCACGGCTTACCGGGTTTGCTGGCACTGAGCTGGATGCCGAATCGCAGACAGGTGCTAGCATGACGCTCGCTCATGTACTCGCTCCCGCGATCACTATGCAGGATGCGGGGGCTTGGGTTGTTTCTCAGAGCCTGGACGAGTGCGATGTGGGTCAGCATACTACTATGGTTCGTACCGAGCTTCCAGCTCAGGATCTCGCGGGTCGCGAGATCCATGACGAGTGCCAAGTAGTACATACCATTGCGAATACGCAGGTAGGTGAAATCCTGCGCCCAGGCATTAGCATCTTGGGCCATCGGACGATAATCCATGCCGTCCTGCGGACGGGCAATGTCCTTGAATAGGGCGTAGGCGTGTAGATGGTTGACTGGAGCGGCGATCTCAGCGCGGCCCCTGTAGTAGTGGTATCTTTTACGCGCACGAACAGCGTCCACCCGTGCCAACTGGCGAATACGCCGAGTCTTGTTCTCACTCCAGCCGAGATGGATCGCCAACCTGCGGACGCCGTACAGGGGATGTTGCGCGTGCGCCGAGCGAAGCTCGCGCATCGCCTTCTGGTCTTTGTCCACGCGCAGAGTCGGCCGACCGTACAAGCTCGTGCGACCGACACCCACGGCTTTGGCCATGCGTCGCTTGAGCCCCGGGTCGACCTCCTCCAAGACAGCTAGCCTTTTGGGCGATCGGCCCTGGCTGAGAGCTTGCCGATGACACGGTAGGCGTTATCCAGTTCACGTTTGAGCTGGTTGATCCGTGCGATGTAGTTCTTCTCGCCGCCGACGATGTCCTGGCGGCACCACGTTCGGATAGTGACGGTACTGACGCCGTACAGCTTGCTCGCATCGGCCTGCGGCATACCGGCTTTCACGGTCTCCATGATTTCTTGCTTTAACTTCGGGTCTACTGGCTTTGCCATAGTCATGCACTCCTCTCAATCCACTGTGGCACTATTTACCACAATGTTACCTGATATACACCTCTTTGACTAGCTAGATTACTTTGGGTGTGTGTTCAGTATATTGGGAGCGGGACAAATACACATTTAGAATTGTTCGTCCAGACATCGAACGGCCATCTGAACAATCTAGAGAGAAAGAGTCGCTTAGTCTTGCTAAACAGTGGCTCGACCCCATCGAGAACGGAAATATGTCATCCATATACAAATTGATGAGAGAACGTCATCCTGGGTACAATAGCAGCCTCAGTTTTGATGAGTTAGAAAATTTATTATAAAAAGAAATCCAGTAGCGTGAATGCTTACTGGATAACCTGTAAAATATATGCTCTTGGCTCCGCTTATCGGTCGCTGACTAACGAAAACAAATAACTTCATAACGAGAGGTGCGCCATTTTGACCGCTGCTATCGCCTATATAGCAAAGATGGCCTGCCTATAAATGCTGAAAGTTTCAGCAGATTAATCTACTCGCAAAAGCGTTAGGTGTCAAGATCAACGAGCTGCCGCTTCGTTAGACAGAAGATTTGCAGATCAAGCTACCTGTTACTTTTCTTTGGAAGGATTAGCAGTGGGCTTGTGGATGCTTTATATTTTCTGTATGCGGCTAAATCACCCCATTTTTTGTCAGAGTTCTTCTCAAGAATCGGGACTCCGCTCACAAATAAAAGCATCAGTAATATAAACAACGGACTTACAGCCCCTAAAACAGCCTCATGCATCGTTAATGATGTGGCAACGTACAAATACACCCCAGTCCACATCATAATTTCCCCTAGATAATTAGGGTGACGTGAGTAATGCCAAAGACCTTCATCGATCCATTTGCCCTTGTTTTTGGGGTTACTTGAAAACCTAAACTTCTGCATATCAGCTATGGACTCTATAGCGAGCCCCATTACTGCAACTAATAACCCAGCTATCCATAAAAGGCTTGGTTCTGTGGTGCTTAAAAAAGCAAATAAGCTAGCAATCATCAACACCCAAACGGTCGTCGCCTGGATCACCCAAAACCACCCAAACTTCACAAAGCTAGAGCGCATCTTGTCGAACCGTGTGTCCTTGCCAACCCTCACCACCCTATAAAGCAAAAAACCACCCAAACGAATTGCCCATAACGCTATAAGTAAAAATAATACTATATGGAAAAAACTTTTATTTGAAATGCTAAGTCCATACATCGATAACACAAAAAAAGTTGTCGCATACGAAATATCCGTCAGCCTATCTGACTGTAGTTTATACGCCACCAAAAACATCACCATATTTATAACAAATGAAACCAGTAGCGCGTTCCATAAAATATCCATCGTAAATATTATAGCATAGTCTATGATTACATTCAATAAATATCGAACCTGCGGTCTTGAACTAACACCAAGGAGGTATGGTTCGGATAATTGCTCTGCGACCCGCTTGGCTCACCATACAGGTCACGGACTCTTTAACAGAAGTAGAACGCTACAAATCGGACACAGTGTGTATAGAATTGGATCGTAGCAATAATAGGCCACGAGGAGGTGTCGTTATGAGCGAAAACGAGCATTTAAAGCGCGAATTTACAGACGACGAGCGTCGTAGGTTAGTTGATTACTTTAGCTTACTAATTGAAATAGATCAACGAGAAAAAGCACGCTTTGCTAAACTTAAAGACTTCCCCAAAGGATTTGCTATGGAGAGTGAAGGTCGAGAGTGTGGACTATGTCTTAAATCCGTATACGATACTCCTGGTTGGTTCGATAAATGGGGATTTAAATGCTCTAATTGCCAGGATGCAGTTAATAGGCGGAAAATACCGGGATCATTGTGTGGAGATTTTCGTCATGAGAAGTCTATTCCGGATACAGTACTTGCTTCGCGACTGAATATAAGCGTACGAACAATTCGAAAGAAGATTAAGGATGGCGAGATTATTGGGCGAAGGATTCCAGGTGTTTTGAGATGAGTTTATAGCTGTCAAATTCATTGTTTCAAACCCCATTTTTATCAAGGCTCGTTCTTGGAAACATATCCAAGATTGACTGTCGTTTGCGGGAACAAATCAACCGCTAATAAATACCGGAGTAAAATTCTAAATCACTATTCAATCTTTTAACTCTTTCTAAAAACCTAGATAATGCTCCTTTATAAAAGCATTCATATAAAGGAGCATATCAATTCGATTATCATCTCTGCACTTCTTAAACATCTATTACTCATAAATACCGTAAGCTTTGTTTATATTTTGAATAAAAATGATCCCATTACCTGGCTTATCAATTTCAAGTTTTTCTCGTATTGACGTTACAATGGCCTCAGTAATATCTTCTTTTGATAGGATAATAACTATTTCTTTTTCAGGTTCTATATCCATATTAAATAATTTACTCGTTTCATTTACTCCCGAGCCTCTTGCATTAATTATTGTGCCGCCCTTTGAGCCAGCAGCTTTTGCTGCTTCAATTACTTCCTCAGCTTTACCTCTATTAACAATGGTTATAATATTTTGATACATTATCTTATTAACACCTCTTCCTTCTTCGTTTTCTTCAGACTTATAACACCTAGATCCTATAATTTCACAAGCACTTGTGGTAAAGACAATACCATGATTTGGTTTTTCAAACTTGAATTCTTTGTTTAGTTCAAATAAAGCATGGTCTGCAGTATGGTTATCTGTTCCCAATAAGACTATTTCCTTTCTTTCATCGTATAAAGATAAGAAATTTAACAGGGAATTATTTATAGTTCCCTTTCCAAGGAAAATGGTCCCACCAGAAATACCATGTTCTTTTGCCTTCTGTAATATCCTGCTACCCATTCCATAGTTAACAACTACATATATTAATTCAAAAATCGGTATACTGTTATAATTAGTCATCCCTCTTTTCAACTCCTTTTGTTTTTGATTTTATAGCAAACACCAAGCCCAAAGCTTCTAAGGTGATAATTGGTGTCATGGCAACCATCGCAATCATTCCAAAGCCATCAACCATTAGATCCGCCCCCTCAAAAGCATGTGCTGCTCCTTGTATAAATGCCAAAATAAAAGTTGCAGTCATAGGACCAGTAGCCACCCCACCAGCATCAAATGCAATTCCTACAAAGAGCTTTGGTATAAAAAACATCATTGACAGACATATGATGTACCCTGGTAGCAAGTAATGCCATAACTGTATCGCAGGCACTAATACACGTATAACCGATAAAGCAACGGCAAAACCAACTCCAATTGCCAGCGGAATTAGAACTGCTTTTCTCTTTACGTAACCGCTTGTTACATCTTCAATCTGGTGAGTTAAAACATAAACAGCTGGTTCTGCTAAAATAGTTACAACTCCAAGAACAAATCCAATGATTATGATATAAGCTTTATTATCCAATAAAGCCAAATTATTACCAATGCTTGTTCCTACATCCATAAAACCTGCATTTACACCTATCAGGAATACAAGCAAACCTGTAAATGCAAATGCAAATCCGGTAAGTAGTTTTCGAAGGTCTTTTTTCTTTAGTTTAAAAGATATTTTCTGCAAAACTAATAATAATGAAAATAGAAACCGCTAATCTAGGTGTAAGAATAGCAGTATCAAAAAAATCAACCACTGAAGACTGAAGGCCGCTAATAAATGACAAATTTATAAGTTGAACAAACACAAATTCGATAATCCAATAGATATCCATTGAGTATTAGATCCAGAACAGGATAATTTTAGATTATCATAAACAATTACTCATAAAAATCTACTTTTCTTTCATCATATAACACCCGTTTTTTAAATTACCATGAATGCCTGAAGACATATAATATTCAAAGAGTTATGGTCTTGAACATTACTACAGTAATATCAGAATTAATTGTATCCCCTTTGGGTGTAAGTCTTGTTATTTTTAGAATATCATAAATCTTTTAGATCAGATATTACTATCGCCATCGGTAGTCAGGATAGTATTTCTTACTATGATTAACCTAAAGGTTGACAAAGTAAACGATGTAAAAAAATGATTATACATAGTCTTTCAAGAGCATATCTCCCTAAATTTGATACTTTAAAAAAATCTTCTGTGTTTGAACTCCTTCTTTCTACTACTATAATAAGCGAGCAATAATTAGCAGTAAAACAGTTACAAATATTATATTAATTATAATGCCATATTTAATCATTCTTCGATGAGACTTGGCAGAATAATCAGGAATATTATCTAAATCCAATGTTTGGCACTTTTCAACCAACTCTTCTTCTCCTGTGATGGCACTATAGTGACCAGGGCTATCAGATAAATAATGTTGTGCATAAGGAAAATAGACCACTTAATCGG
>RZZT01000065.1 GCA_010014525.1 Candidatus Saccharimonadota bacterium | reverse complement strand
AAAATTACGATTAAGCCAACTACGCCGAAGAAGCGTTTTTGCATATCTTTATTTTTGAATGATTTAAATACAGTCTTCCAGTTCATATTGAATATTTTACCACACATCTTCGCTAAAAGAAAGATTCTCTGTGCTATATCATAGGGTGCAAGTGGCAATCTAAATGTTTCAAGCCAAATTGCCAAAAATACAAACTAAGAGAGCAAATCACCCAGCTTCCCTTGTCTTAAAATAATTATCTTATCAGCGCCAAGGCGATAACTAGGCCGCCTAAAACGATTCTATAATACCCAAATAGTTTAAAATCATTTTTTTTTATGTAATTGAGTAGGAATTTAATTGTGAAAATCGAAACAATGAATGCAACCACCATCGCAAAAAATAGATAAATAATTTCTTGGCTGCTGTAATTCCAACCGTATTTGACTAGTTTGAGGAAACTAGCCCCGAACATAATTGGAACTCCCATAAAAAATGAAAATTCAGTCGCTATCTCGCGTGAAGCGCCCATTAAAAGTCCGCCGATAATAGTTGAGCCAGACCGCGAGGTACCAGGAATTAGTGGCAAAACTTGGAATGCGCCAATTTTTACAGCATCCGCATAAGTAATATCCTCTAGGTTGGATATTCTGGTTATCTTCTGGCTTTTCGCTTGATGATTTTCTATCATAATGAATATAATTCCGTAAATAATCAGAGCAGTTGCAACCACCCACGAATTATTTAGCCCATCCATGGTGCTCTCTATGACAAGGCCAATAACCGCGGCTGGGATAGTCGCAATCAATACCTTTTTCCACAGCGTCCGAGTTTGGGTCTGTTGAGGCGCAGTTTTTTTGCGGCTAAACGGGTTGAGTTTGTCAAAAAAAAGATAGACCACGGCTAGAATCGAGCCCAATTGGACAACTACCAAAAACAGTGACCAAAATTCGTCTGAAACTTGAAGCTTCAAAATATCATCAAGCAAAATCATATGCCCAGTACTTGAAACTGGCAGCCATTCGGTAATCCCTTGGATTACGCTCAATAAAAAAACTTTTATAAGCTCGATAAATTCAATCATAAGTATATTATAGCACGCATAGCTAAGCATAGTTTCGTTTTATTGTTAAAAATCAAATTGACTTTTCATTGTGTTTGTGGTATAATGTATGTATACGAGCAGAAAATACGACTCGGCGGATTAGAGATTTGCCGAGTTTTTTATTTTATTTCGCTAGATACTCTCACAGTAGGCTCCGCCGCTTTCTAAGAAGGTTCTAACAGCCACATGGCCAGGTCCTTGAGCGGCCACAAGGCCTGATCCGTCGCATTTCATACCGACCGCCGAGAAAAATTCTCTCAATTGATATAATAGATGAGCGGCATTTAGCGGCGGCAATTCAGAGCCCGGAGTATTGTACATAGAACCGAGTATGTACCAAGTTTCACCTTGCGGATTGCGAAACGGACCATCTACCGCCAAATAGGTTCTAACAAATTGATTGGGGGTGGAATTATTTAGCGCCACCCAAGTATCCGTCCGCAGAATACTGGGCAGCTGCCCACGGTTATTTGATTTATATCTTTGAACGGCGTCTAGTAATCGGCTAATGTCTTGCTTCCGTTGTGCGTCCCGCTGGCTTCTCTGTAGTGCTGGCAGTGCAATGAAGACCATTAGGAAGATTAGTCCAGCTATGGCTAGGACTAGTACTACTTCTATAATAGTGAAGGCGTTCTTTTGTGAAGTCCTATTCCTTTCTTTATTTAAGGCTGGTAAAGCTTGGGCTAGCGCCCTTGAGCGCCTGCCT
>RZZT01000027.1 GCA_010014525.1 Candidatus Saccharimonadota bacterium | reverse complement strand
ATCAAGAATATAAGACCGGCAATGGCTAGAACTAGAACTACTTCGATGACGGTAAAGCCTGCGGCTTGTGAAGAACTAAATTGTCTTCCGTTCAGGGTCAGTAAAGCTCGGCCTAGTGGCCTTGAACGCCGGCCGTGAATGGAATGATGGTTTAGTTCTGGAGTAATAGCTTGCTTAGTACGACCAGAACTATTCCACCCTATTTTCTAGGCAGGCGCTCGAGGGCGCTAGCCCAGGCTTTACCAGCCTTAGAAAATAGGGTGGAATAGTTCTTCGTTTTAGGTGTATTGTGTTTATGCTTGTTCATGGGTATAGTTTATCACCCCCCCCTCCCCATGAGTCAAGCCAACTAAGACTAAATATGATATAATTATAAATATGAAAATTGCGATTTTAGGCCGACAACCGGCAATCGGCATTGCCGAGTTAGAAAGTATTTATGGCGGCGAGAATATTCAAGTTCTAGGCCGCGAAGCTTGTTTGATAGACACACCAAAAATTAACATCTCACATTTCGGCAGCATCCTAAAAGTTGGCCAAATCGTACAAGAAATTAGTTCAAGCGATTGGCGAACAATCAGCGAGAAAATTATTGATATTTTTGTGCGCGACTTCAGAAATGCGAATGGCAAAATTACCCTCGGAGTTTCGGTTTACGGCGGCAAAATTAGCCCTTTAGAAATCCAAAAAACTGCTAGTATCATCAAAAATAAACTTAAAAATTCTGGGACTTCTCTGCGTACAGTTCCTGCGAGTACCGCTGCCCTCTCGACGGCGGTTTCACACAACAACAAACTTGGGCTTAGTGATAAAAAAATTGAGCTCATTGTAATCATCCGAAAAGGCAACACTTACCTCGCCGTCAGCGAAGGCGCGCAAAATATAACAGCTTACGCCAAACGTGACCAAAATCGCCCCAAACGTGATGCGTTTATTGGAATGCTGCCCCCTAAACTAGCCCAAACTATGATTAATCTTGGCGCTGGCGCCGAGCAACCACAAATCTGGCTGCAAAATCACCAATTCGATAAAATCGACAACCAGCCAAAGCCGCAGCTCCTAGACCCGTTCTGTGGAACCGGAACGGTACTCCAAGAGGCCGCTCTCAAGGGTTTCGTGGCCCATGGTAGCGATTTAAACCCAAAAATGGTTGACTACTCGCGCGAGAATCTAAAATGGCTAGAAACCGCTTTTCACCCACATGGCCAGCTTGGTACGCTTGAAACGGCCGACGCTACCGACTATACTTGGAATTTTGCTAGCGGGCTAAACACCGTAGTTTGCGAAACTTACCTTGGACAGCCCTTCTCTGCGCCGCCCTCGGACCAAAAATTAAACGAAGTACGCGAAAACTGCAATCGAATTATTTCAAATTTTCTCAAAAATTTAGCTACACAAATCCCTGAAGGCACTCAGATTTGCATCGCCGTTCCAGCTTGGAAGCAGAAAAACGGACATTTTTCACATCTTCCGCTTATTGACTTTTTGAGCGAGCTCGGTTATAATAGGAAAGAATTTCTGCGCGTAAAACCACACGATTTAATTTATTATCGCGAAAATCAAGTTGTGGCGCGCGAATTATTAGTACTAATAAGGAGTAAAAATGTCAAAAGTTAAGGCAGGTGGCTCGAGTAAAAATATCCACAACAATGCCGGTCAACGCCTAGGCGTTAAACGATTTGGCGGCCAAGCAGTCAACGAGGGTGAAGTCCTAGTTCGACAAACTGGCGCGACCAAATTAGCTGGTGAGGGTACTTACATGAGCCGAAACTACACGATTCATGCTGCAAAAAGCGGAACTGTAGGTTTCAAAAAAGTCAAGAAACAACATTTCACCGGTAAAGCCGTTCCCCGAACGGTTGTCGTAGTTGAATAATTAAAAACTGGTTAGATTACCTCTAACCAGTTTTTAATTGGCGCCAAAATGGCGCCTATTTTGTGATAAAGCGCCATTCGATCAAATAAATATTTCCACTAACTATATATCCATGCCTAGATGGTGCTTCACCCGAGCCACAACATCACCAATAACCACTTGAGATTTAACCAAATAATCGTCTACGCCAAGTGATTCTGCGCGCTGGCGATCTTTGTCTTGACTGAGGGCGGTGAGCATAACTACGCGGAGATTCATAGTCTCAGGAGTGTTACGCAAAATATCCAACACGTCAAAACCACTGATCTTTGGCATCATCGCATCAAGTAAAATTAAATCAGGGCGATAATCCAGAGCTGCCGATAGAGCCTCTTCTCCGTTATGAGCTTCCCTAATGTCGAAGCCCTCAAGCTCCAAGCGTGCATGATAAACGCTAGCTAAAACTTCATCATCTTCTACCAATAAGATTTTCTTCTTTGATTCCATAAACTTATTCTACCCTAAATCCACTTTAAACACAAGCTAATTTGACAACTCTTTTTTGGCGCCGTCTAGTTGCGGATCGCGGCCAGCGTTAATATCTTCTACCGTCATCTCTAATACGACATCAGGCTTGATGCCCTCATTTGTAATATTAGCGCCACTTGGCGTATACCATCTAGCTATTGTAACCTTCAAAAGCGAACCGTTATTGATTTCGATTGGCTGCTGCACGCTACCTTTACCAAAGCTTTGCTCGCCAAGAATAGTTGCCACTTTATTATCTTTTAGCGCGCCAATTACAATTTCGCTCGCGCTCGCACTACCGCTATCGCTCAATACGATCGTCTTAACTCCTTTGAGAGAATTATCGCTGCCGGCCCGAACCTCTTCTTTCACCTGGTTGCCGCTCTTTTCTACTACCACTAAAGAATTTTTTTCTAGCCACAAACTAGCGATATCTCGGGCTGCCGTTACGTAGCCGCCACCGTTGCCCCTTAAGTCAAGAATCATCTTATTTATGCCCTTGTCTTTGATTTCACGAGCGTATTTTTTAGCCAGTGACCCAGATTCGCTATCAAAGCGCGAAACTTTCAAGATTGCAATATCTCCGGAGATATTCAATTCTACACTTGGGTTGTTAATTTTTTCGCGAGTTACGTTGAAATCTTTAAATTCTTTGTTACGCAATATCTTGAGCCTAACGGAAGTCCCAGCTTCGCCCCTAATCTCAGATGTTACTTGGTCAACAGTTTTGCCACCAGTAGAGACTCCGTTAACCTCTACTACTACGTCACCGGCCAAAATACCAGCTTTGATAGCAGGATTGTCTTTCAGCGGTCGAATAACCGTCGGAACATCATTTCGCATGCCAATTTCCGCGCCAATGCCAGCGCCAACATCACCCCTTAAATCGTCATTGAACTTGCGTGCTTCCTCTTTATCCATATACACCGTGTAGTTATCTCCCGCAGCAGCAGTTAAACCTTTTGAAGCACCCTCTATTAACTTTTCTTTGTCTAGGTCACCGTCAAAATTATCCTTCAAAGTGGCGAATGTCCTCTCGACCGAAGATAGATCTATATAATTCTCATCGACACTATAGCCTACTAATGGCCCAACTAGCGCCAGCAATTCATTTTTACGAGTTCCACCGATAAATCCTACGACCAAAGCCAAGCCTACAAAAATAAATAATGTTGAGGCCTGAATTTGTCTCCCGCTTCGATTTCTCTGTTCCCTATTCATTATTTAATTATAGCATAATTACTATTGGAAGTGCAAAAACCGCCGATAGTTAATCGGCGGTTTAATTTATTCAGTATATCTTTTTTACCATTCCCCAAAATAGATATAGCCGTCGAAGAATGAAGGGTTTACGTTATCCCAAACGGCGTATGCTCCGGTCCAGTTCACATTATAATGGCTAATGCGTAAAGTCCCATTCGGGTTTACTGCTTCGATCCAAGCTACATGACCATAAGATCCAGATAACTGGACCCCTACCGACCCAACCTTAGGCATGGAACCGTTAGGAATCCCTTGGTTCCTAGCGTTGCGCAGCCATTCGTTAGCATTGCCGATTCCTCCCCAATAGGGCATATTACCGTAAGTCTGAGAAACCTTAAAG
The DNA here is from genome assembly GCA_010014525.1 of Candidatus Saccharimonadota bacterium. Classification (GTDB taxonomy): domain Bacteria; phylum Patescibacteriota; class Saccharimonadia; order Saccharimonadales; family Saccharimonadaceae; genus Nanogingivalis. Next base: position 5,484 of record RZZT01000027.1, on the reverse strand, counting down.
GCTGCGTAGCTAACACATTGCCGACTATACATTCCCCACGAATCCACATAGGAGTTCATCGGGGCGTTTGCCCAGACTGCTGGGTACCCCCCATTACTCCCGTCGCTAGAGGCTGCTATATACCCGCCCGAATTCGCAGCTCTCCTAGCAATTTCAGCCGCTTGCTCTGATTCCAACTTACTTCTTTCAGCACTTAGAGATTCGGCATATTTTAGATATTCGGCCTCTTCGCCCTTCGTTTCTGCGACCAATTTTGCCTGCTCCGACTCTTTAGTGGCCAGCTGTTGTTGCTGAGTTTTTTGGTTGCCTAAAACTCTCGAAACGTCAGTCTGTTTAGTTTCAAGCTTCTTTTTCATTTCACGAATTTCACCGACTTTATCAGTTAGTGAGCTTTTCACGGCGTTTTTGTATTCAAATTTATCTAATGCAACCGAGATATTCTCACTACCCGCCAATCGCTCGATCGGGCTAACTTCATCTTCCATTGACATTTCAGTTAGAACTGCGCCTAAAGCCTTGCGAGTATCCACAATCTTTTTTTCAGTTTGTTCAATTTCTGAAACTAATTTGTCATGCTCAATTTGCGAAATTTTTATCTGTGATTCGATGACTGTCTTCTCTCGGCTAAAGCGGCTCAGCTCGGCTTCTAGAGTCTTTCCGCGCTCACCGAGAGCACTTGCCTGTGATTGGGCCTCTTCTTCACGTTTTTTGACCTCCCTAATTTCAGCATCGAAATCCCTAGCAAATGACGGCTGGCCATTCGCCAGTATAGATACACTGCTAACCAACAAAGAAGCAATCAGTAGACTAATGATTACTTTTTGCCTATGGGTTGTATTGTTCTTCTGTTTTAGATTTTTTGTCATATTTATTTTCAGCCCCCCTATTCTTTTATTATAGCACAAACGCTTTAAAAAATCAACTGCATTTAGTCATCTAAATATTGTCGGGTGGCCGTCCAAGAAGATAATACGCCAATCAATGACCCAGTCCCCATCATAGCTAGTATTACTAACCCAATATGCGCTTGCAGTAGCTCTGCTAGTGGGGCCACAATGACCCCATAAGCCTCTAGCCTATCCTTAGCAAGCGAAATCACCAAATAGCCCAAGCCAGTAGCAAGAATAGCCGCGATTACGCCATAGACTACAGATTCTACGATGAAAGGGCCTCTGATAAAGCTCTTGTTAGCGCCGATTAGCTTCATCATATAAATTTCTTCGCGACGGTTAAAAATTGCCATACGAACTGTATTAAAGATGATTAAACTCGCAATAACCGTAAAAATTGTGCCGGCCAATATACCAATTTTCTCAGCAAAGCTAATCGAATTAGCGATACTATCAATAGCATCCTTACGATCGCCAGCATAAGTTGGCGGATGGTCTGGGTCTAAATGAGCCTTAATATTCTTATCGGTGTCTACCAAGTTCTTCAATTCCTCGGTGTCGCCAATATCTACCAATTTGACATTTAAAACCCCAAAAAATTCATTTTCAGCCTCAATCAAGGCCGCTCGGATGTCCTCATCTGAAGAATTACGACTAGCAAAATTATCGCGCGCCTCTTCTGGTGAGACATATTGCACGCCCCTAACCGATTCTAACGCTAAAATTGACTTCTCCATCTTTTTAACGTCGTCATTGGAAGCATCTTTCTTTATATAAACAGAAATATCAACTTTATCCTTAATACCTTCAACTGTGTCTACCAAGACAGTCCTGGCCACAAGTGACCCAAAGATAATGAGCAACGTAATTGTCATCACAATCGTTGCGGCAACAGACAGCCAAGCATTCCTAACAAAGCTATTAAGTCCGTACTTTATAATTCGTCCAGAAGTAATCACTTGCCGGCGGCGGCGCTTTTTCTGCATTGAGACTTTCGAATTTACAGGTTTTTTTGCTTTAGCCATTATTGTTTATAGCTCCCTTGTGATTGATCATGAGTAATTTTACCGCCGTCAATGGTGATAACTCGCCGCTTCAGCTTATTAACAATTTCAACATTGTGAGTAGTTAAGACTACTGTTGTTCCATAATCATTGATTTTCTCAAGTAGTCGAACAATATCCCAACTGTGTTTTGGATCTAAATTACCCGTCGGCTCATCAGCAATTAAAATCTTTGGCTGTCTAGCTAGCGCCCTCGCAATTGCCACACGCTGCTTTTCACCACCGCTCAACTGGTCTGGAAAATTACTTTCCTTGCCTTTTAATCCTACTAGTTTAATCACTTTTGGCACTGTCGCCTTGATTTCATGATTGGTCATCCCAGCAATCTCTAGAGCAAACGACACATTCTCAAACACCGTTCGGTTTGGTAGTAATTTAAAGTCCTGAAAAATTACACCGATTTTACGCCTTAATAGCGGGATGTCTTTATCTTTTAGATTATCGTAATCTATGCCGCCCACGACGATCTTGCCACTAGTTGGCTTCTCTTCTCTAGTCAGCATCTTGAGCAGCGAGGATTTACCCGCGCCACTCGTACCTACCAAAATCACGAATTCCTTAGGCTTAATATGAAGGCTAACCCTGTTGACAGCAGGAGTAGATGAATTGCCATAAGTTTTAGTTACGCGGTCTAATAAAATCATTACCACTATAGTATAACATAATATTTATGGGGGTGGCAATAGTAACCGGAGTTTATTTTAGAGCTGAATCTCTACGTACCGGTTATCCCCTAGACGATTCACTCTGGCTCTTCGTCGACTAGCGAATAGCCCAGTGTCATTTTGCTGGTCTATTTTATTTAGAGCGACGCTTTTTACGAACCTCTCTTAAGATATTCAATACTTTAATGTAAACTTCACCATCATATTCATCAACTTCGTAGTTCAAACCCTGCTCCTCAAAAGCTTGAATACATTTTTCGTCGTTATAGTTGCTTGGAGGTATAAATAAGACCTTGCCATCCCTGTAGTCACTTCTCAATTGTTTAAAATCGTGGGCTAGATCAACAAAGCGTTGATCTTTCTTGTATTCGAACAACTTGCCTTCATCATTCGGGCTGGCTATTGTATACCTTGGCGCGCTTAGAACCATTGAGCCAATCTTTTGCTTCAAGCTTCTTTGGTCTTTTTGACTTTGATATTTAACATCATAATAGCGGTCACTGCGATCACCGATACCTCGGCCATCAGTGCGGTTGCTATCGTACCAAATGGGCACACTACCCTGTTGAATTTCTTGCCGGCTACCACCAATCGATACTTGATTTTTAAAATCCGGTGGCCAAAAATATTCACCCGAAACATCGCCAATCATAGGAATAGCCATCTGGTGCAGAATTTGCGCCATTGCTAGAGTGCTGCCACTGCGCATTGTTTCATCGACGACACAGACGTTTTTACCGTCTAGCTTAGTTGGTAAATTCCACACCTGGGCTGTGATATCCTCGCTTTCGTCAATATCGCCCACCACATAATTTGCACGAATTGACGTCAAAAGAGTCGTCAGTTTTTCTTCATTCTCCGGCCTTTGTATAACTTCTACGAAATCACCTTCTTTCAAGGTCCTACCGTCATCGGTGCTACCGCCCCAGTTTTTTATACCAAAGTAGTTATAAATATCAACACGGTCAATATTCAAGTAGTTAAAATTTGGCTTTTTAGACCCTTCACTGGCTAAGTCTTTGTATAACAGCTGGACTATGTGTGCGACTGGGCGAGCAGATTTATCAAGATAGACAACGTGGTCTACATCATTTTGCTCGTAAGATTCGATCAAGCGCGCTGTCTCCGTTAGATACTTGGACATTATCTCGTTAGCTTCCATTTTACGGCCGTCATTATCTTCTTGGTGCGTCAAAATATTATAGTCGCTCGGGTCAACTGAAAATTTTTTATCAAGCTCAGCAACCTCACGCTCTTCTTGCGGACGATTAGCGTCTTGGTTGTATATATTTGAATTATCGTATCGTGATTTTAGCATTTTTATTTTGATTTTTAGAATAACCTATACTTTTATTATAGCATAAGTTTGTTTAAAAGTCAATACGCTTAGTCATCTCGCCATTATACTAGACTTTCTAAATAAGACTCAATGAACCCATTTATGTCGCCACCCAAAACCTTGTCAACATCCTTCTCCTCGTGCTTAGTGCGGACGTCTTTCACTAATTTATAGGGGTTCAAAACATAATTTCTAATCTGAGCTCCCCATTCTGCACTCTTGCCCGCCTGTAATTCGCTCAAATTTTCTGCGTGCTGATCAAGCTGTAGCTGAGCTAATTTTCCGCGCAAAATTCGCATTGCAGTTTCTCTATTTTGAGTTTGCGAGCGCTCATTTTGGATCGCTACTACCACGCCAGTTGGAACATGCGTAATTCGCACCGCTGAATCTGTCGTATTAACACTCTGACCGCCGTGACCGCCGCTGCGATAAACATCAATTTTCAAGTCTTTGTCATCTATTTTTACTTCATCTGGTGTATTGATACTGGGCAAAATCTCAACTTGCGCGAAGCTAGTTTCACGACTACCGCCACTGTTAAACGGCGAAATTCGCACTAAACGGTGCACACCATGCTCACTTTTTAATTTACCATAAGCCAACAAACCTTCCACGTCGAAAACGGTCGTTTTTACGCCAGCATCTTCGCCGATACTGCGCTCTACTGTCTCTGTTTTATAGCCGTTTTTATCAACCCAGCGTAAATACATTCGCTCGAGCATTTCAGCAAAATCCTGCGCATCGGTGCCGCCCACGCCAGCAGTGATTCTGATTGTCGCGCCGTGATTATCATATTCGCCGGTAAACAATAATTGCTTTTTAAGCTCTGCATGTTCAGATTCAAATGCTGATATTTGTTCCTCGAACTCATCAGCTAAGTCATCGCCCAGCTCCATCATTTCTAGAATATCTTTTATCTGAATTTTCAAAGTGCACCACGGCTGAGTAGTTTTTTTTAAATCTGCCAATTTGCGTGTTATTTTTTGTGCCTCGCTGGGATTATTCCAAATCTCGGGGTTTGCGAGCTGTTTTTCAATCTCTGACATCTTGCTTAATTTACTAGTCAAATCTAAACTGGCAGTCGAGTTTTCGACATTTTCAAGCAAAGAAATGGCGCGAGATCTTAATCTATCCATTGGCTATTTCTTTTTAGAATAATCTTCGCCCAAGATTTTGCTCAAAACTTTTATAATTAGATAAACCGTTAGTGCGATTACTAAGAAATTCACTAAATCATTGAGGAAAAACCCATAATTTAGCACAGCTTCTTCACCTGCCGGGGTTACGCCCATCGACCAAGAAAGCCCCTTCAAACCGTCTGCTGAGCCCAAGACAAAGCCAAGCGGTGACATAATCATATTCTCAATCAGAGATTTGATCAACGTACCGCTAGCCGTACCAAGCACCAAACCAACCGCCATACCAATCAGGCCTTGGTCTTTTATAAAGTCTCTAAAACCTTGCGAACCATTTTTTAGTTGCGAAAATCCCTCATTTTTCTTCATAACTATATTATAGCGGTTTTA
>RZZT01000064.1 GCA_010014525.1 Candidatus Saccharimonadota bacterium | reverse complement strand
AATCACGATTGGCAGATTATCGCAAATTTGTTGCAATAAGTGCCAGTTTTTGCTAAAATCGAACTAAATGGACGATTATAAACGCAAAATCAAGCAGCATAACTTGCGCGACACCCAGCCGCGCCGATCGGTCTTTATGGCGCTGGTAAATTCTGATACGCCGCTTTCGATCCGTGAGCTCACCGAAAAATGCTCACAGGTCAATCGCACCACTATTTATCGCGCGCTTGAAAAACTCGCCAAAATCGGCCTAGTACAAATCGTGCCGATCGGCTGGAAACAAAAATACGCTGTAGCTAGTAGCATTGCGCCAGAAAAATACTTCGTGCATTGCTCTCATTGTGGCCGCGATATGCCGGTGGAATCGCCCGAACTACGTCACGCAGTAGAAGGAATCAGCAGGCAGACCAACTTCACAATCAATGTTTGCGCGTTTACGCTATCTGGTACGTGCGAAAATTGCAAATAGTTTTAGTTAAGAATCGCCACACCAATATTTAGATATGTTGCAAACATCACCCATAAAATATACGGTACAAACAAGCCAAACGCCTGCACAGAAACCTTATAAAATTCGCGCATTGTCCATATAATAGCGGTGTTTAATAGTAAAATCACTACGAACGCCAACCACGGCATCTGAAGACCAAAGAACGTAACCGACCAAAGGGTGTTTAGCACTAACTGCGCAAAAAACGCCACATAAATTAGCGGGGAATCTTTTTTATCTTTCTTAGGCAAAATCCAAACTAAAAATAATGCAATCGCAATCATCAAGTAGATCACATTCCACGTTGGGCCAAAAACTTCATTTGGCGGCAAGAGTGGCGGCTTGTCTAAGCCTTCATACCAAGTGGGAATATTCGGCACGGTAGCTAGTGACCCGAGTCCACCCGCAGCAAAGACTACAATTAAACTTAATAAAAATTGACCTATATTTTTAAGAGTTTTCATAGTTTAATTGTATCATAGACCTTCCGATAAATAAAATATCGCCCAGTTTGAGCGATATTTGGATATTTAATATAATTAAATCTTCGACACAGAAATAATCTTAAAAGTAGCGCTCTGTAAAGCTTCATATTTATCGCTACTTATAAGGCTGAAAGCTTTGAAGTCTTGAGCCTGACCAGAACCTAAATCATTGGCGTAAACAGTATCATCATCGATTCTCTTTCCATCAGCATCAACCGCCTCAATTTTAATAGTGAACGATTTACTCTCGGTCATCTTGTTCCTAACTGAGACCACCAGCTCCGAGCTATCTAGACCATATGCTCCAGGAATAACCGTAAATTCGCTTAAATCAACCTGAACGTCATTTTTCAAAATCTCTTCTGTATTATCACCGCTCATATCGTCCATAGTTTGATTGATGTTTTCGCTAGCTTCATCTACGGCATCACTAACAGCAGAATACATACTGATAGGAATTGCGATTGAGGTGATACCTAAGATCAATCCCACAATCGCCATAGCAATACTTTGCTTCTTGAATATAGAAATAATTGCAAAAAGTATTGCTAGAGCTCCTAGAGGAAATGATACAATATTGAGTAGAGGAATAAATGCTAGCACTACACCGATTATACCTAATATAAAGGCGGCTTTAGCGAATCCGCTTTTTTCGTTTATTCGTTTATTTGTTTATTCATTATGAGTGTCCCTTTCTTTTGCCGCCCATAAAAAAGGACAGCCATTACTATTTGGCTGTCTACACCTAGAGCAAAGAATTACTTCCATACTCGCATAATGGCTGCCCATTTGCATATGGAAATTATTCAAAGCTCTCGCTTCTCACTCTAGATGTAGACATTATCAT
>RZZT01000063.1 GCA_010014525.1 Candidatus Saccharimonadota bacterium | reverse complement strand
AGAAAGTTGCCAAATATTTGGCGGTTTTCTCTGGTAGCCTCATACGAGACCCAGTTATGGGGCGAACCAAGGCTTCGGTCTTAACTCGCTCCACCAAACAAAATGGGCGATTAGCTCAGTTGGTTAGAGCGCGTCACTGATAATGACGAGGTCGGAGGTTCAAGTCCCTCATCGCCCACCACTGAGATTATATAAGATAAACCTTTCTGCGGAAGGGTTTGTTTTATTTTTGCTTGAAATAACAGGGGCGTCTATTGACTTTTTACGTTAAATATGCTATCATATAGAGAGTTAAAACTACAAAACAAAAAATATGAAAAATCCAAAATTTGAAAATAAAGATAGCTATGGGCCTGACCGCAACATCTACCGAAGAGAGATACTCCAACAAAGCGATGTTTATCAGCAGTCACGTCAGATTTATTTTGCACCGGCTAATAAATTTTATGGAGAATCTAGAATACCGAAATTATATAAAGAGTCTCTATTAGACCCTGAGCGTAATCGAATTTTGGCGCAAGCTATCGATATTAGTAATATCAATACCGCTAATGTAGATGACATAGCGGAGATTAGAGATGATTTTGATGGTAATTTTATGTATCACGGTGTTAATAATTATGGCGATGAAGACGGAGTAGCTCATCCGTCGTCAGAAGTAATTATTGATATTGCTCAATCTGGGCACCTGCAGAACGCTCGAGCTCATGGCAATAATAATATCAGGCATCAACCTGGGATCGGCGAAGGTATTTCATGGAACTTTAATGGGATTGGTGTGTTGCCTGGTCAGGAATTGCATATTGCTGGATTTTTAACTTCGCCCAAGCTAACACTAGGTAATAAACGAGAAAAACTAACTGTGCCGGATGATGCTGCCCCATACGAGGTTAGGCAAGTTGCAGATGATAAGGATAGGTATAATGTTTCTGTCGATGTTGAAGACACTTATTTTGTTTGTGCTCAAGGAGATTTAAAGATGTGGGCGGATATTTTTGCTATATGCAAGTATCAAAACACCGACGGGACGGTTGCGAGGGGCGGCGAAAACGGCATACCGAAAAGAATTTTATATTATGATGAATCGGACATTATGAAGCCTAAGTGGGTTGGTGAGGATAGCCAGGATTATATAAAATTTGAACGTGCACTAAGAGACTTGATCCCAGAGGATGTGTCGACAGTTAGCTGGGATACTTTATTAGGGAAGAAATTCATCCCCGATGCGGATATGGACTCGGAAAGGCCTCATCGCATTAGTCGAGATTTATTAAGCGGCCTTGGTCGGCAGGTGCTGAAATTCGGTCAGCTTAAGGGCAATAAGACGGCTGAGACTATTGTCTATGATGGAAACTGGCCACCAAAAAATAATAATTCCTAGCATGTGAATAGATATGGCGAGCTCAGGAGGTATGGCACTATCCCCTGAACGGATGGTGACGTTGTAGTGGATATTAGCCTATTCTGTCGAATATGAAAAGACGCCATAATAACTTATTTTAGCTAGCCATATATCAATGTCTAAAAATTTTACAAAAAAACTGTTGACAAAAAAGTCTATATGATATATTATAGAATAAGTTAAGCGAATGTTCATGCGGGAACCTCTGGCGGTAATAGTGTTTTACAGTAATTATCGGCAGTTTTTTATTTTGAGGAAAAAGAAAATATAAAAACTTGCAAAAAACTGTTGACAAAAATTTACCAATAATATACAATTAGAAAGCTGTTGAGAGCAGGTAAGTGAGTTCCGGAAGAACTTATAGATTTGCTCTCAAATGTGGAGCGAGAAATTTAACAATTTGGATAGAAAAGATAAGAATTAAATAGATTGA
>RZZT01000026.1 GCA_010014525.1 Candidatus Saccharimonadota bacterium | reverse complement strand
GAAACCGTAGATTCCGAGAGTAATAACCGTCAATAATAGCCAAATAATCCATTTTATCAACAGATCTCCACCTTTGCCGTCAAATCGCAAGCGATTACCATCAACGATCGTATGGTCGATTTCGTACTTCTTCAAGATAACAATTCCCCACGGCGCTGCAATACCAAAGGTAAATGCAGCCAGCACACCAGCTAGAACTTGGCATACAGCTAGCTCCAAGACACTCCCGTCAAATTGTGATCGATTATTTTGCATGGTTGGTTCTTTTCGTTAAGTTATTTATGACTATATCATAGCACAGAATTAGGATTTGGGTAAACTGTCTGGGTGAGATTTTGAAGTCAGGGAGAATTCTGCTAACCCAAACGAGATAATTTTATAACTTCAATAATATCCGAATCAGTCATACGATTAATATTCCGCAAACGAACAAGTGGAATTCTGGAACCGTTTAAAGCCTGATTCACAAAACTATCCCTATTGACTCTATCGGTGCGATCATGAGTTCTATCATCAAGCTCTATCGCATAAGCTGTCTGCATAGTTGTCTTTTCAGCGAGGACAAAATCAACCGTTTTCCTCTGGACTCTGCTAAGGGCGGCTTGCCAATTTTGCCCTTTAATTTTATGATTTAGCAAAGACGACAGTTGAATCTGTGGAAAAATATAGTATTTTTCACCACAAATCCGCTCAAGTCGCTTGAGACACTCAGACTCAGCGCTAGTCATGATATATTTTTTGGCTGAATATTTATAATTAGCGGGCCCATATTCTTCTAGCGGATTTAGATTTTTGATGAATCTTGCTAAAACCGCGAAAACAGCCACAATTACGAATATAACCAGGAACCATGTTAGGCTATCCACTACTTAAGCGCCCCATTAAGCATCACGATTATCCGCATCTTCTTTGCCATATACTAAACTATGCTCCTGATCTGCATCTAAATACAGTTGCTTTTGTATCTCCAGATAGTCAGCAAGTATTTCTGGCGCCTCGCCTAGTTTGTTCTTAGCATCGGCCATTGTTCTATATTTGAATCGAACCAGATTGGATAATTTTTCAGCACCTAGTTCATTTTCACCATCCCGTTCATGCACATCTAACACAAACTGCACAAACTCTTGTTTGTTCTCGTTCAGTTGCTTCAGATAATTATTCCGAACGTTTTCTGCCCTTTCCCGCCGAGTCATCACCGGCTTCGCATAAGCAATGTATCGCAGCACGTCATACGCATCGCTGTTCTTGGCCTCGAGCAATTCTTTGAGCGCTTGCAACTTATCTTCTTCGAAGCCGCGCTCGGCAAGCTCTATCAAGAGTAATTTACGCGCTCGCGGGTCAGACCATTGGCGCCGTAAATCCTCTTCGGACGTGAACAAATCTGGTAACTCACCGAACATTCGATCCAAAAACTCCTCTGGGCTAACCGGCTTGCCATCCATATAGAATTTCGTATCAACAGCATATTTAATTTCGCGCGTTTTACCATCACTAAATCTCACCACGACTTTCTCAGTTCGCGGACTCGGAGACTCGCCTTGCGGATTATTGTAATCTCCCCCGGGATCACCTGCCAACAATGGCTCATCATCGGGCATTGGGTATGTCGTCGGCCCATCAATAACACCAGCATCTACATCGGCGTTCATAATATCGGCCTCTGGCTCGCCATCCCACGCAGGATCTTCGAACTTCGCGTCATTTCCATAAAAATCTACAATCGTGAAATAATCCTTATTATCGTACAACCTCGTGCCACGCCCAACAATTTGCTTAAATTCCACCATACTACCAACATTTCGCATCAACACAATAAATCTCACATTACGTGCATCTACACCAGTCGAAAGCTTACGGCTAGTCGTTACGATCGTTGGGATAGCCTTTTCGTTATCTCGAAAATCTTCCAAATAATTATCACCAATTTTACCCTCAGTTGCCGTCACTCGCACACAATAATTCCGATGATCACCCAGTGTTCCCGCAGGCTTATGCTTGTTGATAAAATCGCGTATCATCGCGGCATGTCTTTCATCATTACAGAATACAATCGTCTTTTGTGCCGGATCAATTTGAGACAATAAAATCTGTGCCATACGCTCCTCACGTTCTGGTAAATAAATTGCGCGATTAAAATCACTCAATGTATACTCACGCGCCTCGTCCACCTCACCACTCTCTATCACATCGCTTGGGTTGAATACATATCGATCCATCGTGGTGGTTACCCGCTTCACCTTAAACGGTGTCAAAAACCCGTCTTCAATCCCTTGTTTTAATGAGTATACATACTTCGGCTCACCAAAATATTCATACGTATCTACATTATCATCGCGCTTTGGCGTAGCGGTCAGGCCTAGATGTGTCGCTCCAGAAAAATGATCTAACACCGCTCGCCAACTACTTTGATTACCCGCACCACCACGGTGACACTCATCAATAATAACTAAATCAAAATAATCAGCTGGATAATCCATAAAATAAGGCTTATCCGGTTCGTTCGTCGGCGCACCAGCAATCGCCTGATAAATACTAAAGAAAATATTACCATTAGTCGGAATCCTACCCTTCTTGCGTATAGCCTCGCCATTTATCCGCACAATTTCGCTCTCTAGCGGCTCAAAATCACCCATCGCTTGATCAATCAAAATATTTCTATCGGCAATAAATAAAACACGTGGCCGCCGATCATCGCCACGTCGATTCCAACGCGATTGATACAACTTCCACGCAACCTGAAACGCAATCATTGTCTTGCCTGTGCCTGTTGCTAATGTCAAAAGTACTCGCGGCTCACCACCAGCAATCGCACTCACCGCCGCATTGATGGCATTCTCCTGATAATATCGCGGACGATGCTTCACCACTTGAAACGGCTCAATCATTGCCGACTCCTGCGGCTGCGTTACATCAGCAAAAGTCATCGAAAATAATTCGTCTGGCGTATGGTAATCCGCTACGCTCTGCCCACGCCCAGTCCCCATATCAAAGAAATAAATTCCGTGGCCGTTTGTGCTGTACACATAGCGAATATTTAGCGTTTCAGCGTAATTTTTCACCTGCTCCAGCCCATCAGTTACTTCTTTATCTTCGGCCTTTGCCTCCACTATCGCCAACTTTTGGTTTTTATATTCCAGGACATAATCAGCTTTTTTAACCTTGCCGCGTTGCCCAGAGCCAATTAATCGGCCATCAGTAAATGTATACTCAGCAATCACTTGCGACCCAACCGTTTCATTGCGACCCCACTTGTTATTTTTCAACTTTGGATCAATTAATTCTCGCCGAGTAGTTGCTTCGTTCATAATTAGTTTAATTATACCATATTTTCTTTAGAAAATGCTTGTGATAGAAGAGATTGGCGAAGCTCGGTGAGTTTGGTTAACTTATCTACAAACCTTTCTGCTAGCTTTTCAGAATCACGAAAAGCTGCCTCAATAGACTGCACTGATTCGATTTGTGTTTTTAGGGGTGGAACTTCCACTTCAGAATCTTTCAATATACGATAATGCCGTGCATAACCTAATTTTTCAACAGGCTTATACTGAATATAATAATATAGCCACTTTACATCTACGCTTGAAATTGGTTCGAATATTTTAGTACCATCAGCACCCGACACAAAAGGAAAGTCAACATACTTTACAACCGTCGTATGATCTCCCCAGACTATTACTGGCTTTTTAATTCCTATTAAATTATTTTTGTCATCCCAATAGCCATTAATAAAATCTGCCTCTTGAGAAATAATTGGGTATAATCCTTTGGAAAGAAACTGCTTGCGTTGTAATTTTAGTTTTGGCTTTATTATATGAACTAGGTCTGCGAATCTGTGTGTGTGTGTGCTATCATCAGCACTCAAATACTTATGCAAAATGCTCTTTTGCAACGCCGCCACATTATCCAAATTCCGCCGCATCAAAACCTCCGCCGCCGAAATCCGCTCAAACGCCACGTCCAACCGTTCTACGATTTTCTTTTGCTCATCGAGTGATGGCAACGGCAAATCAACACCTTTAAGCGCTCCAGTAGACAGCTCGCGAAATGTCGTTCCGGTGCCAAGTTCATTGAGATATTTTTTTGAGAGTTTAAGGAAGTAGTAGAGATATTCTGCAATGATGCAATCACCTGGAATCAGACCCCGACAACCCTGGTTAAAAGCCATTGGCTTAGTATTAATGACGACGTGACCAATAGGTGCGCGGGTAGATAGAATAACTGAATGCGCAGGAATTACCTTGGCAGATGAATTATCTATCCCAGCCTGGCTCAATTGACGACTCGTGTGTGCTGTTTCTCTATCCTTAATCTTGCCCAAATCCTTAGGAGTAATCCATAAAATATCACCATCCCAATATTCAGCAACTCCTGTCTTTGGAGTTCCACCGTTTACTATCTGGCATACGTCACCAAGTTTTACAGTTTTCATTCGGCAAACCTCCTATCAGTTTCGTCAACCATACCGCCAAGCTCCTTCCAGCTGCGCTCTAGCGCATCTACATAAACCCTATGCCCAAACGAGTCACTAATACCGTCCTTCAGGCTTAGTTCAGCCCGCGATAGTAGCTCATCTATATCACTTAGTGTTTCTCTGAGACCGCTTGCGTTAATTGTTGTGTCAAATGATCCGTATCGCGCCTCGAGCTCTGATTTTACATCATGATATATCTTCGAGAATGAATCGAGCATAGACTGGGCAAAGACGACATCAGAAAAGCCGTATACTTTTTGAAAATGATAATCTATTACTTGATCATAAGTGACTCTAACTCGTTTTCCTCTAAACTGATCTATGAAGCTTTTCTCACTTTCTTTTATTTCGTCTATGGTGTCATTGACGAGTCTGAGTATCTCTTTGTATTGCGTTTCCAGTATGTCTTCTAGATTGACATCGTGGAATGTTGCTCCTGATTTCCCCCATAAAATATACCTGAACGATTCTTTTGCAATAGAACTTCTATCGATGTTTGAATAGTATGTAACTTTGTTTTCTTTTATTTCTGCGGGGTGACCAGCGGTTCGGTTGCGTAGTCGACGAATCTCGTTGAGTTTACCTTCGGAGTTCCATTTTATTTTCTCACCTAGAGTTGTGGCACGAACATGACTAATTGCATCCTGCTGGACAACGAAAGCCTGCATAAGTCCGTATAACTCAAGATATTGAACTTTTTCTAGTTTTCGATAGTTATCGATTGCAACTTGCGAATCTTCAAGCGCATCAAGTGCAGCATAGAGTCTATTCCAAGAGCCATCCTCTTTCTTCTGAAAAACGCTGTTCTTGAGATCGACACTCTGATAAATAATTTCTCGAAGTGAGGAAATTGCATTTGTGAGATTGATTATTTTTGATTTTTTCATCGTGACGCCCCGATTGACATAAGCATTTCACTTATACTATAATGTAAGTACAAATGGAACCAGTCCCGAACTGTCACCGTATGGTGTGCGTGTCCAAAACGTCTAGGATGGGGGCTGGTTTCGATTTTCTGAATACTACACGTAGTGAGGCTCGTCTTAAATATACTCAACCGACTGATCTGCAAATGATTCTCTGCAAATAACAGAGGTGGAATAAGCTTAATTGTCCTCATTTGCACCACCCCTTGCAAATGAATCATCAATATCAGATAATATCTCAACACCAGGTTTTTTATAGTATGTATTACCTCTGTATCCACTTTCTACTTTCTCTATAAAACCTTTGACTGCCCATGTTCTCAGCAGCCGAGAAACCTTAGAAGTATCAGTTATTCCCGTAATTTCTCGGGCTTTCTGGTTGTTTATCCTGTAGTTATCATCAAGATAATTACTGACCGTATCCCAATAGTCAATCTTTTGCATATTAAATAGAATTAACAGAACGGTGTTCGGTCGCTTAGTGACCGGAAAGTATAGTGGCTCATAGAGATTATGCTCGCGCATTACTTGATAAATACGATCTACTCCTTCGCCTATATCAAGATTTGGCGCCGCCTGAAATCGGTTAAGGACTCGTTGCAGTACAGGATTTCTAGCGAAACGTTCATGACGAATATTACTCGGAGTTATGTAACCTGGATATGTACCCGGGCTCTCTATCTCTATACGATCATCAAATATACGCACATGAATATCATCCTCGATAAAATAATTACGATGAATTACGGCGTTCGTAATAGCCTCTTGAAAAGCCCACTCCGGAATAAGTAAAGAAGGCAAGAAAGATGCGCCAACCAGCTTTGGCGGAGAGTTTTTTACAACACTACTGAAATATTCAACTGCTTTTTCAATTTGGTGCAACAGAGGACCTTCTATTGTGAACGGTCTGCGTACAAAATTTGGCTCACCGCTATAATTACGTTCTTTACCATAGTAATGTGATATCTTTATACCAGCCTTACTCTTGAGTAGTACTGTTGGATTACTCCCAAAAAGTAATACTGCGGATTTATTCAGTATCCAATCGCTCTTTTGCCTTACCGCAAGACCGTTATCCTTCAGAAACTGAAAATCATCAGCCTGTTCGCTAGAGGTGTCTCTTTTGTATATCTCAAGTAATTTATCGTCTAGATCTGTGAGGGTAATATTTTTAGTAGTCTCGTCCTCATATTTTAGGTCACCTTTTTCATACCTAAGGTGAGTGATCTCCTGAGCTCCGATCTTATGGTTTTGTCGACCTGTACGTATGAATGTGTCGCCTTTCTTCAGAGAATGGACATTTTTACTTTTTGCTACATGAATCGAGACTAGTCTATCTGGAATCCCCGCGGTGTTTGTTATTTTAATATTGGATATCTTAACTGGCTGTAGAGGAGGCTCAAACTCCTTATTGATCATATTTAGTATTTCCGAAACGTTATCCTCGGCTTCAGAAATACCTATAAGGCGCTTATCTTTTGATTCTTTATCAGGATCTTCTAGCCCTATGACAATCATACCTCCATCGCTATTTGCAAATGCACAAATAGTTTCGGCTATTTTCGTGGGCTTAATTGCCGCGCGCTTACAATCAAACGACTGCCATTCCCTCATATCCAGCAAAATATCTACTAGTGAGTCTTTCATAGTTTTATACTCTCCAAAATCTTCGCCACTTCCTCATCAATCCTCTTAATATCCTTCAAAATCTCCTCTGGCGATTTTAATTTCTCCGCTTCTGGCTCATGCGGATTTTTGACGCCGAGGTCGAGCGTAGTTTTGTCGATATCTTTTAGTTTGACCGTCCACGAATTTTCACTTGTTTCGCGAGTTTTATATTTCGCTAAAAAATCATCAAAATCATGAATATTTAGCGGATTCGTCTTGCCTAGACTACGCCCAGGATTTAGCTGATAGTACCAAATATCTTGCGTTGGCTCGCCCTTGCGAAAAAATAGCACGATAGTTTTAACACCCGTAGTAGTATTTGTCTTAAATACACCACCTGGTAAATCAAGAATCGTATGCAAATTATGGCTCTCAACTAGTTCACGGCGGATATTACCAGTAGCGCCAGTTGGCTCATTGGTCAGGAAGGTATTTTTAATGACAATTGCTGCCTCACCGCCCGTGCGGAGTTTTTTCATAAAATGTTGCATGAATAGATTGGCAGTTTCGCGCGTTTTGATCTTGAAGTTACTCTGAACCTCGGAATGTTCATTGCCGCCAAATGGCGGGTTAGCTAAAATATAATCATAGCGGTCTTTTTCTTGAATACTGCGAGTGTCTTCACTGAGTGTGTTGGCGTGAATCATATTTGGCGATTCAATACCGTGCAAGATCATATTCATCGTACCGAGCAAATATGGTTGTGGTTTTTTATTCTTACCGTAAAATGTAGATTCTTTTAGAAACTTTAGCTGATCTCCAGTTTTTATTTTATCACGTAGGTAGGCATAGCTTTCAGTCAAAAATCCCCCTGAACCAGCTGCGCCGTCATAAATGGTCTTTTTCAATTGTGGATCAACTGCTTGAATCATCGCTTGAATCAGTGGTCGAGGCGTGTAATATTCGCCACTTCGCCCAGCTCCGCCCATTAGCTTCAACCTGTCTTCATATAACGCGGATAATTGATCAAGTTCATCTTGGGTTTGGAATTGTAAATTATCGATAATGTCAATGATTTCGCGAAGATTACGACCGCTTTGAATATCATTTTTTACTTCGCCAAATATCTCGCCGATTTTGTACACCAAGGATTTTGGGTCATTTTCAGTATTCTTAAATGATTTAAGGTATGGAAATAATTGCTGATTCACAAAATCAATTAGGTCATCACCGACCAACTGCGCAGAGATATCAGGCTTGCCATCCTTTTTTGGCGCCGCCCAATTATCCCATTGAAATTCATCCCTAAATAGCGGATCGTAGCTCTTATCGTTGAAGATCGATTCGGCCTTACGAGTGTCTTCAAGATCATCAAGATATTTTAGGAATAAGATCCACGACATCTGTGCCATATAATCACTCGCCCCATTCGTGCCGGCATCTTCAAGTAGGATATTATCAATACGTTTAAATTCAGTGCGTATGTCGGCCATATTATTCATTCTCCTCTGGTTTATAATCTTCAGCAATCATCCACTTCTCATTCATACGAAAAGCTGGAATTGTCTGGCGTGCTGCTTTGTTGGCGGCCGAATTACCGGCTACACCATTATTTTTAGCCCAATCTGATACTGAAATAATTTTTGGCTTTGTCAGTAAAGTAATTCGCTTGTTCAGGGATTCTTGGAGCAATAATGCAAATAAATCAGTAAAACCGTCATATTTGTTGTTTTTGCGATACTCGTCAAAGAGCGGATAATATGAGGTATATTTGTTCTTGTTTTGGACGATAATTGGCGGATAGCCAGCGTTCATTAGCTGTTGGTTGATGAGTAGGCGCCCCATACAACCGTTACCATCAACAAATGGATGAATAGTCTCAAAATCAGCATGAAAATACGCTATTTTATCTAGGAAGTAATTTTGGCTATCAGCAATATACCTATCAACTAACTCAGATACTAAACCAGGTGTAAAATCTGGGTTTGCGCCTACATGAGTGCCGATCCTCACCCATTCACCGTGAACACGGAAACGACCCGCAATCTTATTATTGATATTCGCAAGGAGCTTTTTGTGCATAGCTAGAATTCTCTCGACTGAGGTCGGTGTATTCTGGGAGTCCAATAAGTCTTGCATAACGACTGCAAGATTTTTAGCCTCATAGATTTCGCGAATATCATGGCCTTTGGTGATGATATCGCGCATAATAATATCGGTTGTATCTTCAAGAGTAAGAGTTGAATTTTCAATAGCGTTTGAGTTATAAACCATTTCTGGTACTTCTGCAATAGATATCTCTTTGAGAGCTCGGGAGTGTGTCTTTAATAACGCGTCATATTGGGCTTTGAGAAAGTTAATTTTATCTTTAGTAATCTGATTAACCATATACTCTTATTATAGCACACTTTGCGTGAAAAAGTACAGTTTCTTGGCATTTTTCACGCAAAGTTAGGAAATTAGATATTGCGGAATGAATCTTTGGTGATGATTAGGTGATCGAGTAGGTTGATGCCGAGCACTTCCCCAGCCTCCTTCAACCGCTCAGTCACTTGTTTATCTGCCGCGCTGGGTTCTAAATTTCCGCTTGGGTGGTTGTGACCCACGATGATACTGGCGGCGCGGTCGGTGATGGCTTCGGCAAAGACCTCCCGCGGATGCACCAAACTAGCAGTCAGTGTGCCGATGGAAATCACGCGCTTAGCGATTAGCCTATTAGCACCATCTAGCGTCAAACAAACAAAATATTCCTGCTTCTTATCACGGATATCGGCGAATTGTTCGGCGGCTTTTTCTGGCGAATCGATAATCGGCCGCTCGCTAACCTCAAATTGT
>RZZT01000062.1 GCA_010014525.1 Candidatus Saccharimonadota bacterium | reverse complement strand
TATTTTGCGGAGAATTTTTGGGAAAATTTAGCCAAAAAAGGGCATAATAAGCGTCGTAGTTGGATTGAATACAAAAATCGCCACCGCAACAAACACCGAAGATAATAATGCTTAGCCGGTATAATAAGCGGCTAAGGTTTTATTTTGTTTGAAATATCGATAATTTTTTGTGAAGCGCGCTGGCTAAAAGCTGGTTTATGAACATCGTTTCGTTCGTTATACGTAGCGGCAGAGTGCGCGAGAATTGCTTCTGCAGTGTAATCTCGTGCGCCGTATAGGCCAAAGGTTTTGATATAATTTTTTTCGGCTTTTTGGTTAGACTGCTTTAGATATTTCTTTAATTTCGATATTTGGTCTTTAGCCTCAACTATCAATTCAGATGAACTTTCGGCGGTATTTTCTAAATAATCTGAAATATCCTCAATTTGAGTGTAAATTTGATTGACAATTCTAAAACGCAATGAAGTTTCTAACCTAGAACCTTCTTTTTCTTCTGAATCTGAAATCGGTCCTGTATGGTTCTTTCGATAGGTAATAGAACTTAGGCCTATAACTTCCGATGGATTCACCCCTATGACCAACCTAGGCATAATATCAACTTTACCTTTGACCTTAGCTCCATCATAAGCATCTAGATAATCTAATTGGGTAAAGCCTTTTAGCCCAGTTTCTCTGTGCTGCCATCCAAGTTTCTTCTTTAAATTAGTGTTGTCTTTGTTGTAAGTAACGTCAATACCGAACAAGAGGGGCTTATTATCTGTCATACTATTACAAACGGAAACTACCATATCGGTGTGATTCATATAATCATCATATTCTGATGTTTTGAAGGTTGCTAAAGAATTTATTTGAGGGTCTTGCTCGTATTCATAATCAATAATGTCGTCATCGCCCTCGTAGTCGCCGAACCAATCACCTAATTCTAGGTTTTCGAAAATCACGTATTCGAGCTTATCGGCAGTAGTGAGATTATCACGTTTATTCCAGCTTTCTTTCAGTCTATTAACTTTGGCTTGATCAGATGATAATTTCAGGGCGGAATAGCAGTCTTCAAAATCAGCTATTGATGGCGTATAATCCTCTAGCCGGTCTCTGATGTCGGCATCTTCTCTGGACAGGTCGTCAAATTGGTTTTTATTTTCAAATTTTGGTTGCATATTTTTATTTTAATTAAATAGTATACTTATATATTAACACAAAAAGTGATTTTTGTCAATATTAAAACCCCTGCGCAGAGCAGGAGCTATTTTTTTTGCTCCATAAGGAGCTTGACGAAGGTATCTAGACCCTCGATAATTCTGTCTTCACTAAAGACAGAATTTGGGTTTATTATGAACTTGGCAATGCCGAATTGGATTTTATCTTTCGATATATCGGCAATCGCCTGCCGTTTGGAAGCCCATAAAATTTTTCCAGCTGCTGCTTCTTGGGGCCAATTTCCCCATCGTATATTGAACGGCTTGGGGTTGAATCTGCATTCTACCTCCAATAGTTTACCATTCAATACTACTGGGAAAAATTCTAAATTGAATTTTTTATACTTTTCCTTAGTCTCTCTAAAGAAAAGTGATAATTTTTCCATGCTCCCTGTTTCCATTTATACACACCACCTATAAAGAACTATTTACACGTAATATAATACACTATTTATTCATTTTTGTCAAGTTAAACTGTTTTGATGCCATTTTACTGCGAAATGCACGATTTTAGTCGCCTTAAGCTATCCGCATAGTGTATAATTAAACCATGAAAATGTCCGAACGACGCAAAGATTTGCGACCGCGCGAGAAATTGCAGGCGCGTGGGGCGGCGGCGCTCTCGGATTATGAGCTTTTGATGGCGATTATTGGTAGTGGCAGCGCGCACGCTGATGTGACGAAAATCGCCCGTGATGTGCGCAAGATTTTGGGTGAAAAGGGCAGT
>RZZT01000061.1 GCA_010014525.1 Candidatus Saccharimonadota bacterium | reverse complement strand
ATTGGTTTTTGGCGCAACTGGTGATCGCGACAAAGAAAAACGGCCAATTATGGGCCAAATTGCCGCCAAAAACGCCGATCGAATATTTATAACAGATGAAGAATGCTACTCAGAAGACCCAGATAAAATTCGTGCAGATATAATTTCTGGTATCAATAAAGATGGTAAAATGCCAGCAAACATATTTGAAATCGCCGACCGCCGCGAAGCTATTGCCAAAGCGCTTTCGGTAGCGCAAAAAGGCGATATTGTTTTAATCACCGGTATGGGCCACGAAGTTTTCCGTATCATTAACGACGAAAAAATCCCATGGAACGACGCTGAAGTCGTGCGCGATATTTTAGGTGAATCTAAATAAAAAATTATTTAAGGTAGTCCTACTTCATACAACTCAAGCCCTGAGTGATATATTATTTATCTTTATAAACACATTGATTATGATCTCTATCGTTGTAATCACATTATCTATAATAGATCCTAGAGTGCAAACTCAAGTATTACATACTGATATCGCAGATTTTTTTGCAGGTTTAGGGTCCATGATAGTGGTAGACCCTGTTTTACTAACGATAATATTATCGTTTATCGCTATTCGCCCAATCAAATATTACATTAGTACGCGAGAGCTACGACAGAAGTTAAGCAATAGCTCGCAGACTTCTTACGTTAAATTGCGGCGACATTACAAATTTGGTCTGTCAAAATGGACTTCATCTCAAATAGTCGATATCAACAGAGTAGATTCTGACACAACCCCAGATATTGGCATCGATTCAGCAGAAAATCCTTATGGATTATTCATTTTTGAGCCCGGCACATATGTTTTTACTATAAATCCGGCTGTTTTTAAACATCGTCTAAAGAGAATAGGCAGGCGCAGCTCTTTCATAACTCTCAGGGTTGAGATAAGTTCTCTAGAAAATGCGCAGAGTTTTGAGACTACGGTCACGATTCAGCCTTCGTCTTCATATGTAATAGATTTATACTCTGACAGAGCAGAGTGGAGCGAAGAACATTCAGGCTAGTTTTATATATCATTTCACTTTCGCAAAATTCGGTTTAGTTTAGACCGAGTTTTGCGGAGGTGAAAATCTATGACACTATAGCCGTGCGGGCTTAAAGCGTAGGAGATAGTCATGACATTTAACAGAAGACAATAGCCGTCTAAGATCACTAGATAGCATCAATTATCAAATGATTGCCGGGATCGAAAAACCAGAAATCGGAGAAAGATTCCACAGGCTAAAAATTGACCCGTACCTGTCTTTCAACGAGGCGCGGGCCTCAACTGAAGAATGGAGTACGTCTCCGGTAAAACGGATTACGTACGTAACACAGCAATTGGCTGTTATCGAAACCGCCAATTCAAAAATTTTAGTGACTCAGATTTATTTAAGCTAGCATCAAGCGAGAACACACTACGAACCATGTAGTAAAGTTCTCGCTTTTTCTTTTGAGCTAAAATCTAGTACCAATTCTCACCGTTATGCCGTGCACGGTGAATTTTGAGGGTTAATCTTTCGCCAAATTTTGACCAAAGTTTATATTTAAAGTTTTTTATCGGCAAATCAAACGCACCGATATAATCTGTTATTTCACGACTAAAACTAGTTTTAAAAATACCAATTCCATGATGCGGGTGGTTTCTATCGTGGATTTTATCACTTGGCGGAGTGCCGCATAAATCGTGCTGTTTAGCGCCATTTTCGCGAGCCCAATTCATCACCTCCCATTGAAGTAAATGAGACGCGCCATATGCCGTTCGCTGGCGCACCGAGGCGCCATCTTTATAGGTAGACTTTTCACCAAAAGTGAAGGCATAGGCAGCGGCTACAACTTGGCCCTCAAAGTACGCAAAGAACAATTGGCCAATTTTAGCGGTAGCGAAATCCTGCCAGAAATGTTTGTGATAATTAAAGTCACGAATTTTAAAGCC
>RZZT01000060.1 GCA_010014525.1 Candidatus Saccharimonadota bacterium | reverse complement strand
TATAAATATAATCCCCAAACTATGCTCAACTGGGCTAATTTTATTAAATAAATTCTCGCTCAAGCCCAAAATATCAGCGCCAATCTGTTCACATTTTTTAACCAACTCGGTTAGTTCTTTGCTCTGCCCGCCCCCACTTCGAATCAAACAAACCTCTGGCGTGCCAAAAGTTTTCAGCCACTCCTCTGCCAGATGAGCCCCCTCTAAAAGCGCCAAATTATATTTGCGCCGATAGCTTTGTTTATTAGCTAGTTTCAGGATGTCTTTGAAGCGGCTATTTTGAGCGGAAGTAATTATTTTCATATAAATATTTTAGCATATTTCGCCGCTAAAATAAAAAGAGCTTAGCTGAAAACTAAGCTCTATAAAGTACTTTATAGTTTGGATAAGTACCGGCCTACGAAATCTTTTTAAAAGAATCGTCTGAGATACTAACGATAATTTCACCGTTTCTACCCTTTAGAGATGTCGCAGAATGATTGTTCAAGCCGATGAAGCACACCATAGCGTCTTCAACTTCCGTTGATTGAACGTGGCAGTTTTTCGATTCAATGTTATACGAATGACCAGTGATCAAGTCGTCGCCCAACTTTTCACCAAACTCCTTAACTAGTTGACAATGTTCCATATCGCCAACCACGATAACTGTTCGGTTATAGATCGAATTAACAGCCACAAAGCTATTTTGCAAACCAAAAGCCTTTAATAGGTAGTTTTCGGCTACAAAGAATAAATTGCTTGAGCAGTATCGGCTATCGAGTTCACCACCGCCAATTTTGGCGTTTTTGTGGTCGGCTGATTTGCGTAAGACTTTATACAATGAATCATAAGTCCCACAATCTGCCCACGTAAATACACCGATTGAGACCTGCAAGTTATCAAAAACATCCATCAGCTCGTCAGTCCCTAAGCTCCAGCCTTTGACTTCTGATTGTATATCTGACGTCAATTTAGCAATTTGCTCTTTAGTAGCTGCTTTGCCGTAAATCTTCTCACTTCTATCTATGGCTTCCGTTACCTTTTCAAGATCTTCTAGGCGTTTTTTGTCAATAACTGTCTTAGCTTGCTCAAACAAAGTCTTAACGCTCCAAACGTTAATCCCTGTATTAAGAGCCGAGTTTCCAGCGTCGAGCAGCTCCTCAGCCCGTGCGAGCTGTGGCTTCTCTACAAAATCGATAACCTTCTTGGTCTCGCCTAAATCGTCTGGATCATAAATTGCGTGCCCACAGCCTTTAATTAGATTCAGATCTGTAGTCTTCACACCAATCAACGTTGGAATCCCAGAAGACGCCGCCTTTATGGCTTTCACCATAGTGGCCTTAAAGTTATCATCGGCAATAACATACTGATCGGCTGGTGTGTTGATAATCACTGCGTCTTTATCAATTTGCTTGATAAATTCTGCACCTTTGATCATCGCTCCAGCATAATCATAGTTATTCGCAATCTGATGAATGCGGCTGCTATAAACACCTAAACCCACCAATTGCTCTTCTGCCAATCTAGTTTGACCGTTATTTGTAGTGATAACCACCACATTTTTGGCTAAAATACCAAGATCAAGGAATCGTTTAACAGTTACCTGAATCCAAGTCTCACCAGCTTCATTACAAACAGTAAATTGTTTCGGTACATCATTCGAGCCAATTCCCACCAAGCGAGAACCAATCCCGCCGGCAATAATCAGCACAAAGACATTTTTCACATCCGCAAAAAAGTCTAAAACTCTTTCCGACTCCATTGGTAAGTTAATACCGCCAATCGAAGCTCCAACTCCTGTTACTTTTTGCATTTCGTCGACCATTGTATTTGTCATACATATCGACCTCCTCTATAAAATTTCTCTCTATGGCACGGCCTCAAAACTGCCGAACCACTCGGATAACTATATTATAGCAAAAAATTATATTTTTGTCAAGTAGGTGCATATTCAAGCCC
>RZZT01000025.1 GCA_010014525.1 Candidatus Saccharimonadota bacterium | reverse complement strand
CACAGCTACGATAACGATTGGTTTCGTCATAAAGTGATGTATCGCGGTAAAATTAAAGCCGGAGATAAACTTACGATCGATGGTTCAGATGCAATTATTACTGTGCTAGAAATCTTAGGTGACGGTTTAGCTGAAGTTCAATCGACCGAAGATCTGCGCGAATTATGTGAAAATTTCGGTACGGTCCCGCTGCCCCCGTACATGCGCCGCGACGCTACGCCGCTCGACGTTAAACGCTACCAGACAGTTTTTGCCGAGGATAAGGGTTCGGTTGCCGCGCCAACCGCCAGCCTCAATATGACAGATGAGATTTTAAAGAGTTTGTGCGCCAAGGGCGTCAATATTTGTTATTTAACACTCCACGTAGGCTTAGGCACTTTTATGCCAATTCGGGTTGATGATATTGAAAATCACAAGATGCATCAGGAATATTTTGAAATTCCAGCCGAAACAATTGAAATGATTAGGCAAACTAAACACGCAGGCCACCGAGTTTTCGCGCTTGGCACCACCGTCACGCGCACACTTGAATATGCATTTGGTGATATATTACCCGAAGTAGCTGGAACATCATACACAAAAAAGTCAAGCAAACAGGCTGACGGCGGGCTGAAAGGTGAGGCCGATATCTTCATTTATCCAGGTTATAGGTTCGAGTTAATCGATGGTCTAGTTACCAATTTCCACGCACCAAAGTCCACCGTTTTAATGCTAGCGAGCGCTTTTGCCGGCTGGGATAATTTGCTCGCCGCATATAATCACGCCGCGCAGGAGGAATATAAATTTCTTTCGTACGGTGATTCAATGATAATCCATAACTAGGGCCGTCCACAAACCACGCCCAGCTAACCCGAGTTGGCCTTTTTGGTAAAAAATATGCTATAGTAAATGTATGGAAAATACAATTTCAATCAAAAATTTTAGCCTATCGTTCGGCAAAAAACAAATTATTGACGATTTATCTTTTGAAGTGAAAAAGGGTGAGATATTTGGGCTCCTAGGCAGTAATGGCAGTGGGAAAACTTCAATTATTCGCGCGTTACTAGGCTTATACGTGGCCGATAAAGGCGAACTTTTAATCAATGATACACCTTTTGAACCGAACAAGGATACTCATTTAGGATATCTACCCGAGGAACGCGGTTTATACAAAAAAGAATCGGTTATCGACGTAATGGTTTATTTTGGTCAGCTCAAAGGCATGAGTAAAAAGGCGGCGCGCGATTGGTCGCTCAGCTATTTGGAGAAGGTTGGTTTAGCAGATAAGGCCAAAACTAAACTCGATAAATTATCTGGTGGTCAGCAACAAAAAGTTCAGCTCGGCACAACGATTATCAACGCGCCAGATTTGTTAATTCTAGATGAACCAACTAAAGGTTTTGACCCGGTCAACCGCCAGCTTTTGATGGATATAATTAAGGCCGAAAACGAGCGCGGTACGACGATTGTTATGGTAACCCATCAGATGGAAGAGGCCGAGCGATTCTGCCACCGCGCTTTATTGCTCAAAGACGGCACGGCTGAAGCTTATGGTACGATTGATGAAATTCGCAATAAATACGGCGAGAAACGCATTATTTTGGAATTTAGCGGAAATCTGCCAAAAAGTCAAAAATTTAGCGTTATCAAGCAAGAGGCTAATTACGCCGAGCTTTCACTCGAATCTAGTGAGCAAGAAATCTTGCGCGAACTAGTCGCAAGCAATCTAAAAATCAACAAATTTGACGTCCAAAAATCGACTCTTAACGAAATTTTCTTGAACATTTACGGTGAAGAGGGGCAGGAATAACATGCATAACTTAGCAACTGTAATAAAATTTGAAATCATCCGCACACTAAAAAAACCAACGTTCTGGATCAGTGTACTTTTAACACCAATTCTAGTGGTGGCACTCGGTGCGCTAGGAGCTTTTTCTCAAATACAAGCTCAATCACAACTAAGTGATTTGTCAGACAAGAAAATTAACTTCCGAATTACAGATGAGAGCAAAATTATTTCGCCAGCAATAATAGAAGCAATAGGCGGCAAGACCGCACCGGCAAGCGGCAAAAATACTGCCGTTGAAGAAATAAAAGCCGGCAAGCTCGACGCATATTATCTTGTTCCGAAAAATTTAGCCGAAGATACGGTTGAAATATACGGAGCTAACAGCGGTCTGGCGGAAAACGCTAAATACAGCTCGATTTTAAGTGCGATGCTCAAAAGTTCCTCAATCGAAACGGTTGACGAGAACAAAATTATCGCCCTTAACTCAACCTTCCGAACCCAAGAAGTGATTTATAAGGACGGTGAACTTTACGACCCCGCTGCGGGAATGATAGCGCCCGGAATCTTCCTCGTAATTTTCTACCTCGTGATTTTACTGCTCTCAAATCAAATGCTAACCAGTATAACTGAGGAAAAAGAGAACCGTGTCACCGAAATGATTTTGACTAGCATTAAATCGGAAACCTTAATTATTGGCAAGATTATTTCACTTGCAATCTTAGGTTTGATTCAGATTTTAATTTTATTCATACCAACAATTACCGGCTTCTTGTTAGCACGCAGTTATCTAAATATTCCAGACATAACACCGCTTCTTTCCAATATTAGGTGGGAATTTTGGCCAATTATGGTTGGAACTATAACTTTAATCTCTGGATTTATGATGTTCACTGGGCTCTTAGTCGGAATTAGCGCCGCCGTACCGACAGCTAAAGACGCGAACAATTTCTTCTCGGTCGTGATTTTATTCTTGATGGCTCCGTTCTTACTATCGTCATCTTTCTTCGCCACGACACCAGATATAGCGGCTAGGGTTTTGTCAATTTTTCCACTGACTTCGCCCGTTTCATTGCTCTTGCGGAATATGCTCGGCACGCTAACCGTTCACGAAGGCGTGTTAGGAATCTCAGTTTTGACAGTCTCGGCGATTGTCACAATATACCTCGCAGTGCGAATTTTTCGCTACGGAACAATTTCGTATGGCACGCGAGTAAGTTTAAAGCAAGTTTTCACTAGGAAATAGGAATATAAGAGTCTCGACGGCGCATTTCATCAAATTTTAAGCAAATTTTCAGCTAAATAAGCTATAATATAAGTATGAGGGTATTAATTGTTGAAGATGAACGAAAAATTGCGAGGGCTCTAGACAAAGCTTTGCGACAAGAGAAATATGCGGTTGATTTATCATTTGACGGCACCGATGGTTTTGCTATGGCTAGCGTCATTGAATACGATTTGATTATTCTCGACCGAATGCTCCCCGGCGATTACGATGGAATCTCAATGACGAAAAAGTTGCGCGAAACTGGCATTAAAACACCAATTTTAATGCTAACTGCGCTTTCTAGCATTAAAAATAAAACGGAAGGCCTAGATGCTGGAGCTGATGATTATTTAACCAAGCCTTTTGCGCTCGAGGAATTACTGGCGCGCGCGCGAGCGCTTTTGCGTCGGCCAAAAGAAACTACTGAAGCCGTTTTGCAAGTTGGGGATTTAACGTTGGACCCAGCAACACATCAAGTCCAGCGTGCAGAACAAAATATCGAGCTTACGAACAAAGAATTTTCATTGCTCGAATATTTAATGCGCAACTCTGGTCGAGCGCTTTCAAAAGACCAGATTATAACACACGTTTGGAATTATGATTCGGACATTTTGCCGAATAACGTAGAAGTTTATGTTAAATTCTTGCGCGAAAAAATTGACAGGCCCTTCGTGGAAAAAAGCCAGCCACTATTAAAAACTATCCGCGGTTTCGGCTACAAACTAGAGGCTAATTAGTGAATCCTTCTTTTTTAGACAAAAATATATTCAAAAATAGCCAAGTTAGGCTGACGCTTTTTTATTGGCTAATCATTTCGGCGATTGTGTTATTTTTTAATGTTGTTATCTTTGGCACAACAGCCTTAAGCCCGACTGAAATCTCCGAGATGCGCGAAATAAATGCACCTAGCGATGAAATTAGGCAGGCAATTATCAACGCTCGCGACAGGGAAGCTAATAGCCAATTATCAGCTTCACTTTTTTGGCTGAATCTTTCAATTTTAGGCAGCGGCGGTATTGGTAGCTATTGGTTGGCGAAAAAAACGCTCGAGCCACTCGAGCAAGCGCACGATTTACAATCCCAGTTTATTTCGGATGTCAGCCACGAGCTACGCACACCAATTTCGGCAATGCAGCTCGAAACAGAGATCCTATTGCGCGATAAATCCGCCACAAAAACCGAAATGCGCGAGACGTTAGAGAGCAATTTAGAAGAAGTCAAATCCCTAGAATCGCTGGTCAAAGTTCTTTTGAAATTATCCCAGATTGATAGTGATATCAAAAAATCGACCATCAATCTAAACGAAGTTATCAAAAATCGGATTGAGAAATTTCCAGACGAGTGCATACAATATAGCGCCACTAAGATATTTTTGGCCTACACTAACGAAACTGCAGTAGACGAGCTTGCGACGATCCTGATAGATAACGCGCTGAAATATCGGACCACTGAAAAGCCTATTGAAGTCCGGATTTTTCGCGAGCATCGCCAAGCGGTTTTAGAAGTCTCAAATGATTCTGAGGAGATTACTCAAGAAAAACTAGATAAATTATTTGAACGTTTTTATCGTAATGATATAGCTCGCACCAGAAACGGCGAATCAGACGGGCATGGCTTAGGGCTTTCAATTGCTAAAAAATTAGTTGAAACACTGGGTGCCGACATGTCGGTCCGTAATGAAAAATATATTTTAGACGAAAAAGTTAACTACAAAACAACCTTTAAAATTGGCTTTAACTTCGGAAAATAATATTTCAAGAGTTACTTTAACCATCTTGGCAATATACCACGCCCCTCTCTCCCTCTTCTAAAACTGTCCACACACTGACCGCGCCTTGTTTTATAATTCCTGTTACAGCCCCGCTCTCAAACGCTACCGACGGCTGAGCGCAAACAGTACCGGGGGAGATAATCAATCTACCGAATATACTTACCGTGGTAAGACCGATCTGAGTAGCATTTGGCCAGACCTTAACATCGGTCCCCTTTGGAAGGCCAGAATTCTATACATAATTATTAAACGGGCGAGTATCACTTAAATTACCGACCACAAGGCCGGCAATAGCAAGAACTAATGATACTTCGATGATAGTAAAGCCTGATTCATGCTTATGTTTATTCATAACATCCATTTTATTCTAAAAAAATATAAGTCAAGCCCACAGCCCAAGCGGTTGTTTCTCTCGGCTCCTTTTGTTATAATAAAGGTAATGGATAAACAGTTTTATAACCTCAGCGCTAAGCAAACACTAAACAAACTAAAGACTTCACTTAAAGGTCTAAACAACGCTCAAGTTGAAGAGCGACTCATGAAATTTGGACTAAATGAAATCACCGTACAAACCAAGCCACTCTGGAAAAGGATACTTGAACCGTTTCTAGACATTTTTATGCTAGTTCTAATCGTGGCAGCCGGAATTAGCATTTTTCACGGCGATACGCTTGATGCTATCATTATCCTAGTTATCG
This sequence comes from Candidatus Saccharimonadota bacterium, assembly GCA_010014525.1. Lineage (GTDB taxonomy): Bacteria > Patescibacteriota > Saccharimonadia > Saccharimonadales > Saccharimonadaceae > Nanogingivalis. The sequence goes on along the minus strand of RZZT01000025.1, from coordinate 4,983 downwards.
TTGCAGTCAACGCAATCATCTCTTACGTGCAAGATTACTCAACCGAACGAATTCTGCGCGAATTGAGAAATACTAGCGAGCAAATCGTTGAAATCATTCGAGACGGCAAAAACATCGAGCTTAGTTTTAAACAATTAGTGCCCGGTGACATAGTAATCTTGCGCGAGGGAGATAAAGTCCCGGCCGATGGACGGATTGTCACCGCCACATCTGTACGCGCCAACGAATCTCTGCTAACTGGCGAAAGCTTGCCGGTTTCTAAGAACGAGCAAACCATTAACGAAGAGAATCTGGAGGCCTATGAGCAGACAAACATGCTTTTCCAGGGCTCATTTGTGGTTTCTGGCAATTTAACTATGGTCGTCACATCTACCGGCTCGAACAGTGAATTTGGCAAACTGGCTAAACTTTCTAGTGAAAGTTCTAGCGAAAGCCCTGTTCAAGTTAAAATCAATAAATTAGTTTTTTATATTATTATCGCTTCACTAATCTTAGCAGTGGTAGCATTCGGGTTGAGTATGTGGCGGGGAATGGATGTTTTTGACAGCCTGAAATTTGTAATGGCGCTAAGCGTTTCCGTGGTCCCAGAGGGTTTGCCAATTGCGATTTCAATTATTCTAGCCTTAGGAATGCGGAGAATGGCTGCGCACAAGGCTCTGGTGCGCAATCTACGCGCAATTGAAACGGTGGGAGTAATCACGACGATTGCCACCGACAAAACTGGAACTTTAACACAAAACCGCTTGACTATTCAAAAAACTTTCAGTTTGGCTAGCAAAAAATTGCTCAACGATGCTATTTTCTGGTCGAGCAATCCCAGCCACGAAACTGGCGATCCACTTGATGCCGCTTTTAGTGAGTACATCAAAAAACAAGGTGTCCAATTTGCCACGGCTCAACCAGCGGCCAGTTTTAGTTTCAATCAAGATTTAGCGATGAGCGGCAATCTATGGCACGAAGGCGGTGAATTCCGTTTGAGCGTAAAAGGCGCACCCGAGGTTCTTGTAGAAAATTCCACTCTCAGCGAAAAAGACAAGTCTATTACAAACGAGAAAATTCAAGAGTTTGCCAGCCAAGGTTTACGCGTGATCGCGGTTGCGAATATTAAAACCGGTCAAATTATAGACAGCCTAGAAGAACTGAAAGATATGGATTATCAGCTAGAGCTCACGGGAATTGTGGGCGTAGCAGATATATTGCGGCCAGAAAGTGCCGAAGCCATTAAAATTGCACGAAAAGCTGGCGTAAGTGTGCGTATGATTACTGGAGACCACCCAGAGACGGCCTATCACATCGGTAAAGAGCTTGGCTTAGCAGATAACAAAGACCAGATTTTTGACGCCAGCCAAATCAAACAAATGGGAGATAAAGAGCTAGAAACAGCCGTTAAAAATTCGTTAGTTTTTGCGCGAATTACACCAGAATCAAAGTATAAAATCTTGAAGATTTTAGAGAATACCGAAATCACCGCGATGACTGGCGATGGCGTGAATGATGTGCCGGCGCTTGCAGCTGCGAATGTTGGGTTTGCGATGGGCAGCGGTAGCGAAATCGCCAAAGACGCCAGCGACATTATATTACTAGACGACAATTTCACCAGCATAGTTACGGCGATGCGCGAGGGCAGAGTGATTGTAGCCAACATTCGCCGGATGCTATTTTACGCGCTCAGCACCAACGCCGGTGAAGCGCTAACTATGATTGGCTCGCTAATTATTGGCGTTCCGCTACCCCTTGCGCCGGTGCAAATTCTGTGGATTAACCTCGTGACAGATACGTCTTTGATTATTCCGCTCGGGCTAGAATCTGCCAGCGGGGAAATTATGAGCAAAAAACCAAACAAGCCCGATACGCCGATTCTCAGTCGCACTACCATAATTCGTATGATTATGGTTGCCGCACTGATGAGTATCATCTCGATTATCGTATACGTATTCTATAGCGAAAAGTTAGGCCACGCTGAAGCACAAACTTTGACGTTTACAGCGCTCGCTACGGCTCAGTGGGGAAATGCTTTAAACGCCCGCAGTAATACCGTATCTTTACGCCACAGGATTAAAACCAAGAATAAAAGCTTTGCACTTGGTATGACAATAGCAATTGTCGCCCAAGCTGCAGCGCTGTTCACGCCATTGAGCCAGCTATTACATGTTGCGACTGTGCCGTTCACGTCACTATTGCTAGTTTCGATTGTTGCCTTCATTTCGCCTATAATTTTGGTTGAAGTTCATAAATTATTCGTAAAGAATAAAGCCTAAATTAAGTTTAATGCGATCGTTCAGAAGCTTGGGTTTGGCGATATCGTGCAAGCCTAATTTGGACTGCCGATACAGCTAAAACTACAGCGCCCACAAATAGCCAGTTGCGGATATTCGCTAGATCAAAATTAAAGAAATTTCTTATAAACGTACTACCAAAACTGATGGCCGTAAATAAACCTACTGCGATTATATAGATTAGCCCACCGATTTTTGTGCGCTCGGTGAAGCTGGTGTTCAAAATGATGCTCGCCGAATAAGTCATTAAAGCGCCGAAAAACGCCATTGCCGCGACCATGACAGTTGAGATATCTTCACTGATGACAGAATCGCCACCGAAAATTCTCAGATTGAGAATCGCCCAATATATAACCGGAATAGCAATTCCGCTAATGATTGAAATAGGTAGAATCGCTAGTAGCGTATCCTTCCAGAAATTACTCGGATTAATTTTTTGTTTAGGCCTGAAAGGGAACAGCGTAACTAAGACCGTCGGTAAAGTTACTAAAATAAAATTTATAAAAGTTACGTGACGCGGCAAAAATGGGTAGTCGATACTCATCAAAATCGTCATCAAAAGAATTGTCACGCCTATAATAATTTTGTTAAAGAAAAGTATCGAGATAAATTCGATTGATTGCATAATTTGGTTACCTATTTTCATTCCACCCGGCAATGATGCAAACGAGTTATCGAGCAGAATTAAATCCGCCACGCGGCGAGTGGCTGGAGCTCCGTCATGCATTGCAATGCCAAGATCGCTTTCTTTGATTGCCAAGGCATCATTCACCCCATCACCGACCATGCCAGTGTATAGGCCATGGTGCTTGAGGGTCTTAATGATAGATTGTTTTTGCTCTGGCAAGACACGCGCAAAGATTGTGTTTTCCAAAACAGCTGGCTCAAACTCGGCGCTATCCAGTTGAGCTAGTTCTTCGCCCGTGATAAATTTATCTGGATTTTTTATGCCAGATTGAGCGGCTACATAAGCCACCGTCTTAGGATTGTCGCCCGATATCACGCGTAGTGAAACACCTTGCTTTTGTAGATAATCAATAGTCTCCACGACATTTTCACGTAACTCATTCCTGAGGCAGATTACAGCCATTGGCTCAGCATTTCGAGTATTTTCTAGAACTAAGTCTAGGCTTTTATCGGCTTTGAATCTTGCAAGTAGCAAAACTCGTAGCCCCTTCATGGCTAACTGGTCAATTTTTTGAAATAGCCTCACATTAGGTTTGGACAAAAGCTTTTTTATATTTTCTGGAGCGCCAAGCACGAAGCTATCGCCGCCTACCTGAATGGCCGACAATTTTCGACTACTAGAGAATGCCAATGAGTCTCCTATCTCTAACGCTTTGTCAAAATTGGCGTGATAATGTTTATGCAACGCCCGGCTGGTAGAATTCGCCCCAGTGGATTCGGAGAAAGTGAACAAAATATGCTCGACAAAATTTCTCTCGTCTTTAGAAACGATTTCCAAATCCTCAAAAATGATTTTAGGACTGGTCAGCGTACCAGTTTTATCGATTGCTAGTACTTCCAAAAGAGCCATGCCTTCAGTGGCTGAAAGTTTTTGCGCTAAAACCTTCGCCCGCACCAATTTAAGTGAGCCGTATGCAAAGAACATGGAGCTAGCCAACAATAAACCCTCTGGGACCACTGTCACGGCGGCACTAGTAATCGTTTTTATAATTACCACGTAACTTGCGCCCGCTAGCCTATAATCAACAAAAATTAGTAGCCCCAACGCCAGCGCAAGATAAGTCAAAAATGAAATTGCGTGCTGAATCCTCTTTTGGATTGGCGTTAAAGCTGGTTGGTAGTTTTTGAGATTAGATGAAATTTGCCCAGCTTTAGTTTGCCCACCAACTGCCAAAACCCTTGCTCGCGCCTCGCCAGCGACAACAGCAGAACTAGCCAAAATCTTATCGCCCATCTTCTTTTTGACGGCTACAGATTCGCCAGTCAACATAGCTTCATCAACTTCAAAACTAAAAGATGCTAGAACCTCGCAATCCGCCGGAATCTCATCGCCAGCCATTAAGTGAATCTCATCGCCAGTCGCAAGTTCCTGATAGGGAACATCCAATAACTCTTCACCTCGAAAAATTCGCGCTCGCGGTGCAGACATCAGCTCAATTTTTCGCAGAATCAAGTAAGCTCGTACCTCTTGGATGCACGCAAAAATCGAGTTGATGATTATTACGACACTAATAAACCATGCGTCACGACGCTCACCCAGAGCCATCAAAGTGGCTGCCAGAATTAAAATCGAAATCATCGGCACAGAAACAAAATTTCTACGTATGATTATAAGAATATTTTTTATCATTAACCCTCCTATAAAATAAAAGCTCGTCTATTTGTATCAGGCGAGCTTTTATTTTGTATTGTGTTATACGGCAGCAGAAACTACTTTTGCTTGGGCTGCTAATCGCTCGCGACGTTTTGTTTCGCGGCGTTTGGCGATTTTTTGTTTTGCTTTTAGCGCGCGCTTACGGTCCGCACCGTGCCAACTTTTATGCTTTGCCATCGTCTTCCTTTCGCCTGGGCTTAATTTTATAATCAGTATATATTATAACATATAAAACGATTTTTATGAAGTCCTTGATTTTATTGGCCTTTTTTGTTAAAATAAATGGGCTAGTGGGATGTCGCCAAGTGGTAAGGCACATGGTTTTGGTCCATGCATTCGGGGGTTCGAATCCCTCCATCCCAGCCA
>RZZT01000059.1 GCA_010014525.1 Candidatus Saccharimonadota bacterium | reverse complement strand
CTACTGTGAGAGTATCTAGCCTCTAGTAAATTTTGCCAAAAAATGTTATAATTTACTCTAATGAGTGAGCAAAAACTAGATAAAATTCGGAATTTCTGTATTATTGCCCATATTGATCACGGCAAAAGCACGTTGGCTGATCGTATGATGGAGATTACTGGCACGGTTGAGAAGCGCGATATGAAATCGCAGTTGCTTGATTCTATGGAGCTTGAGCGCGAAAAGGGAATCACCATAAAATTAACGCCGGTGACGATGACTTGGAAAGGTATTGAGATGAATCTAATCGACACACCTGGCCACGTTGACTTTTCCTATGAAGTATCTCGTAGTTTACAGGCTTGTGAGGGTGCAATTTTGGTGGTTGATGCTTCGCAGGGAATTCAGGCGCAAACGCTTTCCAACGTATATTTGGCGATACAAGAAGGTCTCGAAATTATTCCAGTTTTGAACAAAATCGACCTACCAGCGGCTGATATCCCGCGCGTTTCAAAAGAAGTTATTAACTTATTGGGCTGTAAAGAAGAGGATATTTTGCACATTTCTGCTAAAACTGGAATGGGCGTTGAAGAAGTTTTAGATGCGGTAATTGAGCGAGTCCCAGCACCGGAGGAGATTTAAGTGAAACCCCTAAAAGCCCTAATTTTTGACAGTTATTACGATGAATATCGCGGTGTTATTTTGTACGTGCGGATTTTTTCGGGTACACTCAAAAAAGGCGACGAAATTAAAATGATGGCGACTAATTCGAACGGTTTGGCGCTTGAAATCGGTAAACTTCAACCGCAAATGACGCCATACAATGGGATGAGCGCTGGTGAAATTGGCTACATCGTGACCAATCTCAAAACTACTCGTGAGGCTAAAGTGGGCGATACTGTAACCCTTCAAAAAGCGCCCGCGAGCAAACCTTTGCCGGGTTATAAAAACGTGCAACCGTTTGTTTATGCTGGGTTTTTCCCAGTCTCAAACGAAGACTACCAAGATTTAAAAGATGCGATTGAAAAGCTCTCACTCAGTGATTCGGCACTTCAATTTGAGCCAGAAAATTCACCGGTTTTGGGCTTTGGCGTGCGGATTGGCTTCCTTGGCCTACTTCATATGGATATTATCCGTGAGCGCTTGGAGCGTGAGTACGACCTTGATTTAGTCATTACCAACCCATCAACTGATTATCACGTGCTGCTTTCGAGTGGCGAAGAAATTGATATCAAAAGTGCTGCCGATTTGCCGGATATGAGTTTAGTCGCCGAGATTCGCGAACCGTGGATTAAAGGCGAAATTGTTGTGCCGCAGGATTATGTTGGCGCAGTAATTCAATTAATTGTTTCTAAGCGTGGTTTGCAAAAAAATCTTAGCTATATTGATGAGCGCGTTTTAATTAGCTTTGAAGCGCCATTAGCCAATCTTTTGACTGATTTTTATGACCAATTGAAATCTGTGACTAGCGGATATGGTAGCTTTAACTACGATTTGTGGAGTTATCAGGCGCATGATTTGGTGCGAGTTGATTTTTATGTAGCTGGCGAAATTATCGATGCGCTGGGCATAATGTGCCATCGTTCAGAATCGCAAAAAATTGGCCGTGAGATTACGGCAAAATTAAAAGAAGTTATTCCGCGGCAAAATTTCCAAGTGGCGCTTCAGGCGGCAATTGGCGGAAAATTCATCGCTCGCGAAAATCTCAGCGCCTATCGCAAAGACGTAACAATTGGTCTCTATGGTGGAGACGTTTCACGCAAGAAAAAAGTTCTCGCCAAGCAAAAACGCGGCAAAAAACGTATGAAAAAGTTCGGCAACGTTGAAATTCCAAGCGAAGCTTTTACGGTAATGCTGAAACGTGACTAGTTTTAGGCCAATATATTCATAAGCATCTTGATTTTAATCGAAAAAAATTGTATCATAGCCATATACAATCACTTAGAAAGGATTAAAAACTGTGGCTAAACAAACTAAGACTACGAAAAATACAAAAACTCAAAAGGTTACGAGCCAACCTAGTCTAAAACTGCAAAAAGAAAAAGATTACTCTCAGAGTATTATTATCGCTATTCTTTCGGCTCTTTTGGTGCTGGTGTCGGTGAACATCATTATTAGCGCGGTCAGTGCCAATAACTTCATTACAAGTCAAGACAACCAGATGGATATCTTACGACGAGAGAACGCTCG
>RZZT01000024.1 GCA_010014525.1 Candidatus Saccharimonadota bacterium | reverse complement strand
AATTTTTCAGTGTCTATTTTGTTGATGTCGGCGGCATTTTTTGTATTTTTTAAGCAAAATATTCCTCAGCCAAAAAGTGCTATCGAATCACGCGCTCTGACATTTTGGGCCGAACAAACTCTCGGAATTTATCTAGTACATCCGATTTTTATTGATCTGCTAGTCGGCAAGTTTGATTGGCCAAAAACAGCCAATTTCACATTGCGCGCGGTCTTTACGGCCATTGTAATGTATGCATTTTCGTTTGTATTAGTCGCTGTATTCAATGTCTCTAGAAAATGGGTTCACCGCCAAATAAAAACTTAAAATCAGGGCTCGAAATCAATTTTCTTTTCTAAACTGTTTATGTTATAATCGAGTTATGAACATAATAGGGGGCAAAAATGAGTGATACACCGATAAATATTAAAAGTGAAATCGGAAAGTTGAAAACGGTAGTTTTGCATCGTCCGGGTAAAGAACTAGAAGGTTTGGCACCTGAATATCTTGAACGACTACTGTTTGACGATATCCCGTATCTTGAAAAGGCGCAGGAAGAACACGACGCTTTCGCCGATATTCTAAGGGCGCGCGATATCGAAGTGCTTTATCTTGACGAACTGGCAGCCGAATCGCTATATAATGAAGAAATCAAATGGCGATTTATTTCTGATATGGTGCGCGCATCTAAACAGGGTGAGCGCCACATTACGCACGCTTTGATGCGCTATTTGGGCGAAATGAAACCACTCGATTTGGTGCGCAAACTTATGGCTGGTGTCAAAAAATATGAAGTCGAAGTTCCAGAAGGCGAAGGTCACCAACTCAACTATTATTTTAGAGACGATTATCCGTTTATCCTTGACCCAATGCCAAACCTATACTTTACGCGTGATCCAGCTGCCGCAATTGGCCACGGCGTGACTATCAACAAAATGAAATTTGCCGCTCGCCGCCGCGAAAGTCTGTTTATGGAATATATTATGCGCTATCATCCACGATTCGCTGCTAAAATTCCTGGCGATGAGGTGCCAGTTTGGTTTGACCGCTACAATAAATTCTCAATGGAAGGTGGAGACGAGCTGGTTCTCAGCAAAAATACTATGGCAATTGGTGTTTCACAACGCACAACTCCAGAGGCTATCGAGAAACTCTCGGCCAAGCTGTTTGAATTCTCCGAATTTAACAAAATTTTGGCGATTGAAATTCCGGATACGCGCGCATTTATGCACCTAGATACAGTTTTCACAATGATTGACCATGATAAATTTACCGTTCATCCAGCAATTTTGACTAAAGATGGTCATTTAAACATCTACATCGTAGAAGATTCTGGAATCCCAGGTCGCCCAGTTATTACTCACAAAACAGATCTAAAAGCAGTGCTTGAAGAAGTTCTTGAAATAGAAAATGCCGTTTTGATTCCGTGTGGCGATGGCGACTCACTAGCAGCCGCTCGCGAACAATGGAATGACGGCAGTAACACCTTGGCGATCGCGCCCGGTGTGGTGGTGACTTACGACCGAAACACCGTAACTAATGAGGCTCTACGCCGAGCTGGCGTTGAAGTAATCGAAGTTTCTGGGGCCGAGCTTGGCCGTGGCCGTGGCGGTCCGCGCTGTATGTCAATGCCAATTTACCGAGAGGATATTTAATATGGCACTCAATCTAAAGGGCAGAAGTTTCTTGAAACTACTTGATTTTTCACCTCAAGAGATTCGTCTAATGCTAGACACCGCAGCAGAATACAAGAAACTGAAACTAGCTGGTATTCCGCACCGAATTCACGAAGGCAAGCAAATCGCTTTGCTGTTTGAGAAAACTTCAACTCGAACTCGCACGGCTTTTGTAGTAGCTGCGCGTGATTTAGGTATGCAACCAGAATTCCTCGGTAAAGATGATATCCAGCTTGGCAAAAAAGAATCTGTCGCTGACACAGCTAAGGTGCTGGGGCGAAGTTTTGACGGAATCGAATTCCGCGGATTTGCTCACAAAACAGTCGAAGATTTGGCGAAATATGCTGGCGTTCCAGTTTGGAACGGCTTGACTGATAAATTTCATCCAACTCAAATTTTGGCTGATTTTCTCACAATTGAAGAGCATTTGGGCTATTTGAAAGGCACAAAATTGGTGTTTGTGGGCGATGGTCGCAACAATATGGCTAACAGTTTGATGGTTGGCGCGGCTAAAATGGGGCTTGATTTCAGAATTGCAGCCCCACAGGGGTTAACACCTGAACACGATTTAGTCGATGAATGTAGGCGAATCGCTAAAAAAACTGGCGCAAAAATCACTATCGGCGATAATTTGTATGATCTGGCTCACGGCGCAGATTTCATTTATACCGATGTTTGGGTATCGATGGGTGAAGAAGCTAAATATGAAGAGCGCATTAACCAACTACGCGGGTTCCAGGTCAACCGTGACTTATTGAACGCGACCGGCAACCCAAATGTTAAATTTTTGCATTGTTTACCAGCCTTTCATGATCTAAATACTGAAACTATGAAAGACATTCACCAGAAGTTTGGATTAACTGAAATGGAGGTTACTGACGAGGTATTCAACTCTGATAATTCGGTAGTTTTTGACGAAGCCGAAAATCGTATGCACACTATCAAAGCAGTTATGGCGCTAACTCTATAGAAAGGACAATATGGACACGCCTGAAGTAAATACACAAAATGTTGTAAAACCTACAACAGAAAAGAAAGCAAAACGTAAATTTAAAATGCCGAGCGCGTTTTCGATTCTATTTGGAATCGTGGTAATAGTTGCATTATTAACTTGGCTAATTCCATCTGGTCAATATGATCTAGATGCGGACGGTCAGCCGATTGCTGGAACTTACCATCGAGTAGAGAAGGTTCAAGAGGTTGAGTCTGAAGATGGCACGATAGAAGAAGTTGATACACGATCTGGGCTCTGGGAAATTGCTCAAGCACCAATTCGCGGCACGATTGACGCGATTGATGTAGTATTATTCGTCATCGTAATTGGCGGATTTCTAAATGTCACGATGAAATCTGGTGCGCTTGATGCTGCTATAGGTCGAGTTGTTAAAAAGCTGAAAGGCAAGGAAAAATGGTTAATCCCAATTCTAATGACTATTTTTGCAATCGGTGGCACAACCTACGGTATGCAAGAAGAGACTATTGCGTTTTACGCACTTGTTATGCCGATTATGGTTGCTGCCGGCTACAATGGCATGGTGGCGGCACTAACAATTATCTTAGGTGCTGGTGTTGGCGTTCTTGGCTCAACGGTCAATCCGTTTTCGACTGGTATTGCTAGTGGATTCGCTGAGATTTCAATCGGTGATGGCATTATCTGGCGACTATTGATTTTGATAGCTAGCTTAGTTGTCTCAATTATCTTCGTAATGCGCTATGCGGCCAAAGTAAAACACGGTGAGTATAAAGACGATGTTGCAATAAAAACTAACGAGTCGGCGACAGTTTCTAGCGAGGTGCCTGAATTTACGGGTAAGCGTAAAGCTATTATGGCAGTTTTCGCTTTGACATTTGTGATAATGATTATTTCAGTTATTCCTTGGTCAGCCAAATTCGGTATTACAATTTTTGAAGACTTCAATACTTGGCTAACTGGACTACCTGTCGTTGGCGGTCTAGTTGGTGCAATGATTCCGTTGGGAGACTGGTGGTTTATGGAGCTCTCAATGTTGTTCTTTGTTTCTTCAAGTATTATCGGCGTGATTCATCGCCACCATTACATTGACAACTTTATCGATGGTGCGAAAGATTTGCTTTCGGTAGCTTTGATTATCGGTGTTGCGCGCGGTATCTCGGTTGTGATGACGGATGGTCAGATCATGGACACTATCATTAATGCCGGTGAACAGATTCTATACGCAGTACCGGGCTTTATTTTGCCAGTAATCACATTTATCGTGTACTTGCCATTGTCTTTCTTAGTTCCTTCAACTTCTGGTCTAGCTACACTAACTATGCCGATTCTAGCGCCGCTTGCTGATTTTGCCAGCATCGATCGCTCGCTGATTGTTACGGCTTTCGCAACTTCGGCTGGTGTCATTAATTTAATTGCGCCAACTGTGGGGTCTGTGATGGGCGGTCTAGCATTGGCTGGCGTGCCTTATAATAAATTCTTAAAGCGAGTCTGGCCGGTAATTTTAGCTATCACATTAATCTCGATTGCTGTGCTGTTGATTGCTGTGCTATTTTAGGAGGTATATGATAAAAGGATTCACAAAACCCCAAACAGAAGCATTTCACCGAAAGTTGGTGGGAGGACTAGTGGCGGTAATCGGTCTCGTGTTAGTATTTGGAATCGGGGTTGTAGTTAGGTTTGCGGATTTGGCAATTGTTCGCCACAAAATTGGGCTAAGTTCAAAAATTGAGCGTGAAACTGTTACAGTTAGTGGTGCGGCAGCGTGCTTGCCGATCCGATCTGGAGCCGAAAGCGACGATGGCGGTTGCGTTCTTGGCATTAGAACAGCCGACGGGGACTATTACGCACTAGGCGGCAATAGAGATAATCCTCTCAATATCTATGGCGAAATCGGTTCAGAAGGGCTTGAGGTAAAGGGGGAATTTATCGAGGCTGGACCTGAAGAATCTTACGATATTATCGGAACTGTAATTCCTGAATAGCCTTTGGTGGAATAGAATGCCGAAAACCACTCTGCGCGAGCTAGATAAGGCTCGCGCAGAGTTTTTACATATAAATATAGCTGATGAGGATACGTATCGCACGATTGTTGTAAAAACTACATTATTATAGTATTAAAAAACTATTGCGCCTAAGCTAAAAATGTTTTACTATAGGGTCAAGAGATATACGCTTAAGTCTATCGGTTATTAGGGTTTAGACCGAAAAAATAGCGACTTCTATTGACATTGCGCCACCTTTTTGCTATAATGTAACACAGGCTCGCGCCAAAGCAATAAAAATCTTAATAAGACAATGGTCGAAGCGCGTGAGTTGCATATAAATAGGAGTGCAAAAAACACATGCCAATTTCAATTAATTTTCCTCCATCACGGAAGAAAAAAGTAGCTGTGGATATTGTGCCTGCTGAATGGCAACGCTATATTGAACAATAAAAACTAATATGTTAAAAATAGCTCGGATGTAAATCTCGAGCTATTTTTGATTATATAACTAGATTATTTTTTATCAGTGGTTGATTTTGGCGGATCGATATCGTGCTTTTTCAACTCTTTGTTGATTAGCTCACGGAATTTATCGTCATCTCCCCAAGTTCCGTTGTCAATTACTTCGCCGTTTAATAGGAAAAATGGTGTTTGCGTTAGTCCAGCCTTTCGGGCGGTGGCTTTATCGAACTCAATTTTTTTGCGTACGTTTGAGCTTTTCATGCCTTCTTTAAATTTATCCTCATCCAAGTCTAACTCACGCGCATATGACATATATAACTCATTTCGCTCGCTAACATTAGAATTTGCCCAATCAACTTGATTTTCAAAGACTAAAGCATTCATTTCCCAGAACTTACCTTGCAAGCTGGCGCTTTCTACTGCCGCCGCCGCACTTAGTGCATTTGGGTGGCCATCAAGCGTAAAGTTTCTAAATACAACAGCTATCTGGTCTTTATATTCTTCGCTCAAAACTTTGATTCGTTTGTTCATGCTTGCGCATCCGGAACACTGGTAGTCGGCGTATTCAACTAAGACAACTTTTGAGTCCTTCTTGCCGTAAACGTGTTCTTCGATGTTGCCGTTGGTTCCAGTATTTTCAATCACTTGGCTAACCTCAACATCTGCTAAATCAATTTTATTGTTTTGGGAAAGTGCAAACATTGCACCGAAAAAGCCCAGTACGACTACTCCAAAAATAATCCAAGATCTATTACTCATCTATCCTCCAAATTAAGTGTCTTCTATAATATTATACTATGTTTATGTTAACATTACAAACTGAAATTAGCCTGAAAATTCACGCTAGTAATAAAACAAAAAATGTTGTAAAATTGAATTATGTTAATGTTTTTTAGTGGACTAGTATTTATTTTTATCATTTTGTTTTTTGCAATGCGTGCAGATGACGTTTTTATTACCGAATTTGAATTAAACCGTCGGGTTGAGAGGGGTGATAGGCGGGCGGAAAAATTATTGCTCAAAAAGCAGCTTACACCTAGCTATAACTTTGTAATCAAGGCTTCTCTAGTAACTTTTTCAATTATTCTTGTTTTACTAATTAGCGAAATCACTGAACCGCTAAGAGCATTCTTTATAACTGTTGGTTTAGTCGCTGTTGCCTCACTGATAGCACGATCTAGTCTTGTTTTTAAAATATCGAAAGAAATATTCGGATACCTTAAGCCTTATCTACTCGCAGTTTACCAGCGACTGGGCGAAAAAACTAAACGCAGAATTATTAAAGAAAATAAACAACGCAGTCATCCAGTTTTCTATTCTAAAGAAGAGCTGATGCAGATTATAGGCTCAAACGACCAAAAGGCTCTTTCTAATAACGAGATTACTTGGTTAGGTTTGGTCTTGCGAGCGTCTAATGGCGTGGTCTCAGAGATTATGACCGCCAAAGATGATTTACGGATTATTCATCAAATGGAATTACTTGGACCACTCATCATTGATGAGATACATAAAACTGGGCAAGATAAGTTTGTAGTTACACAGAAAGACGAAAATGAGATTGTTGGTGTTATCTCGATCGAAAAGGTCAGCTCCTTAGACGATAAGACTTCACAGATTGCTAAGAATATTATGGAGAGGGAGTTTATGACACTTGAAGACGACCAGAACAGCCTAGAAGCTTTTGCGGAAATGATAAAGTCCGGAAGTGATTTCGCAATAGTGAAGAGGGGCGCAGAGTTCGTAGGCGTGGTGAGAATAGCGGACTTTATTGAGTAGGCACTTAGCCCTTAATTTATGCGGCTAGCGTCTAGAGAAATCTTCTAAAATATGTTAAAATATAAAAAGATTGAAAAGAAGAAATTAGGAGAAAATAGATGCGGACACTGTCGAGAGATTCTGTGGCAAAAATTGGTGAAAAGATAACTGTAAAGGGTTGGGTTAATTCGCGGCGCGATCACGGCGGTTTGATCTTTATTGACTTGCGTGATCATACGGGCGTTTTGCAGTTGGTGATTTCGCCAGAAGCAGCCGAAGCCTTTAATCTGGCAGAGAAATGCCGTGATGAATTTGTTTTAGCGGTAACTGGTGAGGTGAAAGAGCGCGATGATTCACTTAAGAATAGGCACATTTTAACTGGTACAATTGAGCTTGTAGTTGAAAAACTTGAGATTCTAAACCGTAGTGAACCTTTGCCGGTTGCGGTAGGAGATGACGGTCAAAAATCGAACGAGGAGCTTCGCCTAAAATACCGCTTTTTAGACTTGCGCCGACCAAAAATGCAAAAAATGCTGGCTCGTCGAGCTGAATTTTACCGCGATATCCGTGGTTTTATGTATGAAAAAGGTTTCACTGAGGTTACAACGCCAATTCTAGCCAACTCTAGTCCTGAGGGTGCGCGCGATTTCTTGATTCCTTCACGCGTTCACCCCGGTAAATTTTATGCGTTGCCGCAGGCACCTCAACAATTTAAGCAGCTTTTGATGGTAGGCGGCGTTGATAAATACTATCAAATCGCAACTTGTTTCCGTGATGAAGATCCACGTGCCGACCGTTTGTATGGTGATTTTTACCAACTTGACCTTGAAATATCGTTTGCTGAAAACGGCGAAGAAGTTCGCCAGACTATGGAGCCGCTAATTGTTGATTTAGTCAAAAATTTCGCGCACAAAGAACTGATTTCTGAAGAAATTCCGCGTATTTCTTACAATGACGCAATGGAAAAGTACGGTAGTGACAAACCTGATTTACGTTTTGGAATGGAGCTAATTAACTTAGATAAAATCTTGGCCGAAACTGGATTCGGTGTGTTTAAAAACGCCGAAAATGTCAAAGCAATTTGCGTTAAAAACGGCGCAAGTTTGAGCCGATCGCAAATTGATAAATTTACTGAAATTGCAAAAAATGAAGGCGCTGGCGGCTTGGCGTACCTAACGTTTGGAAATGGCGAAGTTAAAAGCCCAATCGCAAAATTCTTGAATGAAGCTGAGCTAACTGGTATAAAAAACGCCACTAGTGCTGAAGACGGCGACGCTATATTCTTTGGTGCTGACAAACGAGAAATCGTTAACAAGGTCCTGGGCCGCCTCCGTAATGAATTTGCTAATTATTTTGGGCTAAAAGATGAAAATAAGGTTGCCTTGGCTTGGATTGTCGATTTCCCGTTTTATGAATATGACGAAAAGAACAAAAAAGTTGATTTTGGGCACAATCCGTTTAGTATGCCAAAGGGTGGTGCCGAAGCGCTAAAAGCTGCCGATACTGACGAAAAGAAACTTGCAGTTGTCGCCGATCAATACGATATGGTAATGAATGGCTACGAAGTTTGTTCGGGCGCGGTCCGAAACCACTCGCCAGAGGTGATGTATGAAGTTTTCGGCGCGCTTGGCTATGATAAAAAATACGTCGAAGACAAATTTGGGGCTATGCTTTCAGCCTTCAAATTCGGTGCTCCACCGCACGCCGGCTGTGCTTTTGGTCTAGACCGTGTATTTATGATTCTTATGAACGAAGAAAATATCCGTGAAGTCGTTGCCTTTCCGAAGAATGGCTCAGGCGTCGACGTGATGATGAGTTCGCCAAGTGCCGTTACAAGCGAACAGTTAGATGAATTGAGCTTAAAAATTATTAAGGGCGAAGATTAGTGAAAATACTATACTCGCGAATTTTTATTGCTATTAGCGCTAGTGTTTTACTGATGGGCTCACCGGTCTTAGCTGAAGATGTCAAATCTGATTCAGCTAAAAAAGCCACTGCCCTACAAGGGCAAAAGATTGTGCGTGAATGTAAGAATATCCAAAACCAGCTTGGTCGATTGCGCTCAAATGACGCCTTAATTCGGGTTAACCTTGGCCAAAATTACGAAGTTATTTCGAGCCGACTGATGGCGAATCTGAACACTCGCATTGTATCGAATAAACTTAATGGCTCAGAACTGGTAGCGCTTTCGGCCGAATTTAGTGAAAATTTAGAATATTTTAGAGAGAATTACCAGATTTATGAGCGTGATCTGACTAAATTGTCTCATATGGATTGTTCAAAAGCTGCCGATAAATTTTATGATCAGCTAGAAATAGTTCGATACCAGAGGAGTGAATTGAATTTTAACACAACAAAATTGCACGAAATCGCAGAAGAATACCAAAAAGCCTTAGAGCGTTTTGAAGAGACGATCAAGTAATGTTTAATAAAATCAAATCTAGATTCTTAAAATATGCTAACAAAGCGCTAAAAAACCAATTTGCAGCTTTTATCACGTTATCTATTGTTATCGCAATTAGTTTAATGTGGCTGAGCATCTGGCTATACAATGAAAGTGGTGCGGCACAGCTTGACCTTAGTCGCCCAAGCTACCAAGCTGCACGCGAAGAGGCGGCTAAGGAAAAAACTGAAAAGGGAAAAGAGAGCCAAACTCAAGAAGATTTTGCGGCCGATGGCGTGGTGGACGAAAAAGCAATAAAACAGTTTAAAGAACTCTATAAATCGCGGCTGGATAAAGTTAAATCTGATGCATTTCGTGCAGATCCGCTTAGCGATGCTTCGCTCCATATCCTTGATAACGACGCTGAATAATTAGGCTAGTGAGATATTATTCTTGTCAAATTCTTGGATAATCATTTGGCGCAGTTTGCTTGAGACTACCCACTGATCGCTCGGATTAGTTTTACCAACTATAATCATTTCGATTGAGCCGGCACTAATAGATGAAATCGAATCAAAATGCGGCGCTTCGATGATTCGTTTTTCCCATTTTTTATGTTTCGCTAATCGTTGACCAATTTGATTGATAATCTTAGTTGCCTTGTCTATATCGGTGCCGCTAGCAACATTAATTTTTATTCTAGCAATTGAATAGTTCATTGTTTTGTTTATGACATGAGTAATAATACCGTTTGGAAAATAATGCGCATTGCCCTCGGCGTCGCGCAAAATAGTTGTGCGAGTACCCATATAAGTTACGGCCCCCGTGTAGCCGTTAATTTCGATAATGTCACCGACTCGGTACTGATTCTCGGAAATAATAAATAATCCGCTCAAAAAATCTTTGACTAAGCTCTGCGCGCCAAGCGAAATTACAACAGAGAAAATTCCCAAAGAAGCCACCAAGGTTGAAAAATTAAGACCTGGTACAAATTCTCTAGCAATTTGTATACCGACGGATGTAACCACTATAAGCCGCCAAACCGTGATAGCCAGCGAAGACAAAGTATCTTGGCGTTTCTTTTTATCAACTTTAGTCCAGCCGGGGCGATTAACTCCAGAAATCAAAATTTTTAGTAAATAATTGATTATAATTCGGCCGATATAGTAAATGGCAAACCCAAAGATAATCAAAAAGACAATATCTATACCATGTTCAGAAATCCAGGTGCCGATTTGTCCGAGTGAGCGTTCATAAAAAGTTTTTGTAAATTCTTCCATATAATGTTATTATAACATATATGGCTATTTTAGACCCGACAAATTTTATTATTTCCAGAAAGCGCAAACTCTATAAATTTGCACTTTTTAACAATTCACCAATTTGCTTTGAATTTAATCAATGGGAAAAGCCTAATGCGACCACCCATAATCTAGAAATTGGCGCCGGAACTGGCTATTTTTCAGTTGATTTAGCGTCTAAGAATCAGGGCAAAAATTTCGTGGCGGTTGATGTAAAGGCAGATCGTTTGGTCAAGGGTGCGCAACGTGCCGAGGCTGAAGATATCAGGAATATTGAGTTCTTGCGGGCCCGGGCAGATCAATTGACTCAAGCTTTTGCGCCCAACAGCATTAAATATATCTGGGTGACTTTCCCTGATCCGTATCCTAAAAGTCGTAATGCCGGTAGGCGATTGGTGCATCCAACATTCTTGAAAATCTACCAGGAATTGCTGCGTGAAGATGGTGCTTTATATTTCAAAACTGACGAAACGAACTTATTCAAATGGGGTTTGGAACAATTAGTGCGCGAAGGCTGGCGAATTGAGCGACTGAGCTTTGATCTGCACGAAAGCGATCTCAATAACAATTACAAGGTGATGACCACCTACGAGAGTCGTTTTACGAAAGAAGGTTTGAAAATCAACTTTGTAAAGGCTTTACCGCCAGTTAAATAGGCTATAAAACATTAATTATATTTGTAAAGTAACTAGTTTTTACACTAGTCACTTTAATATTATATAATAAAAAGAGTAAGGGCTATTGACATTTCATTGCATTTATGCTATAATTAAGGTATAGGCTTGATAAGAGCTTATAG
>RZZT01000023.1 GCA_010014525.1 Candidatus Saccharimonadota bacterium | reverse complement strand
AGGCGCAACATTTCGCGGGGCAGACCAGTCAGACCAACTTCGCGCGCGGCGTCTTCGCCAGCTCGGTTAATCTCTTTGTCGATTTCGCGCTGAGCCTTAGCGACAACTTCTTCGACGCGGCTAGGGTTAATTCGGCCATCTTTCATTAAAATTTCAAGGCTTAATCGGGCGATTTGGCGGCGAACTGGGTCGAAGCTCGAAAGAACTACCATCCCTGGCGTATCGTCAACTAAGATATCAACCCCAGTTGCGCGTTGCATAGCCTGAATATTGCGACCTTCTTTACCGATAATTCGGCCCTTCATTTCGTCATCAGGTAGTTTTAAGGCTGTTACGGTGCGGTCGGCGGTGACTTCGCTAGAAATCCGTTCCATAGCAGCAACTAAAATTGTCTGAGCTAATTCTTCGGCGTCTTCAGTTACATTTTTCTGAATTTTTGAAACCAAATTAATCATATCTTGTTTCATTTCACGCTCAGTTGACTCCATTAATTTTTTGGCGGCGTCTTTTTTGCTGAGTTTGGCAATTTTCTCAAGTTTTGCCAATTGGCGGTCACGAACCTCGTGAATTTCATTCTTCAAACTGTCTAGCTCGGACTCGTTTTGGCGTAATTTGTTGGCACGCTCGTCTAGCTGGTCGAGTTTTCTGTCAAGTGAAGATTCGCGTTCGGCTAAACGATTTTCGGTTTTTTGTAGTTCTTTGCGGCGCTCAGATTCTTCTTTTTTTGTATGTTCAATTAAGCCCAAAGCTTTCTCGTTGGCACGTTCTAGAATTTCAGCCGATTCTTTCTTGGCATCAGCAATTATTTTAGTTGAAGTGTTGTTAGCATTGGTTTCTTTGGTTTTTTGATACACAAAAACACCGCCACCACCGAGCAAAACGCCGGCGACTGCCAGTATAATTTCTAACATATTTTTCCTTTCATCAAAGTTTATTTAAAATCAAAAAGCTTGTAGCTTACTGATATTATAGCACTTCAAGGTGTATTTAAGCAATAACTTTGCTTGCTAAAAAATCGATTTTCGACTATAATTATATTATGCTTATGGCGTTTATTTCTTGGTGGTATTCAAAGGGCTGGCTGGCACGCGCAGTGACGATTTTGGATAGTCTAGAAAAATCGATTGACTATTTTTCGCTGCCGCTTTTAATAAAGACTTGGTTTGCGCCGTTTCGGCAAATTGATGCGGGCAGGCTAGTCAATGGTTCAATTGAGCAACGTTTTAGAAAACTGGTCGATCGAACATTTTCGCGCATAATTGGCGCAATCTTGAGAACAGTTGTTATGTTGGCGGGGGTATTTTACATTGCTTTAAGGGCGCTCCTTGGTCTATTGATGCTAGTTTTTTGGGCAGCTTTACCGATTCTACCAATCGTATTTGTTATTCTGACGTTTTCTGGGTGGATGCCGCATTTTAATCTAAAAATACCTGAGATTAAGATACCTGAAATTATCAAAATGAATAATAAAACTCAAATTCCGCGAGGCCAAAGATGAATCAAGATTTTAATTATAATCATTTACGAGCTAAAAAATCACGTATCACGGTAGTGATGACGCCAATGGTGCGCAAGATGATGAACCTAGGTCGATTTTTGCTGGCGATTCTGACGATCTATCTATTGCTCGTTGGTAGTAGTCTAATGTGGGCATGCTTGGCGGCTATCAGTGCACTGACAATTTTATTATGGTGGTGGAAGCTGGAACTCCATCGTCTAGCTCCACTAAATGACGGTACGGTTGAGGGTAATCTAGCTAGTAATATCTTGGGTAGATTACCTAGAAATCCGAACTCAGTTGATATTGCTGAGGCGGCGCTGAAAGCTTCTGGCGGCATGTTTATTGTTAGTCGTTTCGGTTTTGGGCAAGAAGTTTTTAAAAATTTAGCAGAGATTCCACAGAACTCGCCAAAAGATATTTGGCGGTCAGCTCTAGAAATGCAGAGAAAATTGAATACTAAAACTATTTCTGGAAGCGTGCTGGTTCTAGCCATCATTCGCAATTTTCCGGCGCATGAAAAGTTTTTAGCCCACTTTAATTTAGATTTTAGGGATCTTACTGAGGGCGTTGTTTGGCATGACCATATCTTTTCGTTGATTGATAAAATTAGCCAGCCCAAGCAGACTGGTGGAATCGCACGCGATTGGTCATTCGGATGGACGCCAACGCTCAATCAATTTGGCCGGCAGGTGAATACTAATAGTATTCGAGTGGCTTCTGAATTGCCTCAATATCGAGAAATTATTGCTAAAATGATTGATAAATTATCGAGTAACGGCCAGAAGAATATTGCTTTAATCGGTGCTGATGGTGTTGGTAAAACTACAGTTGTTGAAAGTTTTGCTAGCCAGATAATGGACGGGCGGAACAATATCCCGAGTGAACTACGATATAACCAAGTTGTGATTCTAGACGCTAGCGCACTAATTTCCGCAGCGCCTGGGCGCGGAGAGCTTGAACAACTAGTGAATTATATATTTGTTGAGGCCTATTCGGCTAAAAATATCGTGTTGTGTTTAGACAACGCTCACCTATTTTTTGAAGATGCGATAGGTTCAGCCGACTTGTCTAATCTGTTACTTCCGATTTTAGAAGCTGGTCGCTTAAAGATGATTTTGGCCATCGATCAGCAGGCCTTCTTGCAGATTTCGGCCCGCAATTCCTCACTGGCCAACACTCTGAATACCTTGCAGGTAGTTCCGGCTAACTTTGAGGAAACTCTATCTGTGATGCAGGATGAGATAACTATTTTAGAGCAGAAGTATAATGTTTTCTATTTCTATCAAGCTTTAAAAACTGCGTATGAGCTTAGTAGCCGTTATATTTTTAATTTAGAGATGCCGGGGCGGGCAGTTAAGCTGTTAGAGATGTCGGCTGCGTTTGCCGATAATGGTTTAGTCTCTAGCGCTTCAGTCGAGCAAGCAATTGAAAAATCAATGAATGTGAAAATTTCAACCGCCCACCAAGAAGATGAAAAGTCTAAACTCTTGAATCTAGAATCGTTAATTCATCGGCGAATGATTGGCCAAGCACCCGCGGTTTCGGCTGTGGCGAACGCGCTCAGGCGGGCGCGGGCGGGCGTTCGTAATCGGGACCGCCCAATTGGCACTTTCTTATTTCTTGGTCCAACTGGCGTTGGCAAGACTGAGCTTGCAAGAACACTAGCTGATGTGTATTTTGAGGGCGAAGATAATATGATTCGGTTGGACTTGAACGAATATGTTGGTCTTAATGATGTTGAGCGTTTAATCGCGGACGGTGCAGATAATCCAACTTCGCTGACGGCGCAAGTAATGAAAAAGCCAT
This sequence comes from Candidatus Saccharimonadota bacterium, assembly GCA_010014525.1. GTDB lineage: Bacteria > Patescibacteriota > Saccharimonadia > Saccharimonadales > Saccharimonadaceae > Nanogingivalis. The sequence continues at coordinate 8,064 of RZZT01000023.1, read as the reverse complement.
TTTCGGTGATTCTGCTAGATGAAATTGAGAAGGCTCATCCGAATGTTCTAACGGCTTTATTGCAGGTCCTAGACGAGGGAATCTTGCGCGATACTAAAAACCGTGAAGTCTCCTTCCGCGATTCGATTATTATCGCCACATCAAACGCTGGCTCCGAAAGAATCAGGGAGCTGATTAACCGTGGCTATGACATTGAAAAGTCGGAGCAGATTATTGTAGATGATTTAATCTCATCCAACCAATTTCGCCCAGAATTTTTGAACCGTTTTGACGAAGTCACAATCTTTACTCCGCTCAAAAAATCCGAATTGTTGCAAATTGTTGATTTGATTATATTGGGAGTGAACAAAACTCTCGCTAATCAGAAAGTTGTCGTAAAAATTACAGACGAAGCAAAGATGTTATTGACTGAGGCGGGCTATGATCCGCGGCTTGGCGCTCGGCCGATGCGTCGAGTAGTACAAAGAGTAGTCGAGAACACAGTCGCTAGAAAAATGCTAGCCGGTGAGGTTGCGGCGGGTTCAGAGATTTTAATTACGGCTGAGACGATTCAATCTACGATCGGCCGGTAAACATTTAGTCCAAAGAAAAATCCCATTTCCATAAAGAGATGGGATTTTTCTTTGGAGGGCCAGGAGGGGCTTGAACCCTCGACACCCTGCTTAAGAGGCAGGTGCTCTAACCAGCTGAGCTACTGGCCCATAAAACACTTTAGATTATAGCATCTTTTGCTGATTTTATCAATAGCCTAAAATGGTACCTCCGGTAGGACTCGAACCTACGGCCAACGGGATAGAAGCCCGATGCTCTAATCCACTGAGCTACGGAGGCATAGGTATATTTTAGCAAATGTGGTTTACTTTTGCAATAAAACCCTCATGATAAAAGCAAAAACACCCCTTTCAGAGTGCTTTTGCTAAAACAAAAAAGATCAAATGGTGCGGGCGGAGAGAATCGAACTCTCATCACTTGCTTGGAAGGCAGGTATATTAGCCATTATACGACGCCCGCGTATCCATATTATATCACAAATTATTTTGTAAAGGCAAGTTTTATTTCCTAATAACTTATGGTAAAATTGTAGAGATGAAACTCAGCAAATTTATTACCAACACTGATTTAAGAGAAGTTGCCCATACCAGTGGCCCTGCTAAAGCTGCTTTTGGTGGACGTTTGGGGTCTGCTTCAGATACGACATTTAATGAGCGCCAGAAAATTGAGTCCAATCGTAAGACTATCGCTGGATATGGCAAGTCTAAATTGGGCTTAAAAGGTGTGGCTAGGTCAACCCGATCTGTTACTCCACAAGATATTGCCAAGATCCAAGCAAAAGATCACTTAAGGGCTATTGCTGAGAAAAATTATGCCAAGCGTAGGGCAAAGCCTCAATTCAGCGAACAGAATAATGCGGGAGCTGGCGGCTTTAGCTCTTACAATCGCGCCGATCGGTCAGGGGTCAATAATCCTCAAGTCCCAATCACTAAGCAGATTAGATTCAAAGAGCCTGAACCGCGCAATTTTCAACCTTAGTTTAGGCTAAAAGGTTTGATTTTAAAGTAGTTTTATGGTAAAATTAGTGAGTTAATCTCGGTTTTGGCGGATATAGCTCAGTAGGTTAGAGCGCTGGATTGTGGCTCCGGAGGCCGTGGGTTCGAGCCCCATTATTCGCCCCAAGAGATTATCAAAAAACGAGCTTCACTGTGCGTGAGGCTCGTTTTATTTTGTATTAGACTACTAAAGTCTCAATTTTTGCGCCCAATGAGTTTAATCGTTCGGCGAAATCTTCGTAGCCACGATTGATATTGTAAACATCGCGCAAAGTTGAAACGCCGGGTGCGGCCAACATTGCAATCATCACTACAACGCTTGGCCTGAGCGCTGGAGGCGCTACTGCATCGGCTGGTTTCCAGCGAGTCGGCCCGGTGATATAGACACGGTGCGGGTCAACCAGCTCAATTTGGGCGTTCAATTTACTTAGCTCAGTGAAATAGATCGCTCGGTTTTCGTAGCTCCAATCGTGAACTAAGGTTCGACCTTCGGCGACGGTTGCGATCAGCCCTAGAAACGGCAAATTATCCATATTTATACCAGGGAAAGGCAGGGCATGCAGCTTATCTTTGGCGGCATGGAGTTTAGATTTTTTGACTAAAATATCAACCAGTCTAGTTCGGCCGTTATATGAAAAATATTCTTCAGAAATTTCGATATTCGCGCCCATCTGGCGCAAAGTTTCAAGTTCAAGCTCAACAAATTCAATCGGCGCGCGCTTAATAGATAATTCTGAATTGGTCACTAATGCCACCGCCACGAACGTTACTGCCTCGATTGGGTCTTCACTAACGGCATATTCAACATCTTTGCTTACACTGTTTAGGCCGTGAATTGTTAGGGTGGTCGTTCCAATTCCTTTAACTTTGACGCCTAGTTTTTCTAGAAAAAAACAGACATCTTGCACCATATAATTTGGGCTAGCGTTACGAATTGTGACGGTTTGGCCAGATAGCGCAGCTGCCATAATGATATTCTCTGTTGTCGTATCGCCGCGCTCAGTTAGAAGAATACTTTTCTCAACTTCGCGTGGAGTATTCTTAACGTCGTAATAATCAGCCTCAGCCACAATATTTGTGCCGAAATGCTTTAAGCCAGAAAGATGCGGTTCAACTGTGCGCGTGCCCAGATTGCAGCCGCCCGAAAATGGGATACGGAACGATTCGTATTGGTGGAGTAATGGGCCTAAAAACATCAGAATCGAGCGTGTCCGTTTAGCCGCCTCGATGTCCATATTTTTAAAATCCAATTCGGCTGGCGGTATAATCTCAAGGTCATTTTGCTCGTTCAGCCACTTAGTTTTTACGCCAATGCTGTTTAAAACCTCTAAAATTCGATTGACCTCCTCGATTCGAGCCACTCGTCGTAGGGTTGTTTTGCCTTTGTTGAGCAAAGAGGCACAGAGCAGTCCAACGGCCGCATTTTTACTAGTTTTAACGGTAATCTCGCCAGATAATTCACGGCCACCATGTACTTTAAAATTAGTTTTCTTTTGAGCATTTACAGATATAATTTCGCTTGATAGCTCTTCTGAAATGCGTGCTAGCATTTCAAGAGTGATATTTTGTTTTCCACCCTCGATGCGATTAATCGCACTCTGTGAAGTGCCGATTCTCTCAGCTAAATCAGCCTGAGTTAAGTTTTTATTAAGGCGCGATTCTTGAATCAAGTGCCCGATTTTCTCTAAATACGCTTGTTCTTTTTTCATATGGTCATTATATCATATATGGTATATAAAGTCTAAACTAAAAATATTGTAAATATTACAACATAAGTAATATTGACGGGTTTTTTAAAAAGGAGTATCCTACGAGTAAGAATATCTATATGTATTCAGTACTTCACAATAATTCATAAACGGAGGGTTTTTATGAAAATAAAAGCAAAATACAAGTCGGTGAGCTTTTTGCTAGCTACTATCATTAGCGTTAGTTTCTTATCGCCAGTAGGGGCTTATGCCGCGACTCCTGTATTTGGCAAAAAGTACACGAACGGTGTCGGGAATATTGCGGTATGGTTGGATCATGGGTCTGGTGTCGGCTATTGGTCTTCATATATAGCGAACGCTGCTAACAACTGGATGTATTCAGGGTGGAGTAATCCTATTTTATATGAATTTTGTGAGTAGTAATTATGGATCTAATATGGATTTTTATCTGAGATATAATAACTTTTGGGGAGTGTCGGGTGTGTTGGCTGAAACTAGATTCTATAGCAATACTGGTTCTAACATTCAGCCCTATACTTCTAATTGGAGTTTTGCGAATATCTACATAAACCATGATGGGTATAGCTTGCCTAGTATTTCGAATGATATGGCCCTAGGCACTACTATTCACGAAATGGGTCACGCATTTGGACTGGCGCATTACAATAACAATCAGTACAGTATTATGTGTCAGACGGGCTATGGAAGGAAAGTCCAAAGAGTTCAAAAAACAGACAACGATGCTATTAATCAACTCTATTAATTATAATAAGGAGCTTTATGTCAAAGAACACTACAGCAATCAAAAAAACATCGTCTAAATATATAATCGCAGGTGTAATCGCGATACTACTCTGCGTGGCAACCACAATATATTTTGCGAACACAAACAAAACAGATACGAACAAAAACGAGACCACTTCTGAGCAAAAAAGCGAAAATAATAGACGCCTACGCCAGTATTAATAAGGACGATATTGCTCTCGTCAAGAGTGAAGGTGATACTATTTGGTATCTTAATGACTCCTATTATTTCTATAAAACCAGTCCGATTGTGGCGATTGTGCGGATTGATTCGATTGGCGGAGGCAGGAATTTCAACCCTATTCATAATCAGTATGTTTCACCGCAGACAGTTGGTAGGATGACTATAATACAGCCGATCAAAGGTGAGGTAGAATATGGCGAGCAAGTTTCATACGCACGACTCGGAGCGATTTTACCAGTTGAGGATTATTTGAAGGGCCTAAGTAAAGCGGAACAAGATAAGCTTAATCATTTAAATAAAGGTAATAAATTATCTGGATATATTAAGAGTAAGTTTGCTGAAGATATAGACATCGAAGTTGACAAAACCTACCTAGTGTTCCTTCGCAGGGACATCTCTAAAGACGGCAAAATTGCAGAATATGTAATGGAAGGTATGCAATATGGCATGCGTGAAGTGAAGGACTCTCAGGCGAGAGAGCTTAAAGCCGGTACTAAAATTAGTAGTAATATTGAGATCTTGAATAATGAGACTGGTACTTGGGAAAAAATCAGTACAGCTGTTGAAATAAAATAAACGTAGTTGTGAAATATATAAACGCCTTCTATGGAAAGGCGTTTATATTTACTTAAAGGTATACTTTATGATATAATTGAAGTATGATATAACTAACTTTTTCGCCAACAGTACACTAGTAAAACCAAATAATTTAGGAGATTTTATGTTTGATGAAAAAGTTTTTAATGCGATAAAAAAAGAAGAAACTCGCCAGCGCGAAGGCTTGGAACTAATTCCGAGCGAGAATTATGTTAGCCGTCAAGTGCTAGACGCGCTTGGCTCAGTGCTAACGAATAAATATTCTGAAGGTTATCCGGGCAGGCGTTATTATGGCGGGCAAGAGAACACCGACGTGATTGAATCGCTAGCGATTGAGCGCGCTAAAAAATTATTTAAGGCCGATCACGCCAATGTTCAGCCACATTCTGGTGCGCAAGCCAACGAGGCGGTTTATTTTGCTTGGCTTGAGCCGGGCGATACGGTTCTTGGTATGGACTTATCTCATGGTGGTCACCTAACGCACGGTTCGCCGGTAACTCGTAGCGGCCAGATTTATAATTTTGTGCGCTATGGTTTAGATGAAAACGGCGAAATTGATTACGAAATGATTGAAAAATTAGCAGCCGAGCACAAGCCAAAGATTATTCTGGCGGGATTTTCGGCCTATCCGGGAGAAATTGACTACGCGCGAATTGTTGAAATTGGCAATAAATACGGCTCACTTCTGATGGCTGATATGGCGCATATCGCTGGCTTAATTGTAGCTGGCGAATCTAAAAATCCGTTCGATTTTGGTTTTCATGTTATCACGACCACCACGCATAAAACTTTGCGCGGACCACGTGGCGGGCTAATTCTCTCGCGCGGAAAAGTTTCTTCGCCGCTCAAAAAACCAGCTAAAACTCTCGAAAATATTCCTACTTTGATTGATCGCGCGGTGTTCCCGGGAACTCAGGGCGGGCCACAGATGCACACAATTGCCGCTAAAGCTGTGGCTTTTCATGAAGCTTTGCAACCTGAATTTAGAGGCTATGCCAAGCAAATTGTCAAAAATGCTCAAATTTTGGCGCAAGAACTGCAAAAACACGGTTTCAAACTTGTCACAAACGGCACTAAAAATCACCTAATTTTGGCAGATGTGAATGCCAGTTTCAATATTGACGGTAAAATCGCTGAGCGCGCGCTAGATAAAGTTGGCTTGACGCTTAACGCCAATTCGATTCCGAATGATGAATTGTCGATGTTCGCGCCTAGCGGAATTCGCCTTGGCACACCAGCTATCACGACGCGCGGAATGAAAGAACCGGAGATGGTTCAGATTGCTGACTGGATGAAGCGGGCGATTGACGCACGCGAAAACGAAGCGGAGCTTTCCCAAATTCGCGCAGAAGTTCTCGCTCTGGCAACAAGCTTTCCTTTGCCAAGTGACCAAAATATGTTAGAATAGGCTTATCATGAAACATCTTAAAAAACACTTTGGATTACTGGTAATTATCGGTGGTTATTTACTTGCAACTTTGATTAATCTAAACTCAGCTTCAATTTGGTTTGACGAAGCGTTCTCCCGCCATATTATTCGGTTTGATTTTGCCAAAATTTGGTATTTTACATCTGTTGACGTCCATCCGCCGCTGTATTATTTCTTGCTCAAAATCTGGACTTCGGTATTTGGCGCGAGTGATTTTGCAATCCGCTCGATGTCGGTCATGTTCGGCGCTTTGGCAATTGCGGCGCTTTATTTCCTCTTGAAAAGATTGTTTAACAAAAAAATTGCGTTTTTTGCCACTCTGGCAGCTGCGTTTTCGCCGCTCTTCATTCGTTATAGCCAAGAAGCGCGAATGTATATGTTGGTGGCGTTTCTGGCGATTTTGGCAATTCGGGCTTTTTATGAAGCATTTGTGGCTAGCGATATTAAAAAACAAAAACAGACTTTATGGTGTCGAGCCTACATCGCGATTATTTGTGTTGGCATGTGGACGCAGTATCTGTTTGCGCTGACGGTGCTTGGCCTGTGGATTTTTCGCGTGGTGGAAATTTATCAAAGCAGCAAGCCAAAAGACCGTAAATTTAAGAAACTGGCAGCTAAATATTTTGGCGAAAAGTGGCTAAGTTCGCACTTATGGGCGGCTGGATTTTTCTTGCCATGGATTCCGTTTTTTGTAACGCAAGCGATTCAGGTTAAGTCTGGGTTCTGGATTCCGCCAGTTAATTTTCACACTGTGCCAAATTTTTTCACTCAGCTATTTTTGGCGCGCGATGGCGGTATGGTCAGTGGTTGGTATAGTATTTTAATTTATGGTTTGTTGATTTTTACAGTTTGGGCAGCTATTAAAAACGCGCGAGCTGGCAAATTCAAAAAACCGCTTAGTATGCTGGTTCTCACCTCGGTTGGTGCGATTGCGATTTTGTATTTAGCTAGTCTGCCGCCGTTTAGCTCAATTTTCGTCAACCGGTATTTGATCGCTAGTTTAATTGTAATTAATGCACTAATTGCGATTTTAATTTATCTTACTTTTAACGATAAAAAACACCGTCGTGTAGCGATTTTGGCGGCCATAACTTTGGTATCTTTGCAACTTACCGGTATTGTAAATGTTTACGAAACCAAAGCTGGCGATAATATTACGCGCCAAGTGATTGAACAGGCGAAGTATGAGATGAAGGCTGGCGAACCAATTATCACTGAGGCCAATGATAAAAATGGTTGGATTTTTTACGAAGCAGTGCAATATTCAACTAATGAAAACCCAGTTTATTTCTTGGACTCGAGTGCCGATTATCACATTGGCTCGATGCGAATGCTAGAAGATGATGATACTTTCAAGATTAAAGACTTGGCGGAATTTTCGCGCCAGCACGAGACAGTTTGGCTGCTTGCTCGGCCGAAAGACAAGAAACAAAAACCGTTGCTAAAATCTTGGCAGCTCGAAAAAGAGATTTTGATCGATGGCCCAGTTTCGAGCAAACCGCTTTATTCGATGCAGAAGTATTCGGTGAAATCAAATCTCAAATAAACCTTGACTCATGGGGGGGGGGGGTGTGATAAACTATACCCATGAACAAGCATAAACACAATACACCTCAAACGAAGAACTATCCCACCCTATTTTCTAAGGCTGGTAAAGCCTGGGCTAGCGCCCTCGAGCGCCTGCCTAAAAAATATGGGTGGAATAGTTCTGGTCGTACTAAGCAAGCTATTACTCCAGAACTAAACCATCATTCCATTCACGGCCGGCGTTCAAGACCACTAGGCCGAGCTTTA
>RZZT01000058.1 GCA_010014525.1 Candidatus Saccharimonadota bacterium | reverse complement strand
GGTAAGATTTCTAGCGGCGAATTAGTTAAGACTCTTCGCGTTTATAAAAATGAAAGCAGCCTTGCAGTGTGGGATATGATTAGTATTTTGATTGGCGAGTTGAAGATTTTTATCAATGAGGATACTGGGGCCGAGATAAATATGAAGCAATTCGTACATGGGTTGGCACACCAGCAGTTTGAGCGTTTGGGCGCAATTGAGCGTGCTGAAGATTCTGAGGATGACAAGCAGCTTCGACCAATTATCTTGGCTCATATGCTGTATAGCGAAGACAAAGTGGCTATTAGCGAAGCCCTAGAAATCTATCAATTAGCTCAAGATATTTCTGAGATTAACGCAGAAGTTAGGTCGCTAGTTATCTCGAATAAGGTTCGCAATCAAGAATCTACCGAACTGATTGATGAGTTAATCGAAATTTATACCAAAACGCCGAATGTTGATCTAAAAGACGATATTTTGGCTGCATTGTCATCGACTAAAAACCCCGAAACCGGCAAAAAGATGCTGGCTTTGATGAAAAATCCTCAAATTGTACGACCACAAGACCTTTTGCGCTGGTATATTTACCTACTGAGGAATCTAAAAACGCGAGATTTGACTTGGCAGTGGCTAAGGAATAATTGGCAATGGGCTGAAGAAATTTTTGGCGGCGATAAAAGCTACAATGATTTCCCAAGGTATACCGGATCTGTTCTTAGAACCCCTGAGCAGATGGCGGAGTTTGAGGAATTCTTTAGTCCGCTGAAGTCCGAGCCGAGTTTGCAGCGTGCGATTGAAATGGGCGAACGCGAAATCGCGGCGCGAGTTGAGCTGATTGCGAGAGATAAGTTAGCTGTTGAGCGAGAATTAGCGAAATAGTAGCCAAAATAAAACTGGACGTATAAAATTTTACGTCCAGTTTTTAGAAGGTAATAGTTCTATGACACTAGAAACCGCTCAAAGCTCATCATATCTTCAGGTTTGATACTGCTAGGGTTTGAATCTACGGTACGCTGAAGCCGCTCTAGCGCTGCAGACTCGTCCATATTGTGCCCAATCAAAACTAACTCGGTTTTTGGCGTTTGACCGCCCCATTCCTCGGCTTTAATTTCGGTATAGTTGCCTACAACCTGCAATATAAATTTCTGTTCATAGCCTTTCATCCCAAAATAACAAAAGCCTTTGGCTCTAAATAGATTCTGGGGTAGATTATCTAGAAACTCGATAAACTTCTTTGGCTCAAGCGGTGTCTCGCTCTCAAAACTAAAGCTTGAAAATTGATGGTGAAGGTGACTACTATGGTCCTCATGATGATTATGCCCGTGGTCGTGGCTGTGCCTATGCTCATACTCACTAGTTTGCTGGTCAAACAGGTTAGATTGTCTCTCGGAGTCTCGCCCGAGGCTGTCAAATAGTAAATCAGACGGCGCCTCACCCCATTTAAGTCTAATAACCGGCGAATGCTTAGCTATGGAGGTGATTTTACTTTCCAAGGCTTTATAATTAGGCTCGGTAATATTATCAGTTTTTGTGATTAAAATAATATCTGAAGTTTTGATACACTTGTCAAAATGGCGGGGAAATTGCTTGTAGTTTTCCTCAAAGTTTTTGCCGTCTATAAGATAGATATTTCCTCCGAACTCCGTATATTGATTACCTGAAAAACGTAAAGTCTGGAGCAAATCATATGGTTCGGCAATTCCGCTAGCCTCAATTATAATGGCATCAACTGGCGATTCGCTGCTAGTCAGTTTTTCGAGCGGCTCACTTAGCGGGTTATCCCCCAAGATGCAACAGATGCAACCATTGCTGAGCTCAATTGTGTCTTCGCTGATGCTGCCAGCCACCAATTTGCTGTCAATATTGATTTGCCCAAAATCGTTGATAATGGCGCCAATTTTTAGATTTTTATTATTCTCTAAGATGTTATTGAGTAGCGTGGTTTTGCCGCTGCCCAAGAACCCGGTTAGCATAATAACAGGGATTCTTTTGCGGGGCGTTTCTGGCGATTTTTCTGGTGAAATATCTTTTGTGAAGTCATTAAAAAGGTCGCCGCCGAATTTATCTAGGTCAATAATATCATTGTTATCCATCTTATAATTTTAGCATTTTTTGGCGTAATTTTCAATTTAGTAGTTGGGAGGCTTGACTCATGGGGGCGATAAACTATACCCATGAACAAGCATAAACACAATACACCTCAAACGAAGAACTATTCCACCCTATTTTCTAGGCAGGCGCTCGAGGGCGCTAGC
>RZZT01000022.1 GCA_010014525.1 Candidatus Saccharimonadota bacterium | reverse complement strand
CCAATCTTACGCCCAGCTTGAGCATCTTGGGCTAAGCGATTTTGCTTAATTCTGTTAATCCCGCCGCGGAGCTCGTCTAGCCTGACTTTTAGGTCTTGAGCCTTTTCTGTCTGGCCTGCTTTTAGATATAGCGCACCAAGGGTACGGATGGTCTGTGGGCGCTCGTCAAGCTCCACTGCTCGCTCGAGGGCCTTAATCGCACCTTTGTAATTGCCTAAGTTTTCGAGTGCTTTAGCGTAGGCAATATGGCGGGTTGCAAGGGCGTCTTCTATCTTCAGAGCTTGTTCAAACGCCATAGCTGCTTTGGTGTAGTCTTTTGTTTCTAGATAAATCAAACCAACGTTGTGCAGGCTTGAAGGGCTACTCTCTAAACTCTGCGCGATTTCAAAACACTCAATGGCGTCTTCGTATTGTTTTTGCCCAGCATAGATAATTCCGAGCCGGTTGTAAGCCATCGCGTTGCGCTCATCAAATTGTAAAATAGTCAACAGGATCTTCTCTGCTCGAAGATATTTACGATCAATCAATGCCTCTTGCGCCGCTTTCCATAGTTTATCAATCTTGAGCGACAAATTATCGGGTAAAGCATTTGTAGATTTAGAATCCTCTGGCTTCTGCCACAAAATAAATCCCACAAATAATACTAGTAGTAAAAAACCTAACATAAGGTAATTATACCACAGTTTGAGCAGTTTTGAAAATGCTTATGCAAAAATTGCTTCTAGCAGACACAGCCGAATATTGCCATTTTGATTGATTTTTTTGTGTGCCAAAAGTAATTTTCTGGCCTGCCTAGTGGATTGGACTGCGTTATCTGGAGAAATTGTTTTGCCCAGAATTTCAATAATTTTGGCAGTTACAGCCAGCGCCTTAACGCGGTCTGTCTTTATTCGGCTAATAATAACTATACGTTGATAACTTGAGCCCGAAATCCAGCGTTTAGCTAGGTCCATTATTTCTAGATTGAATTTAAAATATTTGGCATCGAGCGATAATTTTGTTATTTCTTCTGGCAAGCCATTTGCTAGAAACAATATTTGCTTAGCCTTAGTGTCTTTTATACCTAGTTTTTTAATTAATTTTTGTGATTCAAACAGCGAGATTGGCTCGATTTTTAAATACTGCGAGCGCGATTTAATGGTCGTAAGTATCTTATCATTAAGGCTAGTCACTAAAACAAAATGGAGGTTGTTTCGTGGCTCCTCAAGTAGCTTAAGGAATTTATTTTGTGCAACTTCGCTCATTTTTTCGGCGCCCAGAATAAAGTAGATTTGCAGATTTCTACTAGCGCCGCGGGTTTTTTCTTGAATTTCAATGACGTCCTCGGCATTGATATTCTCAGTTTTTTGAGTATTATGAATGCGTGGCAGGACTTTAATGACTTCGGCATTAGTAGGTAGGCTGAGCTGAGAAATTAAATAATCATAACCAAAGCCAACCGGAATATCGATAATTACTGCGTGCGAAGATTGAATAGTTGATTTTATGAGATCAGTATTCATAATTATTTATCAAAAAATTGGTTGAAATCCTCTGGCATCACGCTTGTGAAGGTTTTGCGGATTGAATTTTCACCAGATTTTAGAGGCGGGATTGTGATTTCTAGGCTTTCGGCATGTAAATACATGCGGTCAGCCTTCTTGGATAATTCATTATAAACTCTATCGCCTAAAATTGGCGCGCCTAAATAACTCATATGCACGCGCAATTGGTGCGTGCGGCCGGTTTTGGGCTGTAATTTGATAAGTGAGTAATCGCCATTTTGCGCGAGGACTTCATAGCGAGTTTGAGCGCCCTTCCCTTTCGCATCAATTTTGAAAGTGCTTGGTGCGGAATTGTTGCGGGCGATTGGTAAATCAATCATTGCTTTTGGCTGCTTTAGAGTGCCGGTCACGATTGCAAAGTAAGTTTTTTTAGTAGTTCGTTCGGAAAATTGTTTTTGCAGTTTCTTGGCGGCCTCTGGGTTTTTGGCACCAATTATTACGCCAGAAGTGTCGCGGTCGAGCCGATGAACAATTCCGGTGCGATTCGTGTCGTTAGCAAAAGTTGAGCCGCGCTTCTTGAAAAAATCTGCAACTGTAAATTCATCGTTCAAAACACCTTTGCTGTGCGTTAGGATACCAGCTGGCTTATCAACTACAATCACGTTTTTATCCTCGTAGATTATTGGAAAATCATCGTCAAAAGTAGACTTTTCAGGAATATCTAGGCTAACATTGCTTTTGGCATCAATCGTAGTATTTGATTTTAGAATAACTTTTTGATCAACTGTCACATACCCACTCTTTATATATTTCTGAATCGTACTGCGCGAAAAATCAGGATATTTTTCATGCAACAAAACATCAATTCTGCGCTTAGAAGTCTCGCCCCTAAATAAGTAAACATCTTTACCTTGATATGGTAAGGCGAAACTTAGCAAGCCGTCGCGCGGATTCTTGATTAACTCACCTTCGATTTCTCCATAGGTGGTGCTAAGTAGCCCAATAATATAATTCTCATCATCTTCGGCCGTGCCATCAATAATTATAAAATATTTCGTACTATTAAACTTAAAACTAAAAATTTCAGAAAAAGCGTCGGGCGTGAGTTTTTTCATTTCCTGAATATGGCGGGGCACGTTTTCTTCGCCCGCTACCTTGAAGCGGCGCAAAATATCTAGCAGGTCGCCCGAATTGAATTTAGCCATACTAGTCTTTTTTCCTTAATCCGACCGCTTGCTGGACGCAGTACAATACTTTTCCGGCTTCCTGATTCATCAGCTGTTCGGAGCTCGTAAGTTTTCGTAGAATCATTTCGTCATCAGCCTCAGCGAGTCGTGACTGAAAACTTGCCAAAAACTGAGAAATTTCATCAGCAACAATCTTTTTGAAATCGCCATAGCGCTCTAGTCCTTCAAATTCTGTTATAGTTTCTTCAATTTTTTGCCCACGTACTAGGCTTAGCAAATCAAGCAAATTACAAATCCCCAATTGATTCTCTCGATCATAGTGAATTGCTCCTACGGAATCGGTCGTAGCACTCATAATCTTTTTGTGAGCAGCTTCTGGGGTGTCATTTAAATAAATCACGCCCTTGCCGCTTTCGTCACTTTTACTCATTTTTTTACTTGGATTTTGCAAATCACGAACCCTTAAACCGTCTTTTTTGCCAAAAAATTCTAATTGTTTCTTGGTCTCTTCTGGCACAACAAAAAGTTCGCCGAACTGGCTGTTCATACGTTGTGCAATATTACGGGTAAACTCAAGATGCTGATTTTGGTCCTCGCCAACCGGCACGTATTTAGCGCCATAAAGTAAAATATCGGCCGCCATCAAAACTGGATAATTAAACAAACCAACACTAGTGCGGTCGCTACCAACGCTGGCTGATTTATCCTTAAATTGAATCATTCGACCCATTTCGCCAAAACCAGTAAAACAGTCCAGAATCCAAGTTAATTCGCTGTGGGCTGGCACAAAACTCTGGCGATAAATATGGATATTTTCATCATCAAATGGCAGACCCGCGGCATAAAAAACCCGTGCGTTATGCAAACTCTGCCCATAAAGCTGGCTGTGATCAATCGGTGTAGTAAAACTATGCAAGTCCGGAATAAACATATTCAGTTGATACTCGCCAGATTTTTCTTTAGCCATCTGAGCCATTGGTAGCAAGGCGCCAAATAGATTGGCGATGGTCAAGTTATTATTGGCCCGAATTCCGGTCAAGATTACAGGTTTAGTCATTTTTACTCCTTGTTAAATTTTCGTTAATAGACCGGACAATAACATTAGCGGTAATATCCGAGACGTCGTGAGCTGTTGGGATGGCGGTAGTTGAGATATTCGTATTTAGCTCTTCGAGTTTTTTGATATTTTTGCTAATGACTAGCGGGTCAAATAAACCGTAGATAATTTGAGTTTTAGTAGTTGTGTTTTCTAAAGTTTGGAAGGTGTCTTGTTGTAAAATAGACAAATCGAGAGTTTCGGCTAGCAAATGTAGATCTTGGTCGGTTTTAATTTGGCTAGCGCCACGGATTACTTTTTCAGTAGCAATTTCAGCAATCTTTGAGGCAAAATCTTGATTCTCAACTAGATATTGGTAATTTTCTTTCAAGAACGATTCGCGTGACCAAGCGTATTCTGATTTACTATTTTGTAAATAGATTGGCGGCGAAACCATCACTACGAAATCGACAGATGAAGGGTATAATTTAGCAAACTCCGCAGAAACCAATGATCCTAGCGAATGGCCAACCAAGAAAATCGGTCGTGAGAGATGACCAGACGTGCGTAACGCTCTGCGAAGTGCGCGAGCTTGGCTCTTGAGCGTTTGCGCGCCCTCCCAGCTAGGCTTTGGTGAATTACCGTGCCCAAGCAAGTCAACCGCCAAGATATCAGCATCGACGGGAATTTCCACCCTAAGATTATTCCAAAGCTGATTAGTACTAGCAAGGCCGTGCAGTAAGATCACTGTCGCACGTGGCTTTTCGGACTTTTGAATTGTACGCAAAAACAGCCGGTAAGGCAGATTAAGCGTTTTGTGAAGAATTTTGTCTAACATCTTTTGACATTATACCATTTTTGGAGTTTTTTATAAAGTGTTAACAAGAAGTATATTAAAAAATAAAGAACACTCCGCGTCTGCGAAGTGCTCTTTATGATGTCTCGGAAACGATTTAACGCTTTGAGAACTGTTCTTTTTTGCGGGCGCTGCGAAGGCCATATTTTTTGCGTTCTTTTTCGCGTGGGTCGCGTTTTAGAAGCTCGGCTTTCTTTAGCACTGGGCGTAGGTCGGCGTGAGCGACAGTCAAAGCTTTGCTGATAGCAAGTTTAATTGCGTCGATCTGACCAGCTAGACCACCACCGTTAACCTTGATGGTTACGTCGTAGTCTTTTTGCTTTTGGACCAAAGCTAGTGGGTCAGTTAATTCTGCCAACATAGTTTTGTTGCCATCTAGGTATTCAGCAGCAGGTTTATCATTGATTGTGATATTTCCCTTACCTTTGAATAAGCGCGCACGAGCAGTTGCTGATTTGCGGCGTCCTAGACCGTAAAAATATTTAGTTTCAGCCATGATTATTTAACCTCAACTTTCTCTGGTTTTTGAGCGGCGTGGTTATGCTCGCTACCTTTGTAAACTTTCAAACGCTTCATTCGTTCGTCTTGAAGTTTATTTTTTGGAAGCATACCTTTGACAGCTTTTTCGATAATCATAGTGGCATCTTTCTCGCGAAGCTCCTTAAGGGTCGCTTCTTTGATTCCGCCTGGGTACCCACTGTGTCGGTAGTACATTTTAGCTTCTTCTTTGTCGCCTGTCACTTTTACTTGGTCAGCGTTTACAACTACTATATAGTCACCACCGTCAATATGTGGGGTATAAGTAGGTTTATTTTTGCCAATTAAGCGTTTTGCAATCTCGGCACTTAAACGACCAAGAGTTCCAGCTTCGGCGGCGTCGATCAAAAGCCATTTTCGTTCAACTTCGCTAGGTTTTTGTGAATAAGTTTTCGCATTAACAGCCATTTACTTATCCTCGCTTTCATGTTTAATATCATCGACAAATTCGATAATCGCCATCTCAGCGCCATCACCGCGGCGAACAGCTGTTCGCTCAACTCGCAAATGACCACTATTGCGGCCGGCTAATTGCGGTGCGATTACATCAACAAGTTTGTTGGTGTTTTCAATGTTACCAAGTTTAGCAAGAATCTGGCGTCGATTGTGAAGGTCGCCCTTCTTTGCTTTTGTAATTAGTTTTTCTGTGAAGCGCAGTGTCTCTTTGGCTTTTGGCAGAGTGGTTTCAATCCGGCCATGAATAACTAGCTGGTTAGCTAGGCCTTTGAGGAGCGCTCGGCGTTGGTCGCGTTCGCGGCCAAATTTTCGCCCTTTATATCCATGTCTATGCATATTATAGGTTTAACTCCGCTATTTTATCTTTTACTTCATCTAAAGCCTTGCTTCCAAAGCCTTTTAGTTCGCGTAAATCTTGTTCTGTAAGGTTTACAAGATCGTGAACTGTGTTGATTTCATTGTTTACAAGTGCATTTGTAGTTCGGGCAGTTAAGCTCAAATCCTCGATGCGAACTTGTAATTCGTCTGAATCATCTTCTGTCTCTTTGCCAAGTGCAGGCGCAGATTCAATCGTTGTGCTTCCAGCTAAAGCCGTGTATTGATTTACTAAAATCGCTGCAGCTTCTTCAAAAGCTTCGCGTGGCGAAATCGAACCATCAGTCTCGACCGTTAGGTCTAGGCGATCAAGGTTTGAATTTTGACCAACACGAGTGTTATCAACTTTATAACGAACACGCAGAACTGGACTAAAAACTGCGTCCAAAGCGATCATATCGCTGTGGAGGCGGTCTTCGCTTGATTGTTCAATCGTGCGGTAACCGTGGCCCGGTTCAACGACCAAGTCAATTGCAAGTTTAGTCTTTGCGTCATCGATAGTTGCGATAATCTGGTCTGGGTTAACGACTTCAACATCAGCGCTAGCTGAAATATCAGCTGCAGTAACTACACCAGCGCCAGTTTTTTCTAGTCGTAGCTCGACTGGTTGGTCGGTATGAGCTTTAAAACGAATCTTTTTGAGATTTAGCATGATATCGACGACATCTTCTTTAACTCCAGAAACAGTAGTAAATTCGTGGTTTACGCCTTCGATTTTGAAAGCAACAACTGCAGCACCGCGGACGCTCGAAAGTAAAACCCGGCGCAAACTGTTACCAAGAGTGTTACCGTAGCCCGGTTCAATCGGTTTGATAACGAAAGTAGCAGCTGTTTCGCTTTGGTCTTGCACTTCAGCTAGTGCTGGATTGTGAATTAATTTTGACATATAAAATTTAGCTCCTTACCCTATCGTGAGTAATACTCAACGATTAGCTGTTCGTTAATTTCGGCTTCTGCTTCTTCGCGTTTTGGTAATCCAGTAACAGAGATTGTCATTTTCTTACCGTCGCTTCTTAGCCAGCTCAAAGGTCCCTGTACAGAATCCGCAATAGTATTGTCTAGATTCTGGAAATAACCAGTTTTTTGGCTTTTTTCGCGCACAACGATTTCGTCGCCAGCTTTTACGCGGATTGACGGAATGTCAACACGGCGACCATTTAGCATAAAATGACCGTGGCTAACTAGTTGGCGAGCCTGGCGACGCGAAGTTGCAAATCCAGCGCGGTAAACTACATTATCTAGGCGCAGTTCAAGTAGCTGTAACAAGTTTTCACCCGCTAGGCCGTTACGGCGCGAAGCCTCTTTCATTAGGCGAGCGAATTGCTTTTCGAGCAAACCGTACAAACGGCGAACTTTTTGCTTTTCGCGTAGCTGAGTGGCATACAAGCTTGGTTTGCCTTGGCGCCCACCAGAGTGTTGACCAGGAATACCACTTTTGCGTGCCATAATTTTGGCAGCTTTCGGGTGAAGGGCGTAGCCTTCGCGGCGGGATTGTTTTACAATCGGAGAAGTATCTCGTGCCATAAATTAAGCCCTCCTTGCTTTCTTAGGGCGAACTCCACCGTGTGGAACGCCAGTTACATCTTTAATAGAATCCACTCCAATGTTGAAGCCTGAGAGTGAACGAATTGCGGCGTCTCGGCCTAAGCCAACACCTTTTACGAACACGTCTACTGAATTCAGACCATAAAGTGTTTTTGCGTTTTCAGCTGCTTTTTCTGTAGCAACTTGCGCTGCGTATGCGGTACCTTTTTTGCTTCCACGGAAGCCGCTGGCACCAGCACTTGACGCTGCTAGAACGTTACCTTTCTTGTCCGAGAAAGTAACGATTGTGTTATTGAACGTCGATTGAACATGCATCTGACCCGAGGGAACAGATCGGCGTTGTTTTTTACGAATAACTTTTTCTGCCATCTTCTTATTCCTTCCTTAATCCTATGTTTTACTCGAAGCTTTAGGTTGAGCTCCACCGACAGCGATTGCGCGACCTTTACGAGTTCGTGCATTCGTTCGTGTGCGCTGACCGTTTACGGGCAGTCCATTACGATGGCGCAAACCCTTATAACTTTCGATGTCTTTTAGACGTTTAATATTATTTGCTACGAGGCGTTGCAGATCACCTTCTACGCTATATTGTTCATCGACAATTTCGCGTAGCTTCTGTTCTTCAGCCTCGGTGAGATCCTTCACCCGAGTGGTCGGCTCAATTTTAGCCGCCGCAAGGATGGTTCTAGAAGTTGTTTCGCCAATGCCATAAATATATGTCAAAGCGATGTAAACTTGCTTTTCTGCTGGGATTGTTACCCCTGCGATTCGAGCCATACTTAACCCTGCCTTTGTTTATTCTTAGGTTTTTTCTTGTTGATGATACGTAAAATGCCCTTACGGCGCACGATGATATCATCAGGACTGATTTTTTTAACACTTGCACGAACTTTCATAAGTGTAAAAACTCCTTACCTTTAGGTTTATATTATCTGCAGCCAAGTAGAAATTAAAACGGGTTTTATCCCGCGAATAAATTCTTTAACTGCTAGTCTCTCAAGCGGAAGCTGATTCTGCCCTTCGTAAGATCGTAAGGGGTCAACTCTACTTCTACTCGATCGCCCGGCACCAAACGGATGTAATGCTTGCGCATTTTACCACTGATGTGAGCGACGATTGTATGCCCATTTTGAAGTTCAACCTTAAACTGCGTGTTAGGCAAAGCCTCCACGATACGTCCTTCTAATTTTATTACTTCTTTTTGAGCCATAAATCTTTTCTATTATACACTATTTAATAATATAATACAAGGAGTTTTTCAGGGTAAATAAAAAAGCACTCCGGAGAGTGCTAATCGGTGATTAATTTGAAATCCTTAAGCCTATTTGGCTCATCTAGGATTTTAATTCCTAGTCTTTTTGTGTCGATCATTAGTACGGCATCGGACAATTCAACAGAATCATCTTTTATTGTACTATTCGGCTCAATTACGAAACGGTACAGCAAGTCTTTACGCTCAACTACGCAATAGTAAGACTTGTTATTTTCAGTAGCGGAAATACACATCTTCTTGACCAGCCCTTTTGACGGATTGATTGCAATCGGGTAGGTTGCTGATCTTAACATTGTAAAGTCTCCGGCAGTGTCACCAACCGCAAAACTTTGTAGTTGTGCACCTTCCCAGCCGTTATCTTTAATTATCTGATGGATAATCAGATGTTTATCTCGCCAAGTGATAGGCTCGGTGGCAGCATAAACGTTATCTTCGTCTATGCTAAAACCATGCCCATATGACTGGTCAAAGTCGTAAAACTTCCTGAAGGCATCGACTAAGAATTCAAGCGACCCGCTAATAGCAATAATTTTGTATCCATTAGTCCGCAAAATCTCGATCAGGCGTTTTGTGTACCGATAATCCTCATATCGATATTTTGCAATTGCTTGAGCAGCTAGTTTTTTAACTTCCTCTAGCGGCAGGCCTTTCACTGCGTTAATCAAGGTTTGGTTGACTAGCATTACGTATTCTTCGTATGAATCCGAATTATCTTTATCGGCCTTATACTGAACCCGCTTAGCCTGCAAGCCTTCATATACAACTCGAGAAATATATCCCAACCCGTATAAGAAATCTACAAAAGTCTCCATTAATGACTTATTTCGCACCGTGCCATCAATATCCAGAAAAGCTACTTTAATAAATTCCGTGTTACTCATAGTAACCACCTCTATAATATTTTTTAAGGTACTGTTAGTATATTATAGCATAAAACCGCCCAAAAAGCAATAGGCGGTCAATTTTAATAGGGTTCGGAAGTTAATCTACTAGCACGGCGCGCAGTATCACTCGCTGGTCAAAGGTGTCTTGCGCCGGCAGCCAATTACCTACGCAAGTTATAATATTCAAGCCTTGTTTGCCCTCTTCGGCTGATTGCAGCGCAGTCGTCATACCTTCTGGGTTATTAGCATCATTCATTTCATCAAGTGTCAGTTGCTTATTGCTGACTACTTTGTAAGTGAACTCCTCACCATCACCGCGCTCAACAATTATTTCTGCGCCAGCCTTTAGTTCGCCGAGTGTATCAAAAATCCCACCCTTACTCGGGCCGCCGTTATGACCATCCATAAGTAGCGCGCCACTGCCCAGACCGGGTTTTTCACTCTGGTTAAACCAGCCTGCGTCAAAAATTGAAATTGGTGAATCCATTTGATTAGTCCCTGCCACTAAACCGATGCTTACTACGCGGGCTTTTTCAACTCCTAGATCTGGCACCGAAACGAAGCGAGGGGCGTCTACAGGCACTTGGTGGTCGACTTTGTCTTGTTCTGTGACCTCTGATTCGTCAATGTCAGTCCGCGACTGCGCAGAACCGTTAGGCTGAGCCGATTCTTCTGGGATACGGTCTATAAACTGGTAGATCACAAAACCGCCGGCTAAACAAATCATAATCGCCAAAGTTAAGGCAGAAATCTTAGTTTTTTTATGACTATCTTTGATTGATAATTGACCACCACGCTGCATCAAGTGTACCTATTGATATTCGTCGTAAGTAACCATTAGGGCACGTGAGTTCAGTTGACGCAAGCTTTCAAGCGCTACTGTAACCACAATCAACAAACCTGTTCCACCGATTGACAAGTTGCTGCTTTGAACACCAGCTAGATTAAATAGTAAATAGTCAGCTATGAAGGGAGTTAGCGCGATGAAACCTAGTGCAAGCGCACCAAAGAGGTTCAATCGATTAACAATTTTGTTAAGGTAATTTTCGGTCTTTTTGCCTGGTCGTACACCCTCGATAAATCCACCCTGTTTTTGTAAATTGTCGGCAATTTCATTTGAGTTAAAGACGATTGTCGTATAAAAGAACGTGAACATTACAATTAGCAAGAAATAGATAGTTGGGTAGATGAAGGCTTCCCAAGTTTCGCCAGTGAATGAACCGGGATTCGGCGCCTGAAACCATGTCACGAGCTTGTCGGCTATGCTGGCATAAGCCTCATTGCCAGACGAAACTAGCAGCTGACCCACAAAGGCTGGCAAGCTTAAGAAAGAAACTGAAAAAATGACTGGCACAACACCGGCTGCAATTAATCTGATTGGTAGAATACTCCTGATGCCGCCGTAAGCAGAATTACCGTGCACGCGCTTAGCATAGTTGACCGTAATAATACGCTGGGCTTCATTAATCTTAACTAGGATATAAAGTAGTATCAAACTCGAAATAACAATAAAAACGGTGACTCCAAAAGCTATCGGATTTATGGGCAGTTCGAACCAATCGAATACATTCAACCCGCCTTCTGAAGTATCAATAATAGAGGAGCCTATAGTAGCGAGGGTTTTCGGCAGCTGCGAAATGATACCGGCAAAGATAATCAGCGAAGTACCGTTGCCAATCCCCCTTTCGGTAATTAACTCGCCGAGCCACATCAGAAGGATCGAGCCAGTCGACATTGCGGTTACCGCCACCACCCACTCCATCATAGTGGCGTCTTCGAGAATGGTTGTGTTGCCTGCTAAAACAGTTTGGCGCAAAATAAAGATATAAGCGATTGATTGCAAAATAGCGAGTGGCACTGCAACAACACGTGTCCATTGGTTAATTTTGCGGCGACCAGTTTCGCCATCATTGTTCAGCTCTTCAAGCGCAGGGATGGCTTTCGTAAGGAGCTGAGAAATAATCGAAGCAGTAATAAATGGACTCAGACCAACGACCATAATTGAAAACGTTGTTAAAGACCCGCCAGTTAGGAGGTTTATAAATCCGCCTAAGTCTGTGCTGTTGATTGCGCTCGCTACGACTTCGCGGAACGCGGTGGGCTCAGCTAGAGGTACGGGCACATGCGCTAAAAAGCGGAAAATTACGATTAAGCCAACTACGCCGAAGAAGCGTTTTTGCATATCTTTATTTTTGAATGATTTAAATACAGTCTTCCAGTTCATATTGAATATTTTA
>RZZT01000057.1 GCA_010014525.1 Candidatus Saccharimonadota bacterium | reverse complement strand
CCCTGATGGCGATAGCGAAGATCCAACGGACCCTACAGGTCCAGATACCGAGACTCCAGAAAATCCTGCACCTAAACCAGGTGAAGATGTCAAGGATGAAGACGGGGACAAGGCTCCTAAAGATGGAGATCACAAAAAAGCCCCTGCACCTAAAGAAGAGGCTGAAAAAGGTGATTCTAAGGATGAGTTATACACCGATGCCGATAGTCTGGCCAAAACTTCTCTGTCTTCAGAGGAAAATGGTCGAAGTTTCAACGGAACAGTCGGCTTTTTCTCAATCCTTGGAGGGCTAGTTATAGCCTTCAAGAGAAAAGAAGCTTAAAATCTCTCTGATCTACCCCTTAATCGCACGATTAAGGGGTTTATTTTTGTTTATTTTTTGATTGTGATATAATTATTATATGAAAAAGAAATCTGGATTTACAGTTATCGAAATTTTGGTTTTGACGGTTTTCCTAGTTGGAATCGGCATACTATTCTTTACGCAGAAAGCTGAAATTGCAGCTAAAAACCGCGATGACCAGCGCAAAACAGCAATAAACGCAATGCATTATAGCCTAGAAGAGGTATTTTTTAAAGAAAGTTCGTTCTACCCCACCGAAATTAACGAGAAAAATCTCATTTCTATGGACCCACAACTCTTCACCGACCCGAACGGCATCAATCTAGGCGAACCCGAATCTGATTACCGTTACGAGGCCACCGATTGTTCACACGGCAAGTGCAAAAAATACACCCTGCGTGCCACATTAGAGAAAGAAGACGACTTTATAAAGAAAAACCGAGAATAATAAGGTATGCTGTCTGTCAGCAGTCCGAATAAAGAATCCTATAACCCCTAAAAGGTAGTGAACACTATTGCTCATTACCTTTTTCATTTCTTCGCTTTACAACAATTTACTTATACTTTTTCTCGCGTTTTTCAAAAGCTTCTTTGCCACCCTCGAGAATTTCTACTACATGCTCTCTAATTCCTTGCTTTTTAAGTGTGTAAGGTACATTTTTAGTATAAGTATTTTCCAAAGAACCGTTAATATAGTCAAACTGAATTCTTTTATTATTAGGTGAATCCTCCGAGTGCTGGTTAGCAACAATTACATTTTCAGCATCCGCACCAACAACAATATTTGGATTATGAGTGACTAAAATAATCTGTCTTTCTTTTTTCTTTTGCTTTAAGTAGTTTGTCAAGTCATTATAAATTGCACGATTATCTAAACTATCCTCAGGTTGATCAATAATTACAGGCTTTTTATCTTTACTAAATTCCAAAATCAGCGTCAATACTACAAATGCTTTCTTACCCTGTGACATTTGTTCGAAATTATCACCATCATATTGCAAAACATAGTTAATTGTGTACCAGTGTTGAGATAAAACATCTTTAATCAAATCATTTTGGTTTTTGCCTTGATTATAGGACAGATTTAAATTATCAAAAATTTTACCTATCTCCCTGAAAGAATTTCTATCAAATTCTTCTATAAAATGGTTATTTGTGGTATTTCTACCATTTAAATATTTGATTTTTTCTTCAAATTTTATGGGTTGAAAATTTATTTTTATTTCAACGGGAGTTGCTTTAACTTCAAACTCATTTTGTAATTGTTCGCGAAGTACTCCAAATTTAGCGTAACTACTTAGTGTTTTTGTTTGTATTTCATTGATTTGCGCCTCAAGTTTTTCCTTCTGTAATGGCTTTATCTGTAGCATGTCTAAAACAATACATTTTATTCCTATAGTCTGTTACTGTATTATTAGAAATATAGTCAAAACAAATTACAGAATAATACTTCATTTCTCTCAAATGTCAATCCTGCGGCAAATGTTATTCTAACGGCATATCAAATAATGTCATTATCATCAAGAATTCTGTTCCTAATTTGTTTATAAGTAAAATCACTAGAATCGGCAGGAGATCGTGCCAACTAACTATATCCCACGCCCAGTATTAGGAGCTGTTATATATTCGGGAGATATTGTATTTTGGTCAGTATTATTTTGTGAGTTGTCGTTATTCTCTTCTTCCTGTTTCTCACCCATATATTCATAACCTTGAAGGATAGTCCATGTTTTACCTTCATTGTCTGTAATAGTTATATCAACCTTACCGGCAGTGTGCGGTGGAGTTATTGCTTTGATAGTTTTTCCATCAATTACGTTAAAACTGACTGCTTCTACATCTCCAAATTTAATTGAAGTTATGGAGCGGTCAAGCATATTACTGAAGTTTGTTTGGACTAGGGTGTTGGAGGTAATGGTATCTCCGTTGCCGAGTTCTCCGTTATAATCATATCCCCAAGCGTAGATTTGACCTTCGGAGTCTAGG
>RZZT01000021.1 GCA_010014525.1 Candidatus Saccharimonadota bacterium | reverse complement strand
TTATCCGCCGCCCCAACCAACTCACGCAATATTGTCTCGTAATCCTCATAGACCCGGAATCCTGCCGCATACGCATGCCCGCCACCGCCGAAATAGCCAGCCAAATCTGCTGCTACTGGCGTGTTGGTGCGGATTTTGCCGGTAAGTTTGCCATCTGGGTAGGTTTTGAGCGCTACGCAGATCTCAACACCTTCGACTAGCCGCATTTCATCAATTACTAGCACGCTCGGGTTGTATTTGTCGGAGTATTCGCGAATTTCATCCCACGGAATATGAACTAATGCTAATTTTCCGTCCAAAAAATATTCAATTCGTTTGATTAGTTCGCCTTTATAAGCTAAAATTTCGGGCGCTTTTTTCATAAATTCGCGGCGTTTTTCTTCAATATTTGATGACTTCGCGCCGAGTTTAGTTAGCTCACCTGCCACAAAGAAAGTTTCCGGCGTAATATTGGGTGTTGAGAGCCCTAGGGTGTCGCTGAGAATCGCGCCTAGTGCGTGTTCGGCTGCCTGAGCGCTAACCCGATATTCCATCTCCTGGGCTAAATTGTAGATAATTTCACCTGTCGCTGGTGCTTCAGCCAGTAGCATTTCGTGACTGAATTCCAAATCTGGCGTAGCGCTAGTGTGGTGGTCGATAACAATCACCGGCTTATCGTGCAAAACCTTGCTATAATTTGGATTTTCAAGTACTTTTGACAGTAGGATTCGGCTAGCCGTATCAACGATAATGCACAAATCGGTATGTCGTGTATCGAGTTCAGAATTTATTCTATCCCAACCGCTAAAATAACGCAGATATTTGGGAATTTCAACTGGGCAATATAGCGAAACACGCTTGCCGGCGTCGCCCAGAATCTCTTCGAGTGCTAGAGCTGACCCTAAGCTATCTCCATCTGGGTTTTCGGCCTGAATAACCGCGATATTTTCGGCGGATTTTAACAGTTTTCTAATTTTATCACTCAAAATCATCTAAAAACTCCGCCTTCCCTCTAATGCATGAGTTAAGGTAATTTGATCGGCGTATTCGAGATCGATTCCGGCCGGAATCCCGCGCGCTAGGCGTGAGATTTCTAGATTTTGGTAACCTTTATTGCGCAAAAGCCGTTGTAAGTAAAGGGCTGTGCTCTCGCCCTCCACGCTGGCGTTGGTAGCAATTATAATCTCGTGCACCTTGTCTTTTTCGATTCGCACTAGGAGTTCATCGATGTGCAATTGTTCTGGATTAACACCATCAATCGGCGAAATCGCACCACCTAGTACATGGTAAGTCCCATGAAATTGCTTGGTTTTTTCCAATGCGATAATATCGAGGGGCTCTTCAACTACCGCGATTACTTGCTTGTCGCGCGTTTCGTCGGTGTATAATTCTGAGACCTTTTCATCTTTTGAAATCAGCGCAAAAGTTACTGGGCAGCTCTTGACGTTTTTATGCAGGTCGTTTAGACTGCGTGCGATTTTTTCAGCGGCCAAGGCATCACCCTTCAATAAATGGTAAGCATAGCGTTCGGCCGTACGTGAACCAACCCCGGGAAGTTTCCCGAGGTTTTCGATTGTGTCAAGCAAGGCTTTTGGTAAAATTTGAGACATTTCGCCCGTGCTACATTCCTAGACCGAGGCCGCCCATTAAAGGCTGCATCTTTTCGGCAGCGATTTTCTGAGCTTCTTCTAGTCCATCGTGCACTGCAATTTTAATCCAGTGTTCGAGCTCTTCCATATCGTCAAAATCGATCAACTCTGGGTTTAGGCGAACTTCTTTAATTTTTAGCTCGCCGCTAAATTGCACAACAACTGCGCCTTCGCCGGCCTCAACCTCGATTAGCTCTTTCTTTAGTTCTTTTTGGGCCTTCTTAATTTGTTGGACCATCTTTAACTGGTCTTTCATATTTCCAGGGTTCATTTTTTCCTCCGTTATCCTTTATAGATATTTTACCAGATTAAACTGTTAAAATCAAATTCTCTCTAGTAGATAAAACCTATCGCCGTCTTGATTACGATTCGACGTAAAAATCTTTTTTATTTCGTATTTGTTGTTATTTTTGTAATCGACAAAAGCCTTGTTTGAAACTAGCAATTTCGAGTCTGTATTATTAAAAATCTCTACTTTTTGATCTAAAATGCTGTAGAAACCAAACTCCTTTTCGCTGACGATTAAGCTATCTCTTGGCTCGCTGATATCTTGAATTAAAATTAAATCCTGGCTAAAATTATTTACTACTTCTGGTGAATACAGATAACTCAGTCTAAAGCTGTCTAGATTTGTTAGTAGTAGACCGACAACTATCACAAATACTGGCACCAGTCCAGCCACGCGAGCGTAGGGATTTTTCGGAAAAATCGTATACCAAGTATGGATTAGGCTTTGTAACCCAGAGACTGTTAGGATTAAAATTGGCGTAAACAAAATTGTGATTGCGCTAGGGTTGGCGATACAAATCGCTATGAGGATAATGCTCCAAATGTTTATAGAATAGCTCCTTGCGCTCCAGCTCGAGGAAAGTGTGAAGAAGAACCCTGTGCCGATTAGGATAATCGATGCGGGGTCTATAATCGGTGAAACTATCCCGCGACTACTAGCGTTGGTGGAGCCGAAAAGTTGGGCGGTTAGCAGTTTGATGTTTTCAGCCAAGTTGAGGGTCTCTGGCCAGCCTAGCAAACTTTTGATGATTTCGGGCTCTCTAAAGATTGCTACGAGTAGGGGTAAGATTATCACCAAGGACAAAGCTACGCCACTACTTAGATAATTTCTTGGAATTTTTTTGACCATAAACCTTAGGTGGGGGTGTGTCATTGCAGTAGCTAAGAGAGCTAACAATATATAAATGCTGAACGGCGTGTATAGACTTACCCCTGCTACGGCCGCCATAATTATGGCGTATGGGAATTTTTTCTCGCATGATATGAAGCTCGCACCGATGAAAAGAATCGCAATTGGATATAAAATATAGAGAATCTCGGGAGTCCCGTTTTGGGCTAAAAAGAAAAACTGGCTTGATGTTAGCGCGATAATTGAGACTAGGGTGGCTATACCGCGCGAAAACCATTTGTGGGTTAATTTTATAATTCCAGCTATCGAAAGTAAAGACAACAGGATGGACGGCAATTTAATGCTAAAATGACTCAATCCAAAAACCATAATCGAGATTTTTTGCAGTAGCTTATACGGCGTATCTATAATGCTGGTGGAAAACAGCGGTCCATGAGAAAAATTAAACGAGGCTTGCGCAGAATCCATCTCTGCCTGAGTTAACCCGTTCGGCGCCACAAAAAGCGTATATAAAATGATTGAAATATAACTAATAAATAAAATAGTATAAGTAATCTGGTAGCGAAATTTATAAAACCAAAAATCGCTAATTTTGGTATTTTTCATCTTGTTTATTATAACATGAAATGCTTTTAAAATAAATTATTTCAGCAACCAATTATTGGCGCCAAGTGGCTTGATAATGTCATTTATCTCGAGCATAGAAATCGCCTGATTGTATTGAGCGACGGTAATTCCGATCTGTTTTATGATGTCATCGCCGTCGCGGACTCCGCTAGCAAGGGCTTGAATAATGGCGTTTTCGATCGGATCTTTGCTTTTTGGCGCGCGTTTTTTGCCAGTTTTTGCGTCACGATTAGGGATTAGCAAATCCAGTACATCATCAACGCTAGTGAGCGGATGCGCGCCCATTTTGATAAGGTTGTTGCAGCCCTCGGACAGTGGTGAAGTTATATTGCCCGGCACTGCAAACACCTCTCTACCCTGGTTTAGCGCGTGATTAGCGGTTGATAAAGTTCCGCTTCTGATAGCTGCTTCAACTACTATTACTGCGTCTGATAGGCCACTAACTATGCGGTTGCGTTCTAAGAATTGATGCGCTAAGGCTGGCATTGTTGGCTCATACTCGCTCAGCACTGCCCCGCCCTGCTCGATGATTTTGTGACCAAGATTAGCATTGGTGCGTGGGTAAAATGAAGCTACGCCGTTGCCGAGCACTGCGATGGTTGCCCCGCCGGCGTCTAGCGCTCCCTGATGCGCGACAGCATCAATACCGAGCGCCATACCACTAACGACGACAATTCCGTGCTCCGCTAGCTTCTTGCCTAAACTAAAAGCAATTTCTTTGCCATAGCTGGTTGGCTTTCTAGCGCCCACGATAGCGACGGTTTTTAGCCTCTCATTAGGCAGGTTGCCTCTGTAAAATAATTTTTTTGGTGGGTCAATAATGTCATCTAAGACTTTTGTGAACGGATTTGAACTTGGTGTAATTTGATTTATTTCCATAGAATGTTATAAAAGTATTGACTTATGTTGTTATTTATGATATTATAATACCAGTTGGCAGCACGAATTTCGTAGTTGTCAAAAGTACATATCATTATTATGTTATAGCGCACATTCAGTGGTTTCTGATTCATTGTACCTCCCTTTACTTATTCTAATGAGGCTACTAGTGTGTGTAATAACCCCTTTAACCGGCGGGCCCTAGTGTATTGAGGTGGGTCTTACGCTTCGTTTCTGAACGAGCCTAGAAATTGGGTGCGTTGAAGGGATAATTGAACCACCCGAGCGATGCCCACCCTTGCTCGGGTGGTTTTATTATGGTTTAATTATTTAATGTTATTATATTTTGTCAATGTACTTATGGCTTGAGTTTGCTACGATATTCTTATTCTAAATTTTAACATAAGATCGATAAATTAGCAAAATAAAACCTCGTATATACGAGGTTTTAAATAGATTTTTTGAGATTCTGAAATTTATTACCTAAAAAATCGCCGATAAACCCCAAGCAAATTTCAAACACCTGTGGTATTTTTTGAGTTTCTTCGAAAGAGAATTTATTTAAAACAAAATCTGTTTGCGGGCTTTTATCCAATATTGGATTGGCAATACCAATTTTGACGCGTAGAAACTCGTTGCCTAAATGTGAAATTATCGATTTAAGGCCGTTATTACCGGCGTCGCTTCCCTTTTGGCGGGTTCGCACAGTGCCAAATGGCAAGGATATATCATCGTGTAAAATCAGCAAATCTTTGCGGCAATCAACTTTATAGAAATCGCATAGTGCGCGGGCTGAAAATCCAGTTTCGTTATAAAAAGTCGCTGGTTTGACTATCAGAATTTTATCGTCCCCAGAGATAAATTCGGCAATTTCTGCTTTAAATTTAGCTTTCTCACTAAAATTTACACCTTGAGACTCAGCTAAAACATCAGCTAGCTGAAAACCTATATTATGTCGTGAAGCACTATATTTAGCGCCGGGATTACCTTGAGCTAGAATTATTTTCATTGAACTTGGCAATTTTTTCTAATTTTTCATCTCGTTTTTTCTCGCGTTTGTTCTGGGAATCGCTAGCTTTTTTGAGCGCGCCGGAGGCTTTATTAATCGGTTTTTTGCCGGCCGCTGCACGGGCTTTGTTCTCTTTAATTTGCTTTTCGTCGCGGAAAGAAAATTTAATTGGCGTGCCAGAATAATCGAAATTCTCGCGAATTAATCGTTCAAGGTAGCGCTTATAGCTCCAGTGAACGAACTTCAAATTTGAGCCATGAATTACAAACCAAGGTGGATTGTCGTCGGTCTGATTAATGTAGCGCAACTTTGGGTGGGTATTTTTAAGCCCAGCCGGCGGATGTTTCTGTGTGGCTTGCTGTAAAAGCTGGTTAAGGAGCGCAGTTTTGGCTTGGCGCTGGCGGTTGTGCGCAACTTTTAGTATTAGATCATAGATTTTAGTAACATTCTGGCCGGTTTTGCTACTCGTAAAGATGAGTGGTGCCCAAGGTGTAAATTTGAAATAATAAGCGATTCGCGGTGCTAGCGCATCACGAGTATAGGCGTCTTTACCTTCTACGCTATCCCATTTTGAAACTACAATTATCAAGCCTTTACCGGCGTCACTGACGAGACCAGCGATGCGCTGATCTAGCTGTGTGTTTAATTCGTTAGCGTCCATCAAAAGTAAGCAGATATCTGCTTGGTCAATGGCGTCAAGCGTGCGCAAAACGCTAAATTTCTCAATCCCAACTTCTTGTTTGCCAGGTTTGCGCATGCCGGCGGTATCGATTAACTGAATTGTTTGGTCGTTAAACTTAACGTCGGTGCTGTTGGTGTCGCGTGTTGTTCCAGCGACGTTCGCCACAATTGCCTGCTGTTTTCCGGCCAATGTGTTGAATAAATAAGATTTTCCAGCGTTTGGTCGGCCAATTAAGGCTACACGAATAATATCATCATCGATTTTTTCTTGCTTCACTTGCGGGATATTTTCAATAATTGAGTCGAGCAGGTCCTCGACTCCGGCATTATGCTCGGCTGAAGTTCGGATAATCGGTTTTACGCCTAAACGCACGAATTCATCGTTTGGTAAATTGCCTTTAAGGTCAGTTTTATTCAATACTAGAATCACCGGTTTGCGGCTTTTGAGGGCTTTTTTGGCAATTGTGCGGTCTTCATTTGAAAACGGTTTAGTGCTGTCTAAAACTACCAAAATTAGTTCGCTAGCATCGACTGCATCTTGGATTTGCTCTTGAATTGTAGCTTCAAACTCATCGTTAGGGTCTTTCAGCCCGGCTGTATCAACCAGCCAGAAATCGTGTTTTTTGTAGCTGACTTTGCCTAGGACGCTATCGCGCGTTGTGCCAGCTTCTCGAGCAACAATCGCCTGCTGAGCGCGCACCATACGATTAAAAAGCGAACTTTTACCGACGTTCGCCTGACCAATAATTGCGATTTTTGGAAGATTTTGTGACATAATTGTATTAATATTACCATAAAATGATATTTTTTGCAAGGAGACGCTTATTTGTAATTTATTTATTAATATGTTATGATATGCGTGTAGTGGACGGCAAATTGCTGTGAATAGAACTTTGAAAGGACTGATTGTGATGGAGGGCGTAAAAACAGGGTATACGGTTGAATATGTGATAGGTTGCCATCAAAGCTTGATTGATACTATCAAGCGCAACCCAGAAATTCTTAAGAATCCTGAGTGCTACCCGGGTCTCAAGAACCTAGCGATGCTTAGAAGGTTAATCAGCGCATCGTACTCTAGGATTAATGGAGCTTACGAAGGGCAAGATTTAATTTTTGTGACGGATAGGTCTAAACTAGAGCATTTAGACGCGGTGTTTACTAATATCGAAGAACGGGCCACTGAACGTCTTAACGCTGTCGGAGTCTTTAGGAGATCTCCAGAGACTGCAATTGGGGCAATCGCTCGTTATGTCGAGTGTGGTGCGATCATAGACAGTAACTTGGAGACAGTTGCTGAGCTAATCATCGAATACACTAGCCTGTTTAAACTATTTGTAGGAGTGAGCTCCGCGATGATTTTTAAGCCGCAGGCGGGAGTTGACTTGTTCGGTAATAACATCGCGAGTACAATTCGCAGTATTCGCTCTCAACCGCAATACATCCAAGCTCCAAGGTTAGCCTAAACTAAAGACCTCCTATGAGGTCTTTTTAATTTGTCTGAATTGGCCCGGCTCTAGGTCTGGCGGTAAATTGTAGCCGCCGAACGCAAATCTATGCAAAGAAACCACCTCGTAGCCGAGCGCGTTAAACGTTCGCCTGATTTGGCGATTTCGGCCTTCACTCATCACGACTTTCCAATTCTTTCTGGAATCATCTTCCCTTTCTAGCCCTAGCTGACTCTTTCCGTCTGGCAAATCTATGCCAAAATCGGCTATCATTTGCTGATGCAGTGGTTCGAGTGGCACGTTTAGCCCTACGTCATATTGCTTGACTTTATAGAATTTTGGGTGCGTCATTTGAAAGGCGAAATCACCGTCATTAGTCAACAGAAGCAACCCAGAAGAGTCTTTGTCTAGCCTACCAACAGGCTTTAGAGCTTTGAACTCTTTTGGCAGGATCGCGTAAATTGTCTCGTTTTCACCTTGTTTTTTTCTAGAGCACACATAATTACGTGGTTTATTGAAAAGCATATAAACTTTTTCTTCGGGCGTAGTTGAGATTATTTTATCTCCTAGTTTGATATTGTCGGAGGGCTCAAAGCGCGCACCAAGTGTTGCGCCATGTTCATTTATAAATATTTTGCCACTAGCGATTAGTTCGTCGGCTTGACGACGCGAAATCCCTAGCTGAAGGGCCAGGAATTTATTTAGGCGTTGTTTGGGTTGTCCATCCATTTTTTAGCGCGCGCCGAAGGTTGGCGTGTCTGATCGATTCGTTTGAGGGATGGGTTGAAGATTCGGCCTTGCAGGCACTTGCTGTGGGGCTGTGGATCGCTGCATCTGTGGTTGGGTTGGGAATGATTGAATAGGTCGCTGTGTCTGCGTCTGCATTTGCGGCTGTTGTATCGGAGCCGGTTGGAACTGAGGAGCTTGCGAAGTTATTGGTGCCGGTCTTACTGGCACACTTTGAACTGGTGGCACTTGAGTGCTTATTTGTTGTGGGGTAGGCTCCTGTAATTGTCCGCCTAAAATGCTTTCCATTTGTTGTGCGAATACTCGCTCATTGGTTTCACTCTGAACCGTAGGTACTGGAGGCTGAATAATTCTCTCACTCGCACTACTGCCAGTTCCTGGGCGATCGGTTGAGAATGGCGCAACCGGTCGGGGCAAGCCCGTATCTGGCACTAATGGTTGCGGCTGATGACTAGAAAATTGTGGTGCCACTGGATCTGGTCGGTGAGCCTGCGGAATTTGGTCCTGAGGATTCTGAATTGGCTGCTCGATAGTTTCGCCAGCTAGGTCACCTTTTGGTTCACTTTTGTCGGCGGTTCTTTCTTCTGGCGTGAGGTGTCCGTCGGCTAGGACTTCATGTACAGACTTAACGACATCTTCAATTCCTACTTGAGATTTCACTAAATACCGATCGGCGCCTAAAGATTCGCCGCGTTTGCGCTGGTCTTCGCTAGACAAAGCGGTCATCATAATTACCTTGATCCCACGCGTTTCTGTGGTGGATCTCAAAATATCTAACATGTCGAAACCTGAAATTTTAGGCATCATTACGTCGCTAATAATTAGATTTGGGCGCTCTTTAATCGCCATAGCAAGAGCTTCTTCGCCATCGCCCGCTGAAACGATATCGTATCCCTCAGCTAATAATCTTACGCCATATATTTCGCGCAAGCTTTTGTCATCTTCAACCAATAAAATTTTTGTCATACTACCACCATTATACAATTATTTTTCATAAAAATCCATACCCTTTATGCTTAAATCCCATTTTGGCGATTTGCCGCCATTTGCCGTACATAATCTTCTTTCGTTTTTTCTATATCGGATAGCATTAGCCGTGGCGGTGGCCCGTTGGGCTGAACCTCTCGCGGCCTTGGTGCTAAGTTTTGTACTTGTGCTGGCCGAGGCTGCGGTGGCATAGGTGCTAATTGCGTACGTTCCAAGTTATTTCTCGCTGATGGTTGAGCCGCGGGTTGTGCTGGGGTTGGCATATCGGGGGCTGCTGATAGTGTATCTTTGGGCTGAGGCTTCTCGCTATTGTTCTCAATTGTTTGGCTCGGCGAAGTTTCTGATATAACTTCGGTTTCGCTAGTGGTTGATCGAGTGACGGCTTGGGCGGATGAATCATCTGGCTTGTTCATTTGTTGACGAATCATCGCTGCGACATCTTCAGCCGAGAAGTATTCTGGTTTGGGTATATTTTTGTCTCTAGTGTTTGGAGTGAAAGCTTGTGATGTTAATTTTACCTCATCGATAGGTATTTCACCGATGCTCCACCCTTTTTTGTCCTGAATTTCTTGAAGGCGGCGGGCCTCTTCTGAGCTAATTCGTGGTAGAGTAATCTTGAAGACACTCCCCTTTTTGTACTCGCTTTCAACTGCGATTTTACCGCTCATTGATTCGACTAGCCGGCGCGATAGATACAAGCCTAGCCCAGTTCCGCCAATTTCGCGCGTGTCGGAATTATCTACGCGATAGAATTTTTGGAATAGATGAGGAATATCCTCTACCGGAATACCAATCCCCGAGTCTCTGACTGTTATCTCGACTGCGTCGTTGTCCCCGCTGACATTGACTGAAACTTCTCCGCTAGGCGTGTATTTTACAGCGTTTTCAATTAAGTTATCTACGACTTCACGCAGATGGTCTTTATCTGCATGTGTGAAAAATACTGGCGTCAATTGCTTTTCGCCACTCTTTGAAATATTTGGCTCATAGATATACCTCAAGCCCTTTTTTTCGGCTTGTATCTTGTGACCTTCCCAGATGCTCTTAATAAATCCAGAAGTATTGATAACTTGCGATTCACTTTTGAGCTTGCCATCATCGGCCTTAGTGACGTCTAGTAGGTCTTGGAACAATCTCCCGAGGTGCTGAGTGCTTTCGTGCGCTTTGGTGATATAGTCTTTGGCACGCTCATCGATTGTCGCGGTGTTCGGATTGAGCGCCAGACCAAGGTATCCTTCAATGCTAGCAACTGGTGTCCGCATTTCGTGGCTGGCGGTTGAAATAAACTCGGCTTGTTCACGATTCTCTTTTATCTCCTTCGAGATATTCCTAAATACTACCACAATCCCCGCGTTCTCCTCATTGATAGGGTTGATATTTAGCGAAACTGGCATAGTTTTACTATTCTGTGGCTTTAGATAGACTTCGCGTGAGGAAAATGGAGTAGAATTTAACAGAGCTTTTGCGATTGGGTTCGTTGCACTAGTGTTTTCCTTGCCGTTTTCGTCAGTTATTTTTAAGATTGACGCGTAATTTAATCCGCAAGCATCGTTACTCGTCCAACTAAGAATCTTTTCGGCCGATGGGTTCACGAGCAGGATGTTGGCATCGTTTCCGACTACTACAACCCCGTCTTCTATGGCGTTAATAACCGCCTGCTCGCTGCTTGAGAGGTGTTTCTTGAAGCGTGAGATATTGTTCCTGGAGCTAGAATTATTACCAAAAAGCCAACTGAAATTTAACATCGCCCATCCTTATTTATCATTAGACTAATTTTAGCATAAAAGGTTTAGCTGGTCAATCAGCAAAAAATAATTTTAAATCTAGCGGGCGGTGCTTTACCTTAAAAATTGTGCTAATTTACTTCTATCTATAATCCTGTTACACTCCGAAACTAAATGCGGAGTTAGTCGCCAGTCTGCGAGTTCTACGCAACCGTAGGCCATAGCCTCTTCGTAACGGCTGTATTCGCCATTCTCTGAATCAGCAAAACTATCATTATAATTTTGAGTACGTTCAATAAAATAGGGATCGTTCCATACTTTGTTTCTCAGGTCCAATGCAATTTGATTATCCGGATTGTCATAATCGTTGTCCCAACGGTAGTGGACATATTCGTGCGCTAAAACTGACCACAAACTATACCTGTCGGTATCAGGCCTTATTCTTATCCGTGCAGGCTCATTGCCTTGGGCATTTAATTGGTCTCCTGCCGCCCATTCTGTATCGGGATTCTCCCAAACTAATTTTAGATCGCTTAATGACGTATCTTTATCCGTTCTTATCTCTTCTATAATTCTTAGTAATTCAGGATCTTGGTGGATTGGGTAAAGCTGTTGTTCGGCTATCTGCTGTTGCGACTGGTTTGCCTCCGCAAGCTCTTTTTGTCTATAATCTTGAATGGCGCCCGCAAGACCTAGCAACAAAAGAGTAATTATGCCTGCAGTTATCCATCCGGCAACAAATGAAATCGCGCCCTGGCTCACTAATTTCTTGCTAGGTTTGTTTTCTGCTTCTATGTATTTATTCGCTTTAGCGAGAATAGTTTTGTCGTCCTGTATATTGTTTGCATGGCTGCTTTTGATTACCTTGCCCACTGTTCGATTGTAAAAAATTATACCTACAATAGGAAAAACTCCACCGAAAAAAGCTAAAACAATTCCCACAGAGAGAAGCCAAGTATAGAGTTGGTTATTAGAACCTGGAGCCTGTTCAACTATTCCACTGGCTGACGACATAGCGACTCCCCAAAAAATAGCTGAGATGGAGCCAAGTACTCCGATTTGGAAGGATGCGCTAGTGATATTTTTCAAAGTTGGGTTTTTGATGTGCTTTATGCGAGAGGACCTAAGCAATAACCCCGTGGATGGTATCGCTATTATCAGAAAATATAAAAATGTATCAACCATAAAATCCCTTTATTTCAGAATACCATATTTTGCTCAATAAGTATAGTTCCGCATGATTAAAACACATATAGGGTCTATATAGTTGAGAAAAGTCACATCTTCTTGGTTTAATAAAACGGATAATTGATACTATTCTTTAATTGTTAAATTTCTCTCATCGGTTCGACAGATATAGCTATCTTGTCTAG
>RZZT01000002.1 GCA_010014525.1 Candidatus Saccharimonadota bacterium | reverse complement strand
TGGTGACCTCACGGGGAATCGAACCCCGATTGCCAGGATGAGAACCTGATGTCCTAACCGTTAGACGATGAGGCCACATGGTTAGATTTTAGCAAAAATATGCAGTTTAGTCAATAAAATAGTCATAAGTATTGACTTTTTGGGCGTTTCGTGATATAATAGTAGATGTAGTAGCCTACAACGCTGTTTCCAACTTTTAGTTTTTTGTTTTGACACTTTTGACCTGAAGACACCAAGGAGGTGATTTATGTGGCAAAAGAAATATTATGTCCAAAATGCGACGGGAAGGGGCACATCACGATTGCCCCGTTTTATACGAAACACCCGTGCACATTGTGCAATGGAAAAGGTTACGTCAAAAAATAGCCCCCCCTCCATTGCACAGCAAAACAAAAAACCAACTGAGCCCATCCGCTCAAGTACCTTCCAGTTTCTGCCGAACTCATTCGTTCGGCAGTTTTTTATTGCCCCGAAACTCTTGTGCACCAAAGCAAAGAGTGTTAAAATAATATGAGCGAACTTATTCAAACAATAATTAAATGGACAGGGGAGGAACCGTGCTAAAACTAATTTTTCATTACGCTAAAAGATATTGGTGGCAAATTATACTTATGGGTATTTTTACCGCTATTTCAGCGAGTATCAACCTTGAGCTACCTCAATATACCAGCAAGATCATTAACGAAGGTGTAGCGCTGAAGAATATGAGTGCAATTTACGAACACGGCTTTACAATGCTAGGGATTGCGCTACTCGGTGGAATTTTTATGGTTTTGAGTATGGCGCTAGCTTCACGTATTGCAGCTAGTATGGCGCGTGACCTACGGCGTGACACTTTTGAGCTAATTGAGCAATTTTCGATGAATGAATTTAGTAAGTTCTCGGTTGCCAGCTTGATTACACGCACCACCAATGATGCCCAGCAATTTCAACAGACTTTCAATATGACGCTACGAATGGGTATTTACGCGCCGTTTGTTGGAATCGGAGCGGTGATTAATGTTTTCAGAATCTCCGCCGACATGAGCTGGATAGTTCTAGCTTGTATAATGGCTATTTTGACAATCGTTGCAATTGTGACAATTTTTGCCGTGCCAAAATTCAAAATCATCCAGAAAAATGTCGACCGCCTAAATATGCAAACTCGCCAGACAATTACCGGTCTTCGAGTGATTAGAGCTTTTGATAATGAGTCTGTTGAAGAAGGCAAATTCGCAGAAGTTAACCGTGATATTTCAAAAGTTAATCTGTTCATCGACCGCACAATGAGCCTAATTAGCCCTGTAATGACAATGGTTTCGGGATTTTCGATGATAGCAATTGTTTGGCTGGGTGCTTATCTAGCAGACAAGGGTAGCGCAGGAATCACCAACCCAACCGAGTTAATGGCATACGTCGGAAGTCAGATAGGAAATATTTTTGCCTTAATCCAATATGTAGGACAAACAACTTTTGCATTTATGATGCTCTCAATGATTTTTGTATTTATGCCGCGAATGATTGTTTCGCTTGGCCGTATTAAAGAAGTTCTTGATACGGATTTGAGTATTAACGATAATGACGACGCCGATTTGGTGGCGGTGCCAACTGAAAATTCGATTGAATTTAAGAATGTCAGTTTTAAATATCAGGATTCTGAAGATAGTATTTTGAGCGATATAAACTTCAAGATAAATTCTGGTGAAACTATCGCGGTAATTGGTGGAACTGGTTCTGGAAAATCAACAATTGCCAAATTGATTCCTCGTTTTTATGACGTCAGTGAAGGGCAAATCCTAATTGGCGGCGTAGATATTCGTAATATCAAACAAGCCGATTTGCATAATTTAATTGGCTACGCCTCACAGAAATCGATGCTACTTTCGGGCACCATTCGCTCGAATATCGCTTACGGTAGCAACAGCGGAATAAGCGACGAACAAGTAGTGGCAGCTTTGAAAATTGCACAAGCTTGGGATTTTGTGAATAAATTACCGAAAGGAATTAGCGACCACGTAGCACAAGGCGGACGAAATTTTTCTGGTGGGCAGAAGCAGCGGTTGTCAATCGCGCGTGCTATTGCTAAAAACGCGCCCATTATGATTTTTGACGATAGCTTCAGCGCCTTAGATTTCAAGACCGACGCCAAATTGCGGGCTCAGCTTGCAAAAAAGACCATCGGCACTACGAAGTTTATCGTTGCCCAGAGAGTTTCAAGCATTACTCACGCCGACAACATTATCGTTTTAGACGGCGGAAGAATTGCTGGCATCGGCAAGCATGAACAACTCTTGAAGACAAACAAAATTTATCAAGAAATTGCCAAATCTCAGCTGTCGGAAGACGAAATAGCGAGTTCGGGAGCTAAAGCTAAAATGACGCCACGGACGGCTACAAGTAAACCGAAAAAGACAGGCACTAAGCCAAAGAAAGGAGCTAAATAATGGGACCAAGAAATCGCCATCCGCAACAAAAAGCTAAAGATTTTAGCGGAACAATTAGAAAATTATTCGTATATCTAAAACCGTTTAAAATTCGGTTGCCGTTGGTGATTATCGCAGCCGTGATTAGCGCCGTCTTTACAATTTTTGCTCCGCAACTAATTGGAGATATGACAAATGCTGTGGCCAATGGCCTGAAAATGACCGCCAAAGGTCCGGTTTTTGCGATTGATCTTGCTGAGGTTTCACGAATTGGCTTTATCCTGATTGGGCTATATATACTATCGGCAACTTTCAATTACCTCCAAAGTTGGGTGATGAGCTACATTTCTCAGCGAATTACATTTAATTTACGTGAACAATTATCAAAAAAGATTGCTCGGCTACCGCTTTCATATTTTGACAAAACCGAGACCGGCGATATTGTTTCGCTCGTCACGAACGACTTAGAAATTGTTGGCCAGAATTTATCGCAAAGCTTAGTGCAAATCATTACATCAACTGTGACTCTCATTGGCGTGGCAATCATGATGCTACGAATCAGCTGGGAAATGACGCTGATTGCAATTGTAATTGTACCAATTTCATTAGCGCTAATTAGTTTCATAATGAAATCTTCACAGAAATATTTTGCCGATTTACAGCGCGAAACAGGCCGTATCAATGG
This sequence comes from Candidatus Saccharimonadota bacterium, assembly GCA_010014525.1. Lineage (GTDB taxonomy): Bacteria > Patescibacteriota > Saccharimonadia > Saccharimonadales > Saccharimonadaceae > Nanogingivalis. Next base: position 47,836 of record RZZT01000002.1, on the reverse strand, counting down.
TCACGTAGAAGAGATTTTGGGATCGCACGAGATTATGAAAGCCTACAACGGCGAGAAAAAATCAATCGCGACGTTCAATAAAATTAATGAAAATATGCTCAAAAGCGCTTGGTATTCACAATTCTTTGGCGGACTTATGATGCCGATGATGAGCTTCGTTAGCCGAATCGGTGACGTAGCAATTGCCGTGATTGGTGGAATCAGGGCAATAAATGGGCAGATTTCAATCGGTGATATTTTGGCGTTTATCCAATATATGAGTCAATTCACTCAGCCGCTATCTCAAGTTGCTAACTCGATGACAGTCGTGCAGTCAACAGTGGCGGCGGCGGAGCGTGTATTTGGTTTTCTTGAGGCCGAGGAGCAGTCCAAAGATTCTACTGAGCATAAATTGCCCGCTAGAGTCAAAGGGTCTGTTGTGTTTGATAATGTTAATTTTTCATACAAACAAGGTGAGCCGATTATTTCAAATTTCACAGCTAAAGTTAAGCCTCACCAAAACGTAGCAATCGTTGGCCCAACCGGTGCGGGTAAAACAACTTTAGTGAATTTACTTATGCGCTTTTACGAAATTGATTCGGGGAAAATTACGATTGATGGAGTTGATATCAAAAAACTGAGCCGCGAAGACGTACGAGCACAGTTTGGAATGGTATTGCAGGATACGTGGCTATTCAGCGGCACTATTGCCGAAAACTTAAGCTATGGCAAGCCCGACGCTACGCGCGAAGAAATCGTGGCAGCGGCCCAAGCGGCACACGCCGACCACTTCATTCGCACCCTGCCGGATGGATACGATACAGTTATCTCAGAGGACGTTGACAATATCTCAGCCGGAGAAAAGCAGCTCTTGACAATCGCTCGAGCAATCCTAGCGGATGCACCAATGATGATTTTGGATGAAGCAACTAGCTCTGTTGACACCCGCACCGAAGCAGCCATTCAATCGGCGATGGATAAATTAACTCACGGCCGCACCAGTTTTGTGATTGCTCACCGCTTGAGCACAATTCGAAATGCTGATTTAATTCTCGTGATGGATAAAGGAAATATCGCAGAGCAGGGCACACATAGCGAACTGATCGAACTTGGCGGGCGCTATGCCAAGCTTTACAATTCACAGTTTGAGGAAAGCTAAAGCTAGACTTACTGGGTTCGCGCCAGTGTTAGCTGAGCCCCTCAAACAATATAAAAGCTACTTTTTACAGTAGCTTTTATATTGTTTATCCTTCGCTAGTTTCGCGCTTGCTACGCTTGCCGTTATAATTGGCTCGGTAGTTCTTGCCGGAATTTTCGCCCTGCATGCGTGGCACAGATTTCTTAAAAGGTCGGCGTGGATTATTACCGACTCTGACGTCGCTTGGCCTCTTAGCAGATTGTTGAGGCTTCGTTTCTGGCACAAAAGTGTAAGCCGTGCCCGATTTACCAGCACGACCAGTTCGGCCGATGCGGTGAATATAGTCATCATACGCCTGCGGAATGTCATAATTAATCACGTGGCTAACATTTGGAATGTCGAGTCCGCGCGCCGCCACATCTGTAGCAACCAGAACATCGACTTCATCGTTTTTGAACTGGCGGATTACTCGGTTGCGCTGGCCCTGGTTCTTATCACCGTGAATTGCACGTGAAGAGATTCCACTCTTTTCGAGCTCATCGCTCAAGCGTTGCACACCAAATTTAGTTTCACCAAAGATAATAACTTTTTCAAATTCATCTTTATTGAGCAACGAAATTAATTGGTTCTTACGATCCGCACTACCACTGAACTCAACTACATCTTGATAAATATGGTCAGCAGTTTGATTAACACTTGTCGAAACCATCTCGGCATCGTTCATCAGCTCTTCGGCAATTTTTTGCACTTCGGCGCTAAAAGTCGCGCTAAAGCAGAATGTCTGGCGTTCCTTAGGAAGGTCAGATGCAATCTGGCGAATATCGTTCACAAAGCCCATGTCAAGCATACGGTCAGCCTCGTCTAGAACAAAGAACTTAACAGTATTCAAGTTCACGCTACCGCGGTTCAAGTGGTCTTTTACGCGGCCAGGAGTACCAATTATGATTTGCGGATTACGGCGAAGGTCTCTAAACTGACCTTGGATATTTACACCACCTACCAAAAGGGCAGAATACAAACCGGTTTTTTGGCCAAATTTCTTGAATTCTTCGTGAATCTGCTGCGCTAGCTCACGAGTCGGCGCCAAGATTAAAGCGCTAGATTTTTTGGCGCGTGGCGCGTGGCTCTTGCCGCTTTCAGACGTCAAGTCTAAAACGGCTGGGTTATTGGTTTTTTGCTCCATCATTTGGTGCAAAATCGGCATCAAAAAGGCGATAGTTTTACCAGTACCGGTGTTGGCGAGGCCAATCACGTCGCGACCAGTCATCGCTACCGGAATCGCTTTTTTCTGAATTTCGCTCGGGTGAGTGAAGCCAGCTCGGTCAAGATTTGCCTGAATAGCTTCGTTGAAGCCGAATTCGGCGAATTTAACGGATTCATCAAACTGTGGTTTTTCCTCTAACTGCACTACATTTTTATTGATAAATTTGCTTGGGTCGATATACGCTTTCCGGCGATTGCCAGTTTTATTTCGCGAATTGCCGCGGTTATATACGCCCGAACGGTTGCCGTTTCTGGGCCCACGGTTCTGGTTTGAACCGCCTTTAAATTGCTGTTTTTTCTGCATAATTTCCTTCTATTCGTCATAAATACAAGGGAATTAGCATTCAGTCTGAATATTTGTTTTAATTGATTGTCTTCTTATTATAGCATATTTTTTAGTATTTTTCAATAGAGAAATTGGCTATTTGAGTAGTCTGCGTAATCCGACCTAAAAGAGTTTATAATATTTAGCTCGTTCTATATGGGGTGGGTTTTATTTTTGCTCGGAGAAATTATGCTATAATATAAAGATGAGGAGTGAATTTTGGCAAAATGTCGTAGCCCAAGCTGGGCAGAATGGAGCGGGCGAGCAGCTGCCGTTTTTTAGCTTGGCGCCGATGGAGGCCGTGACGGATGTAGCATTTCGACATGTAGTTTCTATCGCCGCCGAGCCAGAGGTTTTTTACACCGAATTCACTAATGCAAGTAGTTTTGCTAGTCCAAAAGGAATTCACAGCACGCGCGGAAGATTAACTTTTACGCCCGATGAGAAAAATAAATTAGTAGCGCAGATTTGGGGTTCGAGGCCAGCCGATATTAAGTTTATGGCTCATAAATTACCTGAGTTGGGATTCAAGGCGATTGACCTAAATTTTGGTTGTCCAGACAAAGCCGTAGTTAAAAGTGGCGGCGGTAGTGGAATAATTCAAACTCCAGATTTGGCCAGAGAAATTATTGCAGCAGCGAAAGAATCTGGGTTGCCGATTTCGGTAAAAACTCGGCTTGGATATTTACGAGTAGAGGAGTTCCGCGACTGGCTGAAGCTCCTTCTGGAGCAAAAAATTGAGGTTTTAACGGTTCATCTGCGCACTAAAAAAGAAATGAGCAAAGTTCCGGCCCATTTTGAGTTGATTGATGAAATTCTAGCATTACGTGATGAGATTGCGCCAAAAACACTATTGCAAATTAACGGCGATGTTAAAAATTGCCAACAGGGAATGGAACTTTGGCGCGCGCACCCCGGAATCGATGGTATTATGATTGGCCGAGGCATTTTTGAGGATCCGTTTTGTTTTGAAAAGTCTGAGGGTGGGCATTCGCGCCAAGATTATATGAATTTGTTAAATCAGCATCTAGATCTATTTGATAAACACAATACGGAGAGTAATCCGCGTAAATTTGAGCCGTTGAAACGATTCTTTAAGATTTATGTTCGCAATTTCAAAGGGGCGAGCGATTTGCGGGCACAACTAATGCTCACTAAAAATACTGATGAAGTTAGGCAAGTTTTAGCCGAATTTGGTGAAAATTATGAAGATATGATAGAAAATTATGCGCGGGTGTCAGAAGAATATCACAAAAACAAAGCATTAAAAAGTAAGACTTAAATCATGCCTCGCAAAAATCATAAACGAAAAGCTAAATTAACACCTTATGAGTTTAAAAAACCTACCAGCAAAAGGCGCTATGGTAGCCATGCTGAAGCGCAAAAAGTGGCCGATTATCAGATGGCACTTGATTTGAATTTGGAATTGTTTGTATATCAAGATATTGACGGCGGCTGGTACTTGACACGCAAGTATTCTTAAACCTAGCAGTTAGTATAACAACTTTGCTGCTCTAAAGTTGAATTAATGTAGCAAATTTAAGCCAATCTTCAGCAGAATATGATAAAATAGTTATATGAATAAAGTTATTTTGTACTCAACAAGCTGGTGTAGCTTTTGCCACGCAGAAGCCGATTGGCTAAAACACAACAAAGTCGAATTCGAAATGAAAGACATCGAGCAAGACGACACGGCAATGGCCGAACTCAAAGAAAAAATGGGGGGTGAATTCCGTGGCGTACCAGTAACGGTGATTGGAGATGAAATCATAGTCGGTTTTGACCGGCCAAAGTTGACTCAATTTCTCGAAATTGAACGATTCTAATCTAAATATCCACCTTAAAAGGGTGGATATTTTTCAGTTTAGCGTTCACCAATTTCAACTACTCGATAGTCCTTGTCGGTTTTTTTCATCGCTTGGCGAAAATACTCATCGTGGCTCACAAAGAATACGGCACCGCTGTACTTTTTGAGTGCGCTTTCAAGTTCTTCGATACTTGGTAGATCTAAGTGCGAGGTTGGCTCGTCTAAGATCAACAGGTTAGGATCGCTAGACAGCATCTTAATTAGCTGAAACCGCGCTTTTTGACCGCCAGAAAGCCGAGCAATCGGTAAATCAAAGTCACCCTCATTAAACAAATATTGGTGTAGAATCTGACGCAACTTAGTTTCGGAAATCTCCAGATTTTGGTCTAAATAAACCTTTTCAACCGCTGCTTTCAGCGAGGTCTTAAAAAACTCCGGCGTAATTTCTTGCGTATATTCGCCAATTACAACATTTGGGTCAATCTGGATTTCGCCATTGTAGATAGAAGGCGAGGCGGGGGAATCTGGATGTAAAATTGCCTTGATAAGCGAACTTTTGCCGGCGCCGTTTCGACCGTGTAGTTCAATAATTCCACCAACTTTTAGATCAAAATTCAGATTTTCGAATAGCATCTTAGCGCCGTTTTTACCTTCAATAGTGTCTACTAGCTCGCCATAGCCAAGCGCCAATTTCTCGCTTCTGACCAAACTTCGCCGCGATTTTTCGGTTGAATTATCGACCGAGATTTTGACATTGCGAGCTTTAAACTTTTCATAAGATTTGGCAGCCTTATAATCAAGATTTTCAACGTGTTCTTTATCAATCCAAAAAGTCGGTTTTTTGACTCCTTCAAGCTGAGACAATTCAGCTCGTGCGTTATTTTCGAGCCGTTTGAATCGCTGAATCGTGCCTGGGTCACGCGCGCGCTCCTTCATTCGCTGATATTCGCGGGTTTTTTGGCGCAGATTAACGATTCGGCGCTGAATCGATTCGTAATCAGACATTTTATTGGTCGTCGAAAATGCATTTTGTTTCAAATACGCGTCATAATTGCCGCTAAAAGCGACTGTCTCGCCATCACGTAACTCAATAATTTTGTCAACTTGTTTTAAAACGTCACGGTCGTGCGTAATCACCAGCACTGCGCCCTTGGTGGATTTCATCCAGTCTAGGAATCGATCTTTGGCAGCATAATCCATAAAGTTGGTTGGCTCGTCAACCAGCGCTAAATCAGCCTGTGAATAGATAATCTTAATTGTATCGGCCAAGCGTTTCTGACCGCCTGAAAGCTGATTCATTTTTTTAGATTCAAACCCAGCCAAACTGAAATTCGCTAGTTCACCTATAATTTTTTCTTCGATAAAGTGGAAATTCTTTTGCTGAAAACGCTCTAGCGCGTCGGAATATTTCTCAATTTGTGCGAGGTCATCGCCCATCGTCAAAGGCAACTCCGTAATTAAATGGTGTAGCTGTGAGTATTCGGGCAAATCGTTCAAGATAAATTCCAGTACATTTTGTTCGCCGACATCAGAATATTCCTGCTGCGTGCTGGCGAGTACCGCACCACGGCGATAAATAATTTCGCCCGAGAAATCTTTATCCGCGCCCGTCAAAAGCCCAAACAGAGTGCTTTTACCAATTCCGTTGCGGCCAATCACGCCGATTTTTTCGCCATCATCAACATTTAGCCGGATATTCGACATCAAAACTTTACTACCGAACGATTTTTCGGTTATTTCGGCGTTTAAAACCATTTTTTGGACTTAAACTTAGCAGCAAACCTATTAAAGATTTTACTATCTGATTCTTCTTGCTTCTTATCTAATACGAACTGATAGATTTCCTCAAATTTATTAAGCGTAAAATTTAAATCGTGGTGTTTAATAATTTTAAGGCTAGCCCCAGAAAACTCGTCGCGTAATTTTTTACTATTCAAAATTTTATCTAGGCTCTCAGCAATTTGTTCATAATTATCAGCTTCGCACAAGAAGCCGTTGACTCCATCTTGGCAAATCTCTTTGACCGCGCCAACATCGACCCCGACAACTGGCTTTCCACAGGCCGCAGCCTCTAAAAAGACAATCCCTTGCGTTTCAGTTGGGCTAGGACTACAAAAAACCGTCGCTAAGCGGTGAAAATTCACTAGATCTTCGCCTAACTGAGTGCCCATAAAACGCACACGGTCGGCGATTTTGAGCTGATAGGCTATATTTTGCAAATGCGTCATATCAGTACCGTCACCCACAATTATCATGCCCGTGTCGGGATTTTTGTCAGCAATCAGCGCGAACGCTTCGACCAGAGAGCTAATGTGTTTTTCGGCGTCAACCCGACCAATATGACAAATATATTTCTTTTTATCTGAAAGTTTAAACCTGTCATAAAACTCCTTAGGCGGTTGCTCGGGTGTAAATTTAGCTAAGTCGATGCCATTACTGACGGCTTCAACTGGCATTTTGGCCCTTTCGGGATGTTTGTAGTACCGGTTGATTGCCAGCTGGGTCGGCATAGTGGTGTAATCTGCGCGCACGTTGAAGCGCTTAGTGTAATCTAAAACTACGCGGTTAATAACTGGTGAAAACGGTGCCAGAAGTTTGAGGTTATCAAATAGATTCTCGGGGCTAGAATGATTAGTCGAGACCACCGGAATATTGTGTCGTGAGGCGTATGACATCATTGCTTGGCCAATCGTTAACTGCAGCTGAATATGTATAACATCTGGGCGAAACTGTGTGCGATTGAAATAGCCACGAATTTCTTTATATGGCGTTAGGCTCAGCCGATAGCCATTATTTATATATATTTGCGGCATTTTGATGCTGCCGACAATCGTTTTGGGCGGAGGTAATGGCGAAGTCTGATTATGATAAAACGGGAAGTTAAGTGAGCTCAAACGCACGATTTTATAACCTTCTACTTCTTCAATGTAGAAATTCCCAGTTTGACTGGGCGCAAAAACAACAACTTCGTGGCCGCGCTTGCTCATTCCTTCGGCTAAATTTTTACTAAAAACAGATATGCCGTTTAGTGTCGGCCAAAATAAGTCGGATGCAATTACGATTCTCATAAGACATATTGTATCAATATCGCGCTAAAATTGCAATTTAAAAACCACCGTGTTAGAATTAAATGAGCTTATGAAAAATTTAGTAATCGTAGAGAGCCCAGCCAAGGCCAAAACTATCGAAAAATACCTCGGTGAAGATTTCACCGTGATGGCTTCGGTGGGTCATATTAGAAAAGACACTAAGGTAGATAAATCAAATTTTAGCGTAACTTACGAAATCGACGCTGGGCATAAAGAAATTATTTCCAAACTTAAAAAAGCTGCCAAAACGGCTGGGCAAGTTTGGCTCGCAACCGACGAAGACCGCGAAGGCGAAGCGATTTCGTGGCATCTTTTAGAGGTCTTAAAATTGCCGCAAGACACAAATCGTATTACTTTTCACGAAATCACTAAAACTGCTTTGGAGCGTTCGATCCAGAATCCGCGGACCGTGGACATGGATATGGTTTCGAGCCAGCAAGCTCGCCAAACACTTGATATGCTGGTCGGATACGACCTTTCGGGCGTGGTACGCAAAAAAGTTCCGGGCGCAATTTCAGCCGGGCGCGTGCAATCGCCAGCGTTACGGCTGATTGTTGAACGCGAGCAGAAGATCGAAAAGTTCGCCAGCAATTTCAAATTTAAAATTACTGGCGATTTTGGCTTTCAAGCAGTTTTAAACACTGAATTCGAAGACGAAAAATCAACCACTGAATTTTTAGAAACTATGATTGGTGCGAAATTTACCGTTTCGGATATTACAACTTCGCCTGGCAAGCGTAGCCCCGGCGTACCACTCACGACCGCCGCCTTACAAATTGAGGCCAACAGTAAACTAGGCTATACGACTCGCACAACAATGAACGCGGCCCAAGGTCTGTATCAGGCTGGGCATATTACTTACCACCGAACCGACAGCTTGAATTTAAGTAAAGATGCAATCGGCTCGATTGCCGGCTTTATTGAGCGCGAATTCGGCAAACAGTACTTAAAAGTTCGCGGCGGTTTTGGCAAAAAATCGGCTGGCGCGCAAGAAGCCCATGAGGCGATTCGCCCAACCAGCATCACGCGCGAGGTTGCCGGAAAAAATGATTATGAAAGGCGTTTATACAACCTGATCAGAAACCGCACACTTGCCACCCAAATGAGCGATGCTAAGCTCGAAAAAACCACCGTCAAAATTGCTACGCCGACAGAATTTTTGTTCGAAGGCAAAGGCGAAGTAATTATATTTGACGGCTTTCTAAAAGTGGTTGGCCGCACCAAAGAAAGCGAGTTGCCAGTACTCAAAGCGGGGCAGGAATTAGCGGCTAAATCTATCATCGCTCGCCAAACTTTTAGCAAACCGCTCGCTCGCTACACCGAGGGCTCTTTGGTCAAACAGCTTGAGAAGCTTGGCATCGGCCGGCCTTCAACTTATGCCAGTATTATGTCGGCGATTCAAAATCGCGGCTACGTAATTAAAGGCAACTCCGAAGGTGAAGAGCGTAATGTAGTTGAGCTCAAGGTTGAAAACAACGCCATTAGCCGCAGCACAGTAAAAGAAAAATATGGCGCCAACAAAGGTAAGCTAGTACCGACGCCAATTGGCGAATTGATTGCTGGGTTCTTGGTGGATAATTTCAAGAATATCGTTGATTATAAATTTACCGCTCACATCGAAAAAGACCTCGATTTAGTGGCTGAGGCTAAACTAGATAAAATCAAAATGCTGCGTGATTTCTATGGGCCTTTCAATTCTGATGTAATGGCGAGCGAAGGCGTAGAGCGCTATAATAACGCCCGAATATTGGGCCATGAGCCAGAAACTGGCAAGACAATTTATGCTAAGGTCGGCAAAAACGGTGGATTCATTCAGGTTGGCGAAAACGAAAAAGAAACTGGCGAAAAACCCCGATTTGCGCCTCTGCCAAAACGAAAATCCGTTAAAACCGTGACCCTCGATCAAGCATTGAGACAATTGACCCTGCCAGAGCTGCCACGCAATCTTGGTAAGGCTGATGACGGCACGGAAATTGTTGCAGCCGCTGGGCCATTCGGGCCATATTTGAAATGCGGCAATTATAACGTTTCGCTCGGTAAAGACGTTGATCCGTACATAATTTCGCTTGAAGAAGCGATCCCCCTATACGAAAAGAAACGCGATTCGTATATCGCCAACTGGGGCGAAATTCAGATTATCAATGGCGTCTACGGTCCGTATGTAAAAGGCCCTGGCCGATGGAACAACGTAAAAATCCCCAAGGAGACCGATCCCAAGTCTATCACAAAAGAGCAAGCCGAAGAGATGCTAGCGAATAAACCAGCCCGCAAAGGTAGCACTAAAGTTGTCGCCAAAAAAACGGCCAAAAAGAAACCAGCTACCAAGAAAAGGGCCGCAACAAAGAAACCTGCTACAAAAAAGCCTACGACAAAAAAATAAGCTATACAATAAATAGCCATAAGCACAATGATTATGTAATAAAAATAGGAAAATGATATTTTTATTACATTTTTTATTATAATACGCAATTATGTGTTATAATATGATTAGAAATAAGTTAGAAGCTATTGACATAAAACTATTTTTATTGTAAAATATATTTTAATTGATATTATAAATAAATCACCCTAACAACTAGACGAAGGAAAGGTAATGAACGCATCCAGCCAATCACCCAATGATAAAACCAGTTTAATCAACACCACAATTGAGAGTATCGTAGGGATTATTGAGCAGCCTCGCGAGCGCGAAATATTATCACGACGTTTTGGTCTAAAAGGTAAAAAAGAGACTCTTGAGCAAATCGGCGAACGTCTAGATATTACCCGAGAGCGCGTTCGGCAACTTGAAAAAGCAGCCCTTATAAGATTGAAAATCGCTGCAGAAAAAGGCGAAATAGAAAACCTTCCAGAAGTAGAAAAGCTAATCATTCGCGCATTAGCTGAGTCTGGTCGCATAGCTCGGACTGAGGTTTTGGCCGAGAAGTTCGTCGGCGAAAAACCATTAGAAAAAATCCTTCTCGATTTTATTTTTATTGGTGAAGTTAGTAGCAAGCTAGTCACCATCAATGAAAACGACAAATACCACAGCGCGATTGCAAACTCAAGCTATGGCGATGAGCGCCAAATTAAATCAGCAATTGAGGAAATTGTCAAAGTCATAAAAAAGAATAAAAGTCCAATTTCGCTTGACGAATTAGATGGGCAATTCGAGTATGAGCACCCTAGTCAAATCGAAGCTCTAGCCGGAATAAGCAAGCTACTTGCGACCTTAAACGGCATGTGGGGACTAGCTAAGTGGCCAAGTGTCAATCCAAAAAATATCCGTGATAAAATATTTGTAATTCTAAAAGCTAACAAAAAACCGTTGCATTTCTCCGAAATCGCAAGATCAATTCGTGATGGGGATTTCAACCGCCGAAACGTTACAACCCAAGCGATTCACAACGAGCTTATTAAAGACCGACGTTTTATTTTGATCGGTCGCGGAATTTATGCGCTCGAAGATTGGGGATACAAACAGGGAACGGTCAGTGATATTATTCGGTTAGTGCTAGAAGAAGCCGGCGAACCACTTTTCCGTGATGAAATCGTAAAGCGCGTATTAGATAAACGCAAAGTCAAAGAAACTACAGTACTATTAAATTTGCAGAGCAAACCAGAATTCAAACGCGTTGCAAAATCGACGTACTCTCTAGCAGACAAAGAAACTGTATAAATAAAGTAATAAGTCTGAAGCCGTATTGAATAGGCGCCCGATTTATGCTAAACTCGGAGTATAATTATGTCTCAATTTTTCTATTTTATATTTCAACCAATCGTTTGGCTACCAATTGTCGGAATTCTAGCCTACTTAACTTACCAAAATTACAAAAAACTCGATAAGTTAACCGTTCTAAACGCTGAAAGTATACTATTAGCACTTGAAATACCAAAAACTAACGACAAAAGCGAGTTGGCGGCCGAACAACTTTTTGCGAGTCTGCACGGAATCTTGCGTGATACCGAAGAGCTAAAAAACAACAAAATGGTGCAAGAACATCTTAGTTTTGAAATCGCTTCGGTTGATGGTGCGATTCGTTTTTATGTTTGGATGCCAAAATCCTTACAGAGCTTCGTAGAAGGGCAGATTTATTCACAATATCCAAGCGTGCAAATTTACGAAGCCCAGAACGACTATGTCGATAAAGCCGAAACACATAGTGTTGTGCACACCGCCGAGATATCATTGTCCGAGGACGAGGCTCTTCCGATTAAAACTTTTGACGGTTTTGAAGTAGACCCGCTAGCCGGAATCACTGGTACACTCGCCAAACTAGAAAGCACTGGCGATGAACTCTGGATCCAAATTTTGACACGCCCAATCGCCGATGATTGGCACAAAAAATCTGACAAATGGATTAAAAAAGTTAAAGACGGAACATTGAATTTTTCTTTTGATATGAAGTGGTTCCTAGGCGTATTAGCGGCTCTCTGGTCTCCGCCAGAACAAGGTGAAAAACCTGCCGTTAAGGAGCTTGGCGAACGCGACAAAACTCGAATCTCTAAAGCCGAAGAGAAGGCGACTAAACTCGGTTATCAAGTAAAAGTTCGCTTGGCGTATCTTGGTAATAACGAAAGCAGCGCTAGATTGCAGATGCAAGCCCTAACCGGTACTTTTAAACAGTTCAATAGTACGAACCTAAACGGCTTCAAGATGATTAACGGCAGTCTAGATAAAGCTAGCATTTCAAGCTATCGAAATCGGGAGTTTTTTGATGAAGGCTACATCTTAAATATTCAAGAACTAGCTAGTATTTGGCACCTACCGCACACCAATGTGGAAACACCAAATATTGTCTGGGCGAGTAGCAAGACCGCCGAGCCACCAGCTAAGCTGCCGATGATGACGGGCGATCCAGCTCACGACGAAAATATTTCGGCTTTTGGTTTAACTAATTTCCGCGGCATCAACCACCAATTTGGCATGATGCGTCGCGACCGCAGTCGCCATCTTTATATCATCGGGCAGACTGGCGCTGGTAAATCTGGTACGCTTGAGCTTTTAGCGCTATCTGACATTTATCATAATCAGGGTTATGCGATTATTGATCCGCACGGCGATTTCGCACAAAATAATATGCGATTCATTCCAGAACATCGCCTCAAAGATGTGGTTTATTTCAACCCGAGCGATACAGCCTTTCCATTAGGCTTCAACCCACTCGAAGTTACAGATCCAAATCGTAAATCAAATATTTCATCCGAAGTAATCGGTGTTCTAAAGCGTATGTTTGGGGATTCTTGGGGTCCACGGCTTGAATACATTTTGCGTTATTCAATCCTAGCGTTACTAGACCGGCCAGAGACCACTATGCTTGATATTACGCGAATTCTGACTGACGCCGAATTCCGCAAAGACACTTTGGCATATTGTAAAGATATTTCAGTCCTACAATTCTGGAAACAAGAATTCGGTCAATGGGGAGAGAAACAAGTTAACGAAGCTATAGCGCCGGTATTAAACAAGGTTGGAGCTTTTACTGCCAACCCAATTATCCGCAATATTATTGGTCAGCCAAAATCGACCTTCAATATTCGTGAAATTATGGATGAAGGTAAAATCTTAATTGTAAATCTTTCTAAGGGCTTAATCGGCGAGGACAACGCGGGGATTCTTGGATCCTTCTTAGTGACTAAAATCCAGCTAGCTGCAATGAGCCGCTCAGATATCGAAAGAATCGAAGACCGCCGGCCATTCTACTTATACGTTGATGAATTTCAAAACTTTGCCACCGATTCATTCGCGGTGATTCTATCTGAAGCCCGAAAATACGGCCTTAACTTGACCGTCGCGAATCAGTACATCTCGCAGATGACCGAAAGTGTGCGCGACGCCGTTTTTGGAAATGTTGGCTCAATAATTTCATTCCGAGTTTCAGCCGACGATGCGCCAATTCTCAGTAAACAATTTGAGCCACAGTTTGAGCCACAAGATTTAATTCAAATGAACAACCGCCATTTTGTGATGAATATGGTCATTAGCGGCGAAAAAACCACCGCGTTTAGCGCCACTACGTTAACCTTACCAGATCCCGCCAATGACTTAACTCCAAAGATTATTGAAAATACTCGCCGTCATTACGGCCGACCGCGCGCCGAAATTGAAGAAGACATTCGTAATATTTTAGTGCCGCCTAAACAGTTTGTTAACAAAAAAATGGTCGAAAGACAAAATTTAACCCCTCAGGCTGGCTGGACGAATTCTAATATCGCAAGTGGTACGACCCTAAAGACTGAAAAAGTTTTCGAACCCGCTAAACCGATGTTCGCAGCGCCCACAAAAGCTAGGAATAAAGACTTTAACCCAAAAAAAGTAAGCCCTAACAGCCTAGAGAATCAGCAGCCGACCAATCAGCTTAAAGATTTAAATAAAATATTGTCTGAGGGCAGACCAAGTGGCTCGGAGGATGATAGAATATCAAACGCGAGCAACAAGCGTCGCCGTAAACCGCGGGCTCGCAAAAACCCAAATCAATCAGATTATAACAATAACTAATTTGCGCTTAACACAAATCACTAGTATAATAGGTTTATGAATATAATTAGTCTAAAAAATATATCCAAAGTTTATAACGAGGGCAGCAATGAATTTCGAGCACTTAAAAATGTCTCGCTCAAGATTAAAGAAGGTGAGTCAATCGCGATTATTGGTAAATCTGGCTCAGGAAAATCAACTTTGATGCACATTATGGCGTTGCTCGATACGCCTACCGATGGTCATATTTCTATTGATGGTGAGGAGTCGACTAAGCTACGCCGCAAACAGCTAGATAAAATGCGCAACAAAACCTTTGGCTTCGTGTTTCAGCAATTTTTTATGAATGCCAAAGATACCGTACTGGACAACGTTATGGTGCCGCTAAAAATTGCACGAGTCAAGTACTCGGATCGTAAAAAGATTGCTATGAACGCCCTGGAACAAGTTGATCTAACCGACAAAGCCGAGAGCCGCGCGAATGATTTATCTGGCGGCCAAAAGCAACGCGTGTGCATCGCGCGAGCTCTGGTCAACGATCCCAAGATTATTTTTGCAGATGAGCCAACCGGCAACCTAGATAGTGCAACCAGCGAAAAAGTGGAGGAGATTTTATTCGGGCTTAATAAGAGAGGAATCACGCTGATTATCGTAACTCATGACGAAGAATTAGCGGCCAAATGTTCTCGTCAGATTAGATTAAAAGACGGTAAAATTGTAGAGGATTCTGCTCAGAGAGAGGTTAAAAATGAAAAATAAGGTGTCTCGGATATTTAAACAAATTGGGGAATTTTGGCAAGACAAATTGCGCACAATTTTGACGGTCATCTCCGTGTTTATCGGCGCATTCACCATCGCCCTAACTAGTGCAGTTAACTTTGGCGTGAATGACTATATTGACAAACAGGTCGGTATTTTTGGCAACGATAGTACAATTCTAGAGATCTCAAAGAAGACGGAGAGTAGCCCATTCAGCAGCCCAGAAGGCCCAACCGAATATAGCCCAGACAAAATTAGCATAGGTATGGCCGGATTAAGTTTCGAGACTCTATCAGATGAAGATATCGAAAAAATTAAAGCCATTGATGGTATCGAAAAAGTCGAGCCCAACAAATCTGTCTCAATCGAATATATTGAAGGCATAGACAATAAGAAGTTTTTAATCAGCGCACGCTCGGCAATCTCGGGGATGGTTTTAGACACAAAATCGGGGCGACCGATAGATATTAGCTCAGCTCAGCCAGAAATCAATTTACCAGCTAGCTATATTGAAGCACTCGGTTTCAAAAATGACGAAGACGCAATTGACACAACAATTAAGCTAGCCGTCAAAAATAGTGCAACTGGAAAAATAAAGACAACTACGGCTAAAGTTGTTGGCGTGCTCAATAAATCACTCGTGCAAGATATGGTTGGGTTCTACAATCAATCCGTTCTCGACGAAGTGTCCGAACTCCAAATCGCAGGATTACCCAACGCAATGAAACAGAGTTATATCGGCGCTATAGCGAACTTAGAATCCGATTTTGTCAGTGGAGACAATCTAGAAAAAGTAAAAAAAGAGCTAGACAGAAAAGGCTATTCGGGTACAACTATCGAAGACCGAATCGGCATGGTGCGGAATATCGTAAACGCAATTACAGGTGCTTTGGTTCTGTTCGGTGCTATCGCGCTACTCGCCGCTAGTTTTGGAATAATCAATACTCTTTATATGAGCGTCCAAGAAAGAACCCGCGAGATTGGTCTCTTAAAGGCTATGGGAATGTCAAGGGGCCGAATATTCAGAATCTTTAGCCTAGAAGCGATTATGATTGGTTTTTGGGGGTCATTACTGGGGCTAGGAGCTGCGATGCTAGTCGGAAGGACAATCAATAACTATGCTACCGAGACTTTCTTAAAAGGCTTGGAGGGATTTAGTTTAACAATCTTTACACCACTCAATGGACTAGTTGTGTGCTTAACAATTATGGCGATTGCGTTCATCGCTGGAGCTCTACCTTCACTCCGCGCCGCTAAACAAGATCCAATTGAAGCTTTACGTTACGAGTAAAATGACTAGAGATTACAAAAAATCACAAAATTTCTTACGTTCGCCGCAAATTGCGATGATGTTGGTGGGGCACACCAACATCAAAAAGAACGACTTCACGCTTGATATTGGTGCGGGCAGCGGAGTTTTCACCTACGCTTTGAGCAAAAAATCAGCGCAGGTCTTGGCGATTGAAAATGATAAATCGGCAGTGCAGAAATTGCGTAATAACACTAAAGATTTAGCAAATGTTAAAATTTTTGCAGGTGATTTCTTCAGCTTTGACTTAAGTAAGCTGCCAAGTGACTATAAAATCTGCTCCAATATTCCGTTTCATTTGAGCTCGCCGATATTGAAGCGACTTGCGAACACAAAAAACCAGCCAGCAGCAATTTATTTAATTCTGCAAAAACAATTCGCCAGAAAATTGATGGCGAACGACCGTCATTTTACCAGTATTCTAGGCGCGCAAATTTATCCGTTCTATGATATTAAAATCAAAAAACCTCTTCAAAAGACTGACTTTACACCGCCGCCGGCAGTCGATACGGTCTTTTTAGAGATGAAACGCCGAGAACAACCGCTCGTAAAACATAAAATCAATTATGAAAAAATGATTGAAGATTTATTCACAGATAACGAAAAATTCAAGCGTGCCGTAGATAATACGAAGTTTACAGATCTCAAGCCTAGCCAGCTTACTGGTAGAGAATGGCTAGAGATTTTTGGAACGCGATGCAGTAAGGCGGACAAATGAAAAAACCAAAGTTTGAAACTCTAAAATTTGATAAATTCACGCCTGGTGGACAAGGTTTAGGCACGCTCGATAGTGGGAAAAAAGTCTTCGCATGGGGCGTCCTGCCTGGTGAAACTGCGCGGGTTAGAATCACCAAAAGTAAAAAATCCTTCGCCGAAGGTTTTGCGGACGAAATTATAGAGCCAGCAATCAAGCGCACCACGCCGAAAGACCCTGAGAGTTATCTATCAACCAGCCCATGGCAGGTGATAGACTACGACTACGAGCTAGAGACCAAGCAGTTTTTAATTGGTGAATCATTTGCACAAGAGAAAATTAATTTAGTGCGAAGCGCGCCTATTCACACCGACGGCCAGATTTTCAACTACCGCAACAAGGTTGAGTTTTCATTCTGGTGGGAAAAATTTGACGAAAACAGCGACGACGGCGAATTGAATTTATCTTTCTTTAAACGTGGTGGTAAAGGCCGGATTCCAGTAGAAGGGACCAGTCTCGCTAAAACCGAAATCAATCAGGCTGGGCAAAAAGTTTTGGCGCTACTACGAAAGCGAAAAATTTCTAGTCGCGACTTAAAAACCGTCCTGATTCGCGCCAACCAAAAGGGCGAAATCGCCGCGCAACTCTACGTTAAAACGGAAGAATTTCCGCTACCAACCGCAGACGAAATCTCGGCACTCGGCTTTATTAACTTTGAAATTATCTATTCAAATCCTAAATCTCCGGCTAGTGTCATTACGAAGAAACTTTACGCGCAAAACGACGCCGTGCTTTCAGACAAAATCCTAGATATCGAGTTTAATTACGCTACTGAAGGGTTCTTTCAGATAAACCTGCCCGTTTACGAACAAGCACTAAGAGATATGGAACAATTTATCGATGCTAAAAAGCCAACAATCGATCTGTATTCTGGCGTTGGCACAATTGGCCTGACGATTGGCAAAAATAATCTAACGATGGTTGAAATAAACCCAGCATCGGTGGAAGAAATGAAACGAAATATTAAGGTCTTGGGCCGAGAAGAATCTGCCCAAGTAATTTTGTCAGCGAGCGAAAATGCGCTTGACTATATTAAGCAAAACTCAAGCCTCATCGTTGACCCACCGCGTGCCGGCCTAGACAAAAAAGTTTGCGCCAAGTTGCTCGAAATCGGGCCTTCGCGCATAATCTATCTCAGCTGCAACCCGACCACTCAGGCTCGCGACGTAGCGGTTTTGAGCGAAAAATACAACATTTCATATGCTCGCGGTTATAATTTCTTTCCGCGCACTCCACACATCGAACATTTAGTAGTGCTTGACCTTAAAATCTAAGGCGAGCGCCCAACTACACGTTTTTTGCAATAATCCGCTTGTAGGAAAACCGCTTAGCGACCCGCCAATTCCCGCGAGTATCAGCGTTGAATTCCTTGATTTCGCCGTTTCTGATTTCAGAAACTTCCGCCAAAGCTGGATTATAAGGAATTAAAGTTTTATAAAACCGCAAATCATCATCACTAATCTGCATGCGACCGGGGAAAACCTCCAAAAATTTAACGCGCGCGCGATCCTCAAAATAATCACGCACACCATTTGGCGGAATAAATTCACTAACTTTTAGGCCCATTTTACTAAGTATTTTTTGTACGTCTCCCAACAAAAGCTTAGCCTCAGCCGAGATAAACACATACACACGCTTTTTCTTAGTCATAAAAATAACCGCTTCAGCCGTTCGCCCAGCCGGCAAGTCACGAGCGATAACCTTGCAAATCTCAAAATCTACACCAAAGTGAGATTGCAAAAACTTTTCAAAATTAATATCAGAATAGATTTGCTCGTTCATGAACTGATTATATCATAAAATCTGCAGGTGTGCCAGATGGCTAAGCTAAAAAATCATCAAAAGATACTGTGATTTTAATCTCCAGCTGGCTAAAATCTTCTGTGACCCGATCTTTCGTATCTTCAATTATTTTCTTAGATCGTTCGCCCATCTCGCTGGGCAGGTCTAGTGTTAGAGAAATAGATTCACCCCTAGAAACAAAATTATGGATTTTATAAGTAGGCGAAGTCTGGCGCACGGTCTGTTTAATTAGTTTTAAAACGACCTTATCGCGCGCCGAGAGTTTCCCAACAGGGTCAACGTGGACAATCATATCAATAGAAAATTTGCGCTCAAAATCTTTTTCGATCCGATTTGCAATCGTATGAGCTTCGGTCAACGATAAGTTTTCCGGAACCTCAACATCAACGCTCCCAAAAAATTTCTTCACACCATAATTATGTAGCAAAAGATCGTGAAAGCCGTAAATATTATCATAAGACCTCAATAATCTAGTCGATTGCACGATCTCAGTCACTGGGCGAGCGCCAACTAAGTCGTCAAGCGAATCACGAACCATCCCAAAACCAGAACGCATAACAAATAACGAAACTAGCACGCCAAGCACGCCATCTATGCTGAAGCTGAAGTTTTGACCGACCAACAAACCGGCTAAGATAACGAGCGTAATAATCGCGTCATTACAGCTGTCAATCATTATTGCCCGAATCGTGTTTGATTTTGTCTTTTTGTTGGAATAGTAATAGATAATCGCTAGAATTATTTTGGCGACAACGGACACAATTAGAGCTAGAATCGCAGCAGAAGAGAGTGAAACACGATTATTCTCAAGTATACTTTTAACGGAGTCAATTAAGAACTGTGCACCAACAAACATTACTAAGAATGAGATAATAAACGCGCTCAAATATTCACTACGCGCGTGGCCAAACGGGTGGTTTTTATCAGGCGGTTTGTGCGAAATTAAAAAGCTAACCATCATCACTCCAACTGATATAAAATCGCTTAAGTTTGAAACTGCATCAGCAATGACCGAAACGCTGCCAGATACCAAACCAATAATAATCTTAGTGACAAATAATACCAAGTTGACAATTAACCCAATCGCGCTAGCTTTGAGCGCGTGCGAAGTTCGTTTGTTGATTTCAATAGCTTTCATAGCCCTAGATTAGCATAATTATGGTGGAATGTTAAGCTTGTGATATAATAATTGTAATGGATATTCTTAAGGGACTAAACGACGCGCAACGCGAAGCGGTGGAAACGACTAGTGGTCCACTATTGATTTTGGCGGGTGCCGGAAGTGGCAAAACCAAAACTTTAACCCATCGAATCGCTTATTTAATTCAAGAAAAGAACATCGGCCCAGAAGAGATTTTGGCAGTAACTTTCACAAATAAGGCCGCCAAAGAAATGCGCACTCGCCTAGGCGAAATTCTCGGCATGCGAGCGGATAGCTTTTCGTTTATGCCGTGGATGGGAACTTTCCACGGAATTTGCGTGCGAATTTTGCGGCTCAAAGGTTATGCAATTGGGGTTGAGAATAACTTCGTGATTTATGACGAAACCGACCGCCGGACTTTAATCAAAAATATTATCCGCGACCTCAAAATCGACGAAAAACAAACCAAACCGGCCGCTGTTAGCGCAGCAATCTCTAATGCCAAAAATCAGCTACTTTCGGCTGAAGATTATGCATTAAGCGCAAACTGGGGATTCGAGCAACGCGTGGCGCAAATCTACGAAGAATATGAAATTCGCCGCCGTAAAGCCAACGCGCTTGATTTTGATGATTTATTAATGGAAACCGTTCGTTTACTGCGCGACAATAAAGACATTCGCGCGTTTTGGCAAGACAAATTTAAACATATTCTGATTGACGAGTACCAGGACACCAATGCCGCGCAATATGCAATTGTCAAAATGTTAGTGGCCAGCGAGCGCAATATTTGTGTGGTTGGTGATGACTGGCAGTCAATTTATAGTTGGCGTGGCGCTGATTTTACAAATATTTTAAATTTTGAACGTGATTTCCCGGGCACGAAAGTCATAAAATTAGAGCAAAATTATCGTTCAACACAAAGTATCTTGAATGCCGCTCACAATGTAATTATGAAAAATAAACAGCGAACCGATAAAAAACTGTTCACCAAAATTGGCGAGGGCGAAGCAGTCAAGCTACAAGAGGCGCGCGATGAAGATGATGAAGCCTTCAAAATCGCTGCTCAAATCTTTAGTTACAAAAGTGTCGGCGCTCGGAATTTTGCCGATTTCGCAATCTTATATCGCACCAATGCCCAGAGTCAATCGTTCGAAAAAGCGCTCTTGCGCTATCAGATTCCCTATAAAATTGTGGGCGGCACGCGGTTTTACGACCGCAAAGAAATTAAGGACACTTTGGCGTATTTGCGCGCGATTTACAACCCGCTCGACACAATAGCATTTCAGAGAATTATCAACGTGCCGGCGCGCTCGGTGGGAAAAGTTAGTGAAGAGAGATTTTTCAACTGGCAATCTCAAAACGGAATGGACATTATTTCCTCACTTTTAATGTGTAACGAACTAACCACTCTGCCGTCTAGGGCAAGAGATGCACTAGTTAACCTAGGTGAGATTTTGCGCGCTGCTCAAATCATGAACGAAGGTTCCGCCAATCCAGCTGATATCATCGATTTTATTTTGAGCAAAACTGGTTACACTGGCTCCGAAAAACTGCTCGAGTCTGAGCAAATCGACCGCAACGAAAACCTCAGCGTAATGATTTCCGAGGCTAAAACTTACGCCGATCTTGCCAGTTATCTTGAAGACGCCGCACTACTCAGTTCATCCGACACCTCAGCTGAAGACGACCAGATCACTTTAATGACACTTCACGCCGCTAAAGGCCTGGAATTCCCAGTGGTATTTTTGGCCGGCATGGAGGAGGGCCTATTCCCACATTCACGAGTCTATAGCAGCGGACCAGAAGAGCTAGAAGAAGAGCGCCGACTTTGCTACGTAGGCATGACGCGCGCCAAGCAAGAATTAATTTTGAGTTTTGCCGCCAGCCGCGCACAATTTGGTCAGCGAAGCTATAACGCGCCGAGCCGCTTTATTACCGATGCTGAACTAGAGTTAGAACAATTTAACGAAGATTTCAGCATTTCTGGCGCCACTGATGAACCCTTCATAGACGAATATGTCGATAATTTCTACAACGACGAGCCGCAGATTCAAGTCGGTGACCGCGTACGCAGTGCAGCTTTTGGAGATGGTGAAATTATCGATATTGAAGGTATGGCAGTTGAAGTTAAATTTGACCGTGGCGGCAGCAAAAAACTAAACGCCGAATTTGCTAGACTTGAAAAGATTTAAATTAGACATTACTGCAAAAATTTGTTAAAATATATAGCAGTAAGATGAGGATAAAATCAACTACAAACTTTTTGAGTGGAGTAAAAAAACCGTTTAAAATCACATTCGGTGTTTTGTCGATTTTTCTGGTCGCCTCAACAATCTTTTCAATCGTTATTTCTGCAAAATCGCATGCCGAAGCAGAGGGCGAAGGCGCCAAAGTTCTATCAGTTTATGACGACGGACAACGAATATCTTTTCGCACCGATGCCAACACCGTCCGTGCGGCGCTAAAAGAGCGCGGGGTTGCGCTAAACTCTGGTGACAATATCGAACCGTCATTAGATGAAGAGCTGACCGGCAATGACTACAACGTAAACATTTACCGTGCGCGACCAATTTTGGTAGAGGATGGTGCGAGCAGAGAGCGAGTTATGACTGCTAGTCAAACTCCACAAAAAATGGCAGGTGATGCCGGCTTTAAGCTTTTTGATGAAGACATCATATATAACAATCCGTCCGAAAATCCAGCGGTTGATGGCGTAGCAACTCATCTTAAAATTAAGCGGGCTAAATTAATCAGCGTTGATATGTTTGGCAAAAAAACTGATTTCAGAACCCAAGCTGAAACTATAAAAGACTTCCTAGAAGAGAAGAAGATTTCTCTACAAAAAAACGACGAGGTTTCCGTACCACTCGAAACAAAAATTAAAGTTGGTGACAACTTTAGAATTTGGCGAAACGGCAAGCAAATAATTACCGTTGACGAAGAAATTGAGTTCGAAGTTGAGGAGATTAAAGACGCCGACAAAGAAATTAGCTACCGCCAGGTAAAAGAACTGGGCGAAAAGGGAACTAAGGTTGTCTCGTACGAGATTGAAATGCAATCGGGCGAAGAAATTTCGCGCACCAAAATTAATGAAGCCGAAACCAAAAAGCCTAAAAAGCAGGTGGAGATTGTGGGTACTAAAAATGTCATTATGCCGTATACTGGCGGCGGAAGCAAAACCGAATGGCTAAGAGCGTCTGGGATTCCAGAGTCGGAATGGGGTTATGTAGATTTTATTATCACCAAAGAATCAACGTGGAATCCAAACGCCCGTAATGGCCAGTACTACGGACTTTATCAAACCAACACGGATAATTTAGCACGATATGGCTGTTCAGGAACATTACTCAGCGACCCAGTATGTCAATTACAAGCTGCGGATAAATATAAGTCTCGTTATGGAAGTTGGGCGGACGCGTACAATTCCTGGCGGGCTCAAGGCTGGTGGTAAAAGCAATGTCCGTAAACTTCAATCAAAAATCCCAAAAAAAGCGCCGCCCACTGCACGCACAAAAATACCAGAATAAAGGCCCTAATAAATCTCTCGGTCAGCATTGGTTGCGCGACCGTGAAATTTTAGATGGAATTGCCGTTAGTGCTGAAATCAAAAACGGCGATTTTGTACTAGAAATTGGTCCAGGCTTGGGTACTCTGACATCTTCCTTACTTAAATTTAGCGGCTCGGACGGTCAAGTTTTAGCTGTTGAATTCGACGAAAACCTCGCTCACAAACTACCAGCGCAATTCCCGGGTAAAAACCTAGAAATTATCAACGCTGATTTTCTAGAATTCGATTTAGATAAATTGCCCAATAACTACAAAGTGGCCGCTAATGTGCCATATTACATCACTTCAAAAATCGTCGAGAAACTATTAACCAGCGCCAATAAACCAGCCGTGGCTGCGCTGTTAGTGCAAAAAGAAGTCGCCGAGCGAATGGTGGCTGAAGCGGGCGATTTAAGCATTTTAGCAATTGCTACTCAAATTTATGCTCAGGCCGAATTGGGGGATCTAGTTCCGCGCGAATTCTTCACACCGCCGCCAAAAGTTGATTCGCAGGTCGTAATCCTGAAAACCAGAAAGCAAAATTTACTAGAAGAATTTAACCAAAAAACTGGTGCCAATTTAACCGAGAAGCAATTCTTCCGCGCAGTTAAAGCCGGATTCGCCGCTAAACGCAAGAAAATCAGCAAAAGTTTGAGCGCTAATTTAGCGCTAAGCAGAGAAGAGACTCTACTAAATCTCGAAAAATGCCGAATTTCACCTGACCTACGAGCCCAAGATTTGACGATAGAGAACTGGCTAGAGATGGCCAACACCCTTACTAAATAGCGACAGCTTGACATTTGATTAAGTTTATGCTATAATGTAAATACACGAGCAGAAAATAGCCTCGCCGAACTTAAAGTTTAGCGAGGTTTTTGTTATCCATCGACGCAAATATGGCCACCGGATTCGAGCTTTTACTGAACTATGTAGCTATTCGGCCCAGAGATACCAAGTCCCACACAATTTCCAAACTTTAGATTTAATGACGGTGAATTATCTGGAGTTAGTCACTATAAAATAACTTCAGTCAAAATACGGCACCCCAACAACTTGATTATACAATTACTATATATTTATAATTTTAATTATATGGAAAACGATGAAAAAACCCAAAACAAAAAAACACAACGCTAAGATTTTTAGGATTGTTGACGATGTGCGCCTTTATTGCTGGAGTTACATCTACAGTCGCGCTCGAATCAATAGGGTATGATATATCTAAACCGGCAACGGGGTTGGGAATTTTAGGATTTTTTATAATAGGCTATCTTAATTCCAAACCGCACCCAATCATAAATACCATTATATATTCGCTAGTTTTCTCCATCATTATTGTTCTCATTGGTGCAGTTTCGGCTCAGACAGAGCGCAAACAACTAGAGACTACTATCCAAGAGCTAAAAGATAATCCACCCATTATTGAATATGACATTAAGCAGACTGATAAGGGAATTTGCGGAGGCGGACAAGACTACTCATCCTGTATTAACATGCACGTAGCAGTCTATAATCAAGTCTGTACAATGAATGATTTATCGGAATCTGCCAAGAATACTTGTGCGGAACTACTTGCCTTCATCGACAAAGGCAAAGCACGACTCCCTAGCTGCGGCTATGGGTGCACTACCTCAGCCGACGAAAACGGTATGTGGGGCTGGTCATACCTAGAAATGTCTAAAGTAACTAGATACTCAAACCCAGAACAAGAAAAGACGTTAAAGTGCTTACAAAATCTGGATATCGACGGTCTAGCCCCTCAAGAGCAGCTAGACTATTGTAATAATTTTTGAGCTTTCCCTCAAAAAATGCTATAATTAAACACATATGACAAAGAAAAAACTCTACATCACTACGGCAATTCCATACGCCAATAGCGCACCGCACATCGGTAATGCACTCGATTATCTAATCGCTGATATCTGGGCGCGATATCATCGCCAACATTCTGGCAGCGAAGTTCGCTTTCAAGTTGGCACAGATGAACATGGCAATAAAATTGCCGAAAAGGCAGCCGAAAATAATCTTTCGCCGCAGGAATTTGTTGACCAAACTCACCAAAATTTTCGCCAGTTGATGGACAAAACCAAAACTACTTATACTGACTTTATCCGCACCACAGATCCGCACCATATTGGCGCCTCACAATACATCTGGCAAAAGCTTGAGCCCCACATCTACAAGGGCACTTATGAAGGTTGGTATTGTACTGGCTGTGAGGCTTTTTGGTCGGAAAAAGAAGTGACCGAAAACAAAGGTATTTGTCCAGATCACCAGACTCCGTATACTCGTTTGAGTGAGGAAAATTACTATTTAAGAACTAGCGATTTTCGTGACCAAATTTATACAGCAATTGCTAGCGACAAAATGAAAATTACGCCCGAATTCCGCAAAAAAGAGTTTTTGAAATTTCTTGAAGGTGGTTTGGAAGATGTTTCCATTTCGCGCCCACGCAAAAATCTATCTTGGGGAGTTTCGGTGCCAGGTGATTCAAGTCAAGTAATGTACGTATGGATTGACGCTCTGGCTAATTATTTGACTGTGATTGGTTATCCGGATCGACCCGAATGGCAAGAATATTGGCCAGCGAACCTACAGGTAATCGGCAAAGATATTCTGCGTTTTCACGCCGGAATTTGGCCAGCAATGCTACTTGGACTTGGGCTGCCTTTACCGAAAGAACTTTTAGTCCATGGTCATATCGCTTCTGGAGGAATAAAGATGAGCAAGACTATCGGAAACGTAGTTGGCCCGAATGAGGTAATCGATAATTACGGCCTTGACGCTTTTCGTTATTACTTCTCGCGCCATATCCCAACACTTGACGACGGCGATTTCACTTGGGAAAAATTCGAAAAAGCATATAATACAGAACTCGTAAATGACCTTGGAAACTTAGTTTCGCGCGTTGCCAGTATGGTTAAACGCTATCAATCAGGGGTGATCGGCGATGTTGAGGCGAATGAGCATGATGTGCACGACTATTTCACTTACATGAAAAATCTTGAATTCAACCGCGCAATGGACGAGATTTGGGTTGCGGTGCGGTCTCATAACCAATATATTGAGCGTATCAAGCCTTGGGAAATTGCAAAGCTCGCCAAGACCGACAGGGAAGAAGAGGCGCACTTGTCAGAGGTTTTGAGCCACTCAGTTGGTGGAATTATACAAGTCGCTGAGATGATTGCGCCGTTTTTGCCAGATACAGCCGAGAAAATTAATCACATTTTTGCGACTGGAGTTATACAGGATATAGAGGGCGAAATTTTGTTTCCTCGAATCTATATTCACACGCCTGATCCGCGCGCTAAAAATCCTGTAATAAAAGAATCAGCGGAAACTCCGGCTCAAGAAACGACAGACGCTACAGCCCAAGAAAAGGTGCAGATCTCAAACCAATAAGTAAAATAGATGCCGCTAATAGATTCTCACAGTCATATTCACGATGCCGATTTTCCTTTTCCGAAGGAGGAGGTCTTTCGGCAGGCATTAGCCGAAAACGTCAAAAAAATCGTCTGTATTGGCGTGAGCGAAGATGATTCCGAGACGGCGGTTAAGTTTGCTGAGAACAATTCTAGCGACGAGGTTGAGCTATTGGTATGCGTTGGCGTACACCCGCACGAAGCTAAAGATTTTAGTGGCGATTCGGTGCGCTTGAAAAAAATAGCTCGCCATAAAACAGTAATCGGCATTGGCGAAATCGGTTTAGATTATCACTACAATAACTCTAGTCAAGATGACCAAATTGCGGCCTTGCGCGCGCAAATTCAGTTAGCCGCTAAACTCGGCTTACCAATCGCTTTTCATGTGCGCGACGCTTATGAAGATTTCTGGCGAGTTTTTGACGAGGAAAATCGAAATAGCACGATTCGCGGCGTTTTGCACAGTTTTACTGATTCAATAGAAAATCTAGAGAAGGCCTTGGCGCGCAATCTATACATTGGCATCAACGGAATTTCAACTTTCGCCAAAAAACCGCACGAAATAGAGATGTTTGAGGCGATTCCCTTGAATCGTATTTTACTTGAAACCGACGCACCGTTCCTGGCGCCCGCTGGTAAGCGCGGCAAGCCCAATCAGCCGGCTTGGACTAGCATGATTGCTCAAGATTTAGCGAATAAGCGTGGTATTTCTGTAGAAAAAGTTGCTGAAATTACCAATCATAATTTTGAGGATTTATTCAATCTCTACTAACATTGCCAACTCTTTTTCTAGAGACAACTTATGTCTATATTGACTTTTTAAGTCAAATATGGTATAATTAGAACAGTTAATCATAGGAGTAAGATGTATGGACAGCGTCATAGATAAATCCCAGTTTCAGATTCCCAATTTTTCGGTCAGGCAACCAGCCGAGACTCCTATTCAAGAGATGACAAATCAACCTGCCCTTACTACAAATAAAGCCAAAATAAAAGATGTAGATAACGATTTTTCAGATCTTATCAAAAAAAGTTGGCAAATAATTGAAGCTCGCCAAAAAGCCGCCCAATTTTTAGGAAAAAATAATCCTAAAAATGCTCGGCTAATCTGGAAAAGAGCTAGAAAATCAGCTAATTTTAACCCTTATTTTTACAAGAATCAAGCATTAAAGCTCGGACCGTTCAAGAAAATGACAATTAGAGATTTAGTTGACTTAGAAAGCCAATTAGGCGGCACGATTTTTGGCGCTCTAGCGGAAAATCAGGAACGCAAGTTTTTCAATTTAGATGAAGACACCTGGATTTGGTACGAAGCCCAGGTTGATGACAATGGACAAAAGCACGAGAATGCAATACGCTATGAAGTTAAAGAAGATAAAATTATTAAAGTTTATGCCGGACCGCGCTATAGCGCGTTAGAAGGCAACGAGTTAGACAATTTCGAACGGGCGATTCTGGTTTATACTCGGCTAATACTAGAAAAAATCTACGGCCAAACCGAATAAATATCGGCTGGTTTTGACCTAGCCTAATTTGTAAAATTCTTGAAAATATAGTAAAATATAGAGAATGAATAAAGAGTTAATTTATCTTGACCATGCCGCTGCAACCCCAGTGAGCGAAAGCGTAATGCGGGCAATGGCCCCGTATTTTAGCGAGAAATTTTTTAACCCTAGCTCGGCTTATATTAAAGGCGTAGAAGTGAGGCGCGACTATGAAGCTGCGAAAGATGAGATTGCGCGCACGATTGGTGCAAAAAGTGACGAGTTAGTAATGACTGCCGGCGCTACTGAAAGTATAAATTTAGCTTTTTCGGCGATTAATAATTTTGATGACGGCGAGATTCTAGTTGGCAAGTTTGAGCATCATTCGGTCTTAGCGGCGGCAGACAGATCAGGAAGCGTACAAAAAATCAATATCACCAAAAAAGGTATGATTGATTTGGAAGATTTGCGTAGCAAGATTTCGCCACAGACGGTATTAGTTTCCGTAATGATAGCCAATAACGAAACTGGCGCGATACAACCGCTAGCTAGCGTGGCTGAAATAATTCGCGCCGAGCGGCTCAGGCGGTTAGAAAACGACGAAACTCGACCGATTTATTTGCACAGTGACGCCAGCCAAGGCGTGGGCCAAGTTGATGTTCACGTCTCGCGATTAGGTGTTGACATGCTCACCATTAATGCTGGTAAAATTTATGGCCCCAAACAAACTGGTCTACTTTGGGTGAGCAAAGACGTTCGCCTGCAGGCGCAAATCGTTGGTGGCGGGCAAGAGCGGAATTTGCGCAGCGGTACTGAAAACGTACCCTCGGTGATTGGTTTTGCGCGCGCAATGAAATTAGCCGAGAAGCACCGCAAATCAGAAAACGAACGGCTCAAAAATTTAAAAACTGATTTCATTAAAATTTTGAAGAGCAACTTTTCAGAGACGGAATTAGTATCTGTCGCTGACAGCAAAAAGCAGCTAAACTCACATATTACGATTAGTTTTCCGGGAGTTGATGCAGAGCGAATTATTTTTATGCTCGAGACTCAAAATGTGATGGTCTCAACTGGCTCGGCCTGCGCCGCCAATAAACATACTCGTTCGCAAACTTTGGCCGCGATGGGCTTGGGCGACGAAGTTATTAACGGCAGTCTCCGAATTTCTCTAGGCAAACTCTCAACTGCAGAAAACACTCGCCGCGCAGCCGAAATTATTAGTCAAACTATTCGTGATGAAATAAATCGATTAAGAGGCAGCCACTAGAATGAAGAAGTTTTTCTTTGACACACTAATTATTTTGATAGCTCTAGCGATTTTTGTCGTAGCTTGCACATTTTTCCTCGCGCCGAACGATATTGCCGACTGTAGCACGCCGGGGATTTATCAATCAAGCATTTCAAAGTGCCAAAAAGTTGATGCTATCATCTCGATTTCCGGCGGAAACACGGCCGCACGTACCAACGAAGCCGTAAGACTCTACCAACAAGGTTGGGCTGAAAAAGTCATTTTTTCAGGAGCTGCCGCCGATGTTTCGAGCCCTTCAAACGCCAATGTTATGAAATCTCAAGCAATCGAGCAAGGCGTACCGGCCGCTAATATTTTGATTGACGAAGATGCAAAAAATACCAACCAAAACGCAGAGCTCACGGCCAAAATTATTACAGACAACAAATTCAAAAAAATTATTTTGACGACCAGCGGATATCACCAACGGCGCGCATATTTGGAATTTTCGCGAGCGCTTTACGGAACGGGCGTAGAAATCATCAACGCACCAGCGCAAAATGACCCTCAGTGGACCAATTTTTGGTGGTTGAGCCTACGCGGCTGGCAGCTAACCCTGAGCGAGCTAGGTGGCATTATTATATTTTTCGTAGAACAAGGAGCAAATAATGGATAATATAGGAGCTAAAGTTTACGTCGGTATGAGCGGCGGAGTCGATTCCAGTCTCACTGCAGCACTACTAAAAGAGCGTGGTTACCATGTAACCGGCGTTTATATGAAAAACTGGACGCAAGATTTGCCCGGTATGAAATGCCCGTGGGCGGAAGATTTAGCCGACGCCAAACGCGTGGCAGTTCAGCTCGGTATCGATTTTAAAGTGTTTGATTTCGAAACTGAATACCGCGAAAAGGTCGTGCAATATATGATTGACGAATATTCCGCCGGTCGCACACCCAATCCAGATATTATGTGTAACCAAGAAGTTAAATTTAAACTATTTCTTGAGGCGGCCCTTGAAGACGGCGCGGATATGATTGCGACCGGCCACTATGCCGGCACCAAGAATGGTGAGCTTTTACGAGCTAAAGATGATAATAAAGACCAGACCTATTTTTTGTACCGCGTGCGGGGCGAGGCTTTAGAAAAAACTTTATTACCACTTGGCGAATTCACTAAGCCAGAAGTGCGAACGATGGCAGAGGCACGCAATTTATTTACCGCTAGCAAAAAAGATTCGCAAGGTATTTGCTTTGTTGGTAGAATCGGTATTCGTGACTTCTTGAAACAATTTATACCAGAGCAAAAACCTGGTAAAATTATCAATCAGCAAACAGGTGAGGCTGTTGGATATCACGACGGCGCAATTTTTTACACGCTCGGCCAACGCCATGGATTGAATATCGGTGGTGGTTTGCCATTTTATGTTTGCGGTAAAAATATGGACAAAAACGAAGTTTACGTTACAACTAATCTTAACAATGGCGAGCTTTGGACCCGAGAAGTTGAACTTTCGGCGGTTCACTGGATTAATCAGCCGGCAGACACCACAAAATCATACCAAATTCGGGTTCGCCACCGCGCGCCGCTAATCGAAAGTCGAATTGAATTTGATGGCGACAATTTAACATTAAAATTATCAGACGAACAGCGCGCCGTAACACCTGGTCAAAGTGTGGTGATTTATGACGGCCAAGTTTGCTTAGGCGGCGGAATCGTAATTTAAAAAAGAGGGATTTATGGGCGATAATTTTAGAAAAGTTTACAATCAACTAAATGATGAGCAGCGTGAGGCGGTCGACAATATTTATGGTCCAGTTCTAGTGATTGCTGGTCCAGGAACGGGTAAAACCCAGCTTTTGAGCGCCCGCGTTGCCAATATTCTACGGATAACAGACGCTAGCCCGAATAATATTCTTTGTTTGACCTTTACCGAAAACGGTGCTGAAAATATGCGCGAACGGCTAGCGAGCTTCATCGGAGCATCCGCCGCTTATGAAGTGGAAATCTCGACCTATCACTCATTCGGCAATTCGCTTTTGGCCCAAGGCCGCGATTATTTAGACGAAGAGCGAGTCTCAATCGACGAATTGAAACAATTTGAAATCATTAGGGATATAAAGCAAAATTTACCGCACGATAATCTGCTGGCGCCAGAGAAAAACAAAGTTCGTGATATTTTAATTGCAATTCAAGACATTAAGCAAGAGGACATTTCGCCTGAAATTTTTAAACAAATTGCTCTGCAAAACCTAAAACTAATTAAAAAGGCAAGCGACTCACTACAGATTATGGACGAATTAGCCGCCGTCAAACAGAGTAGCAAAGGTGCTGGCAAAGTTTCTGCTGCCATACAAAAAATCGAAATTTTGAGCAGGCTAGCTCAAACACTCAAAACATTTGACGAACCGCGCATTTATGCCAAAACACCAACTATTTTAGAGCAAATTTACGCTAATTTTAGTGAGCAAATTGCAAAGTTAGAAGCCGATCCCAAGCAATCGATCACACATCTCACTAAAGGTTGGAAAGATAAATATTTCGAGAAAAATCATAATAACAATTTCCGTTTCAAAGATGAATCCGCCAGCAGAAAAGCGTTGGATTTGGCCGAATTTTACGCTACATATGAGGCGTCGTTGCAAAATGATGGCCTACAGGATTTCAACGATATGATTTTACGCGCGATTAGACTACTCGAAAACAATGCTGATTTCCGTTTCACGATGCAAGAAAAATATCAATATATTTTGCTAGATGAATATCAGGACACCAACGGCGCACAGAGCAGAATTGTCGAGCTCCTGACCTCAAACGAAATGATTCCAGATTACGAGCCTAATGTTTTAGCGGTGGGCGACGACGACCAAGCGATTATGGCGTTTCAAGGCGCGCAATTTTCGAATATGCACGACTTTATGAGCTTTTATAATTGCCCAACGAAGACGATTAACCTCACTAAAAACTATCGCTCGCACCAAACAATTCTCGATTTTGCAGAAACTATTGCCGAACAAATTGAGGGTCGGCTTTCCCGCAAAATCAAGGATTTAAATAAGAAAGTTATTCAGGCCAACCCAAATATTACAGATGTCAGTATTTGGCGCAAAAGCTTTGCTCATCAATCAACCGAATTTTATGAAGTGGCAGGAAAAATTCGCGCGCTAGTTGAAAGCGGAGTTAGACCACGCGAAATCGCGGTTCTAGCGCCTAGACACGCAATTTTAGAGGAAATGTCTAAATATCTACACCATTTTAATTTGCCAGTTGAATACGAAAAGTCCGAGAACATTCTAGATGAAAAACCGGTCAAACAGGTAATTGAAATGTTGAAATTGGTGCAAAGTATCGCTGACGATTCAACCAACCAAAATGTAATTTGGCCTAAAGTTTTAGTGTTTGATTTTTGGCAAAATGGTTTAATCGAAATTTATCAAACCGTTTCTAAGTTTAACCGTTGGGATGACTCCGCGCCAAATCTTACGCAAATTTTGCTAGAATCAGAGAACCAGAAGTTGCAAGATATCGCTAAATTCTTCATCGAGTTATCACAAAAAATTAACCAAGAAACTTTCGAAACAATCGTTGACTTGGTCATTGGAAGCACCGAAACCGAAACGGGGTTTAAATCGCCACTACGTGAGTTTTATAGTCAAAAGTCTGATGAGGATTTCTATAATTTAGCGACTTACTTGACGATTCTGCGCGAAAAATCCAAAAACAACATCACCGGAGAAACTGCGATTACCGTCACTGAGTTTCTGCGGATGATTAATATTTATCAAGAAAGTGGAATAAAAATTGTAAGCAAAACTGCATTTTCAACCGACCAAAACGCTGTGCAGGTGATGACGGCATTTGGCGCCAAGGGCTTGGAGTTTAAGCATACTTTCTTAATTTCGGTTGACGATTCAGCTTGGGGCACAGGCAAGGGAAATTCACAAGTAATTTCGCTACCTAAAAATATGGAGCGAATTAAAGACCCGAACCAGCAAGATACCAAAAAACGTTTGTTTTTTGTAGCAATTACTCGTGCTAAAACTAATCTTTATTTGACTAGCTCCGACAAAACTTTTGACGGTCGGACCAAGTCACCGCTTAAACTGTTAGCCGAAAATCGCGCCGACCAAATTGCCGAAAATATGCCAGTCGGTTTCAATAAAATCATTGTCGATGAGAGCGAAACACCGAGTTTAGGAATCTTACAAATTAACTGGAGCGATAATCTAGATATCCCCAAACTCAAAAACGAGCAACTTTTTGCCGATAAATTACAACATTTCAGCCATTCAGCTTCAACTTTGACTAGTTTCTACGACGCCAAATATGGCGGCCCGAATAAATTCTTCGAAAACCATATTCTGCGTTTTCCGCAAGAAGTTTCGGGCTCTGCACAATTCGGAACTTTAATGCACCAAGTTTTTGATTTTTGGCAGAAGCAGATTAACAGAGGCGAAACAGTAAGACTAGAAACAATTCTGCGAGAAGTTGAGACAAAAGTTAGTAGGCTCCGATTGTCGCCTCAACAGAAGCAGAACGAATTGGCGCGAGCATTGGCGGCATTTACTAATTTTTACAATCAGCGGGCGACTATTTTTGAGTGCAAAGCCGCCAGCGAAGTAAAAATTGGCAAGATTCTATTAGACGGAGAAGTGTTGATTAGCGGCGGTATTGACCGAATTGAAATCGACGAAAATGCCAAAACTATCGAAATTGTTGATTTTAAAACTGGCAATATCACCGAGAAAGAAAATTTCAAAAACAAGCCAAAATTACATAAATACCAGATGCAGCTGTATTTTTATAAAATTTTGCTCGAAAATTCGCCAGAATTCAAGAACTACAAAGTTAAAACCGGCCGACTGGAATTTATCGAGGGCGACGAAAAATATCGCACACCGATAGTAAAATCTATAGAATTTAATAGCGAAACTCAACAACGAATAAAAGATTTACTTTTTGCACTAGATAACAAAATCAAGAATTTCACAATCGATTCCATCCAGCCAAGTAAAACCGGTCAGGGCGTAAGCGTGGCGGATTTAATTGCGTTTGAAGACGAAGTTTTGGGCGAACAATAGCTAGTAGCCGACCGATAAAATTTGTGCTACAATATAAAGATGAACCAGGGAATTTACGATAAAGATTTATTACTCGCTCGAGTAGATTTTGATAGAAACAAAAAACCAAGGCTGAAGTTAATTGAACCAGAAACTGATAGAATTTACAATTTTACACCCACTTTTGGCGAAGATATTACACTAGAAATCGCAACCGCACAACGTTTTTGCATTGGCTGGCATGATTTAACAACTGGCGAGGAATTCGCTTGCCCAGAGAGGTCCGAAGTAGAGAAAAAATACGAGCAATGTCCGCGCTGCCAGAAACGTACCGGCTTTAATCCGGCTTTTTACAACGCCGCCGAAGGTGATATCTCAGCCCAGCAGATTGAAAGAAATCAGCAGCCACATTTTGTTTATCTGGCGTATTTCGCCGAAAATACTATTAAGGTTGGTATTTCCTTCGCCGGCCGTGATATCGCTCGACTTCTGGAGCAAGGCGCACGAGCGGCTCTGATTCTGGACGAATTTCCAAGCGCCAACGTAGCCAGAAATTACGAAGCAAAGATTTCAGCAATGCCAAGCTTTTGCGAAAATGTTAAAAGTAATGCTAAAATCAAATTACTTGAAATTAAATTTGATGAGGTTAAAGCTGGACAATTATTGAATGAAGCTCGTGACTTAATTGAATCAAATTTAAACATTAGATTCACCCAAAACGAAGTGATGTTTTTAGATAAATTTTATTCTAATCAAACTATACCACACGGCGAAATTATAGATACAACCAAGTTGGAATCTGCGAACAAAATTACCTTTTCAGGTAAACTCTTGGCGCAAGTCGGCTACATTTTAATCGCACAGCAACAAGACGAAAATTTAGTTATTCCAGCTCGTAAATTTACCGGCTATAAGCTTAAAATCTCCAATAAGATAACTGAAGTTGAGCTACCTGAACGGCAAGCCTCATTGTTTGATTTCTAGCTTTAAAAACCAAGCAAAAAGTGGTAAAATATTAGTAATGAGTCAGGCGTTTTATAGAAAATATCGCAGCAAGAAGCTGAGCGAAGTAGTGGGGCAAGATCACATCACTACCGTATTAGAATCGGCAATCTCTAAAAACAAAATTGCGCACGCTTATCTTTTGACCGGCCCACGCGGCGTAGGCAAAACTAGCGTAGCACGAATTTTAGCCCACGAAATTAATAAAATCCCATATGTAGATGAATCATACCACCCAGACATTATCGAAATTGATGCCGCCAGCAACAACGGCATAGATGATATTCGCTCGTTGCGCGATCAAGTGCAAGTAGCGCCGTTTTCAGCCGACAAGCGAATTTATATCATAGACGAAGTTCATATGCTAAGTAAGCAGGCGTTTAATGCGTTGCTCAAAACTCTCGAGGAACCACCGGAACACGTGGTTTTCATCTTAGCGACTACTGATGCGCATAAACTTCCACCGACAATCATTAGCCGCACGCAACAATTTGTTTTCCATTATATTTCGCGAGAGAGTATTATTAAACACCTGCGTTTTATTGCCGATAGCGAAAACCTTAAAATTAACGACGAGGCGTTATCTTTGATCGCAGAGCGCGGTGGCGGCAGTTTTCGTGACAGCATCTCGCTACTGGACCAAATTTCCAGCATGAATAGTAAAGGCGAAATTACACCCGAGTTCTTGGAATCAATCCTAGGCTTGACACCGCAAAAAAATATTCGCCGATTAATCTCCGAATATGAAGCACAAAACGTAAGCGAAATTATCAAAATCATCGAAGATACCAAAAAAAGTGGCTTAAATTTGCAGACTTTTGTCGAACAATTCATTACCGAGGTTCGCCGCAATCTAGCCACTAAACCGCACTTAATCGTGCTTTTAAGCCCGCTAGTTGAAACTAAAAATTCACCATTTGTCGATATTAAACTACTGTGTATTTTAATTAAATCGCGCAAAAGAAATATCGCTAGCGACGTAGTGGCCAAGCCTGATTTTATCGAAGTAACGACCCCAATTGCGCACGTAGAAAAAACTGATTTTCAGCCACTAGAAAAAGCCGCGATAATCAAACCCGCTCAAACAGAAAAAAAACCTACGCCAAAGCCAGCGACGAGAAAAGAAGAATCTAAAAAGTCAGAGCAAAAAAATCCAACTCCTAGCGGAGAAGCCAGACCTTTTGAGTGGAGCGAATTTTTAAGCCAAATGAAAGAGTTAAATATGCCAGCTTTTTCGATCCTAAATAGCATCTCATACGAAATTGATGGTTATACAATCAAACTATATGCTGGGCGCGCAATTTACAAAAAGAAATTAGACACCGCCAAATATCGCGGCTTGATGGCTAATGTGCTTAAAAAATTAAACGCCGGCAGTTGGGCTTTTGAAACTTACGCCGAGCAAAAACCGCCAAGCGACGAGACTACCGCTGCGATAGTAGACATAATGGGGGGCGGAGAAGAGGTAAAAATCAATGAATAATTCGCGAAATGAAGTTATAGTGGGGAAGATTCCGCCGCAGAATGTTGATGCCGAGAAGAGCTTGCTCGGTGCAATTCTAATCGACGAAGAAGTCTTGGCGGATGTCGCCGAAATCACCAAAGTAATTGATTTTTATGATAAGCGACACTCAATTATTTATGACGGCATGATTCGGCTATACGAACGCCGCAGTCCAGTTGACCTCTTAACCCTAACTGACGAGCTTAAAAAACGTGGCGATCTAGATACTATCGGCGGCTCGAGCTACCTGTCCGAGCTTACTAACTACGTGCCCACCGCTGCGCACGCTAAATCTTACGCCGATATAGTTTCGCAAGCCGCCGTACGCCGTCGATTAATAAGAGCTGGCGGCGAAATCTCTGATTTAGCCTTCAACGAAGAGTTAAGCGTGCCACAATTGCTTGGTCAGAGCGAAGCCGAACTTTTCAATGTTTCCGACCAATCGCTAAAGCAGGACTTAACCTCGATCGAAGAGATTTTGGACGAAAGCTTTGAACGACTTGATGAACTCTACAAAAATAAGGGCTCGCTCCGCGGTATCAAAACTGGCTATCGAGACCTCGACAATATGACTGCCGGCCTGCAACGCAGCGACTTAATTATCCTAGCCGCCCGCCCAGCGATGGGCAAAACAACCTTAGTAACTAACCTCGCTTACAACGTAGCAACAATCGAGAAAAAATCAGTGCTATTCTTCAGCCTCGAGATGAGTAAAGAACAGTTGGTTGACCGTATGCTAGCTGATGCTGCCGGAGTTGATAGTTGGAATATCCGCACCGGTAATTTGAGCGATGACGACTTTGCAAAATTGTCTGAAGCAATGGGTGAGATGGCCGAAGCACCAATCTATATTGATGACACGCCGGGTGTTTCAGTCCTCGAAATGCGCACCAAGGCTCGTCGTGCCGCGCACGAAAATGAGCTCGGCCTTATTATTATTGACTACTTGCAGCTGATGCAAGGGAGCGGCTCAAGCCAAGCTCAGGGTAACCGCGTACAAGAAGTTTCGGAGATTTCGCGTGGGCTTAAGCTCCTCGCACGCGAGCTAAACGTACCCGTAATTGCACTCTCACAGCTAAGCCGTTCAGTTGAAAGCCGCCAGCCACAAATCCCGCAACTAGCCGACCTCCGCGAATCTGGCTCGATCGAGCAAGACGCCGACATCGTAATGTTCA
The DNA here is from genome assembly GCA_010014525.1 of Candidatus Saccharimonadota bacterium. Taxonomy (GTDB): domain Bacteria; phylum Patescibacteriota; class Saccharimonadia; order Saccharimonadales; family Saccharimonadaceae; genus Nanogingivalis. Next base: position 9,593 of record RZZT01000002.1, on the reverse strand, counting down.
TTTATCGCGAGGCTTATTATAATCCAGAAACCGAGCGCGAAAACATCACAGATTTAATCCTTGCTAAGCACCGCCATGGTCCGACCGGCACGGTTGAGCTGTATTTCCACCCAGAGCGATTACGCTTTATGTCTCTAGACCGCAAACACTAGCCGAATACCAGGCTCACATTGAATTCCATACTTATTTCCCACTAGCGTCAACATTCCACTTATGTTATACTGTTTTTATGATTAGCGAGGCGAATAAAGGGTGGGGCGTAAATAACATTTTAAGATATGCGGCCATAATGATGCCTATATTGATGATCGTCTACGGTTTCTTAGTCAAATTTTCTATAGTCCCTAATAATAACTATTCTTCAGATTTAGCCCTATACATAATTTCCGCCTTATGGCTAGTAGTTTTATTAATTCAAGCTCAAAAAAAGAAAATCATCCCACCGTTAGAAAAAGTCGTCATTTATCATATCTTAACTTTAGCCTATTTTGTCTTCATCTCCGGTTTTAACATTCCATTTATCGCAGTCTGGGTCTTGCTCCTGATAGATACATCTTCATATTTTAACGCTCGCCTGACTTGGGCTAGCTTGACTTTATTTATTATAGCCTCACTACTAGAAAGTATTTCTTCTTCACCCGCCGATTGGCATCTTCAGATTACCCAAATGACATCCGTCATCTCGGTTTCAATCTTAGGAATGGCGATCGTCGCAATTCTGAACTCGCAAAAATCAAATCAAGAAGGTATAATTAAGTCCAGAAATCGTGAGAGAAATCAGCGTGAGAAGCTACTGACAATTATCAACAACCTTACAGATAGTATGATGGTGGTCAATGCTGCCGGAAAGATCGAAGTGTACAATGCCGCCGCGCTAAATCTCCTAGACACGAATGAAACATTAACCGGTAAGAATATCTCTGAGTCTCTGCGCCTAAAAGACGATACCGGCGAAGAATTTGATATCTCAAAAACGCTCAGACAGACTAAGCGAAATCTAACGCGGAGTGATCTGGTTTATGAAATGCCAACCGAGACAATCAGGGTTGAACTAACAATTCTGCCAATTCACGGCACCTATTCTGATGAGAGTTTGGCGCGCGAGAAAAGCTTTGTGATTACTTTACGCGACATCACGAAAGAAAAGACACTAGACGACGAGCGTGACGAGTTTATTAGTGTTGTGAGCCACGAATTGCGAACACCGGTGGCAATAGCCGAAGGAGCCATCAGCAATCTGAAGCTAATGATAGAAAAAAATATGCCCCTAGACAAAATGAAAAAAACCGTCGATTCAACCTACGAAGAAGTTATGTTCTTGGCGAATATGGTGAATGATTTATCCACGCTTTCGCGTACCGAACGTGGTATCGGTGATAGCTGTGAGATTATAAAAACGAAAGAACTTGGCGAAAGTTTATACAATAAATACGTTAAGGACGCTGAAGAAAAAGATTTGGAGTTTAATTTAGATCTCGGTCCAAATCTGAAAGATGTATTGACCAGCCGGCTTTATCTTGAAGAACTTTTACAAAACCTGATCACCAATTCTATAAAATATACCAAAGACGGTAGTGTAACGATTTCAATCAAGAATAAAGCTAACGAAATTGAGTTTGCGGTAGCTGACACTGGAATCGGTATTTCTAAAAATGATCAAAAGCGGGTGTTTGATAAGTTCTACCGTAGCGAGGATTACCGCACACGCGAAACTGGCGGAACAGGTCTTGGACTCTATGTTTCTAATAAATTAGCAGACAAGATGGACACGAAAGTCGAGCTAAAAAGTCGCTTGAATCACGGATCAACCTTTAAGTTTTCACTACCTATATATAAAAAAGACTAGCCTACAGCTAGAATTTTCTAAAGTTAATCTCACGACCACGCCAGATCATCTTGCCGAAGAAACGATGGTAAATGCTAGATAGGAAAATCATCGACTCTTGAATAATCACCAGCGGGTAGAGCAGGAACGATAACCACCAACCTCTAGACCATACTATAGAGGTATAGCAGGCGTAAATAAGCATCGAAATACCTGCCTGAGCTAAATAAAACCAGAAATCCGGACCAAAATCAGTCAATAAAAATTTTACAATCGTCATTAAAAATGGCAGTAGATGCAACCCAAATATAATTAAAACGGGCAGGATAATTACCGGCTGTTTTAATATATTTAGCGCAAAATTACGCTGCTCAGTTTGAATCTGCGAGCTCCAACGCTTTTCAAAATCAACGCCCAGCTTCTGTTCGTCAATTAGGAATTGATATTGTGGCTTCTCGATTTCAAATAAGCCACCGTCTTTTGCTGCAAGGTCTTTTGCAATCTCAGCCTCTGGCATCACCGCTTGACGATAATGGTGCAATCCACCAAGCTCCTCAGTCAAAACTATACGGTCAATCATCCAAATACCAGAGCTTGAAGGAGGACTAGATACTCGGGCTAAAATCAATTCCAAATAGTAGCGTAAAGTTGAAAACAAAACCGAAAAACGATAGTTATCACTTCGGCTAGGCAAAACACTAAGCATCTTAGTTTGGTTATCAATCATAAAATTAACCATTTTAGAAATAGTTTTTAGCTTAATTTTAGTATCGACACTCAAAAATAGTAGCAAATCACCGCTAGCTTCGGTGCTCAAACGGTCATAGGCAGAATTGCGCCCTAACCAACCTTCGGGTGGCTTTTCGCCACTAACAAATCGCACGCCAGCGTGAGCAAACCGTTTAATCTCGTCGGATGTATTATCAACAGAATTGTCATCCAGAACAATGACCTCAAGCTTTGGATAATCGCTCGCCAGAACCATTTCCAGACAAGAGCGCATGGCTATCTGCTCATTTCTAGCTGGAATTAAAACACTCGCGCTTGGCAAATCGCGCGGACCCGCATCCACTAAATTTTTAACTTCTCTTATACGATACTTACGCAAGCTCAACAGTAATTTGTAAGCTAAAAAAGAATTCGAAAGGCTGATTAGAGAGAATAATAAAATTTGCATTAGCTCTATTCTACCACTTGACAGATAAAAAATAAAGAGGTATACTTGACATATCAAGCCTCATAAGGCTTTTTAATTTGGCTTTATTTAAGAGCAAGAGGAGTAGAACGTGGCAAAACAAGATAAATCAGAGACAAAAGTTAGGCGAGTTTCGGCAAAATCTGACCAATCCGCCAAAACTAAAAAATCAGCGAGTAGCAAAACCACCAAAAAACGAGTGATCGAGCAGGAGGCAAAACCAGAAGCTGGTAAATACGCCGCTAAAATTTCTGGCAAAAAAGCGAAGAAAGCCCGCAAACCTTTGCCAAAATTCCTACAAGTGGCGTTCAAGCCATTTATCGCTATTGGTCGCTATTTCAAAGAAGCTTGGGCAGAGCTAAAACTAGTTCGTTGGCCAACCCGTGTCGAGACCTGGAAGATGACTGGCGCCGTTTTGGCATTTTCAATAGCTTTCGCTACGCTAATCTTGCTGCTTGATATATTTTTTGACTGGGTGTTTAAAACAATTTTAGGATAATTTAAGGAGTAAAAATGAGTAAACGATATGATTCAACCCGAAACTGGTACGCGGTAACAACCTATGCAGGATACGAGGATAAAGTAGCCGAAAGCCTTCGCCAGAGAATTAATGGAGTCGATATGGCCGACAAAATCTTTGACGTAATGGTGCCAAAAGAAAAACAAATTGAAGTAAAAAATGGTAAGCGAAAAATCGTTGACCGTAAAATATTGCAAAGTTACGTACTAGTAGAAATGAAATTAACAGAAGAAACTTGGTTTGTTGTTCGTAATACGCCAGGCGTAACTGGTTTTGTAGGGGCGGGAACCGAGCCAACTCCAGTTTCAGAAAAAGAAATGCGTGATATCAAACGCCGCATGGGCGCCGAAGAACCAAAATATGACATTAGCTTTTCAGAAGGCGAAATTATCAACATTATCGACGGTCCATTCAAGGGATTTGAAGGTGCTGTTTCTGAAATAGACGCCGTCAAAGGCAAGCTTAAAATTATGGTCTCAATGTTCGGTCGCGAAACACCGGTTGAGCTAGATGCTTTGCAAGTAAAGAAAATCTAAAACTTACTCTGTATAAACTCAAGACTCTCCCTAGTGGGAGAGTCTTAGTTTACCCCTTGCGTTTTCACCCAAACTATGCTAAAATAGATCCGTTACGCACTTGTCTAAACAAGTAAAATATAAGGAAGAAAATGGCAAAGAAAATTATTGGAAATTTGAAACTTCGAATCCCAGCGGGCCGCGCAACTGCAGGTCCTCCAGTGGGTTCAACCCTTGGTCAGTGGGGTCTAAATATGATGGATTTCATCAATCCGTTCAACGACGCAACTAAAGATTTAATGGGTAAAGATGTAATCGTTCACATGCAAGTGTACGACGACCGAACTTTCACTTGGAAATCGCTTGGTCAGCCAGTTGATGATATGATCCGCGAAAAAGCTGGTATCAAAAAAGGTGCAGGCAACAGCCTGACTGAAAAAGCTGGTTCTATCACCAAAGCTCAGCTACAAGAAATCGCTGAAACTAAAATGGAACACCTAAACGCAGTAGATATCGAAGGCGCAATGAAAACTGTTGCTGGCTCTGCTCGCTCAATGGGCGTTTCGATTACTGAATAATCTATTCAAAAATCATAAAATATCACTTTCCTAGCGGAGGTGATATTTTTTTGCGAAATAATATGATATTATGTAGATAGACCAACATAAAATAAACAGGAATCTATATGAAAAAACAAACAAAAAGAGCAGAAAACCATCAAATTTTTAGTAATTTCCAACGCGGCGTTGACTGTGGCAGCGGTAGTTTTATTCTTATTGACATCTTTGCAATTTAAAGCCATTCAGGGAGCATACGACTCAAACGCCGAAAATAGCTTCAAGACAATGAGACTCGAAGCATATCTCAGAAACCGTGGCTTAGTTGATGGCCGAACGGACGAAGCTGACGTCAAGCCTTACTCTATAGAAGACATGGAAGAGTTTCAAAAATGGTACGACGAGCAGCATAAAGACGATTCCGAGGATTAAAATACTAACTAGTTATGAAATATCACTCTATACGAGGGTGATATTTTTCTTTTGCCGCAAAAAATGGTATAATATAAATTATGAAAAATCGCCTGGTTTTGGTCGTGAACCGCCGCTCGAGTGGATACGCATTAGTTGAGAAGAAAATCATTCGCTATATTGATGGGCTCAATTTAAGTGAAAAACAGCGCCAAACCTACGAAATCGAGCCGACTAATCCGCTTGATAACGCCAAAAAAATGGCGAAAATCCTACAAAATAATGATATTGTCTTAGTGGCCGGCGGCGATGGTACAGCCCACATCGCAACCAACGCGATTATAATTTCAGGCAAAACTGGCATCAAAATCAAATATACCGGCTTCGGCAATTTTAATGATTATGCCCATAGTTTTTCGCGTAATCACTATAAGGCCTGCATCCGCGCATTAGATGAACAACAATCAAAATATTCAGTCAAGCCGCTCGAGCTATCTATTAACGGCGAATTCTATCGCTATATTCCACTCTACGCTACGGTTGGGCTCACCGCCGAAATGGCAGAGATTTTCGAACATCCAAGAATCCGTGGTGCGCTCAAAAAGACGCCCGGTCGTAATTCTCGGCTAGCCCTTTCTTTGCTTGCGGCAACAAGATTTTACTTCAACCATCGCAAAGAGAAAGATATTCACGTTGAAAAAATTAAAATTAACGGGGAATCCGTCCGTGTTAACCCTAAAATAACAGATTTAGTTTTTATGAACGGACCGCGAATGGCGCGAATTATGCGCTCTCAGGCCAACAAAAAAGCACCTGAAAAATTTGGTTTTGCGGCACTAGATTCAGGTAAAATTATTAAAAATCTACCGTTTCTGGTAAAGGGGCTGTTTGGATTCATTCCACTAAAAACCGCCCACGAGGTTGAAATAATTTTAGAAAAACCACAGAATTTACAGATTCAAATTGAGGGTGAATCAACCAAACTAAAAAATATTAAAAATATCTCTATCCGGCAAATTGAACAAAAAATCCATATACTATAGTTAAGCTATTGCTTTTTATACATTTTTATGCTATAATATAAGTATATTCAGATTGAATAGGCACCTTTGCACTACAGCTTATTCGGTTTGTTTAAATCTTAGAAAAAAGGTGAAGGATATGAGAAAAGACGAATTATTTTGCCTGCACAGTGCCATCGAAGCGGCGGTAGAAGCAGGTTCAGAAGAAGCACTCAAAGCGGCAATTCCGTATTGGTGCGAGAATTTCTCTGTAAACATTGTCGAAAATGCTTTAAACGAAGCGGGATCAGACATCAAGGTAGAAAAATTTCTACCTCACGCCAAAGAGTAAGCAACCAACGCCGAAACACAAAGTTTCGGCGTTTTTATTTGACTAAAACCCTCAGTTATGCTAAAATTAACAAGTTAAATAATATCAATGCTGGGAGATTTTGGGGCAAATAGTTGCAAAGTCGTTATTACCACAGAAAGGATTCACAAATGGCAAAGAAAAAAGCCGACCTATTAGAAGATGCGAAAGCACTTGGTTTGAAATTAACTGAGAAAAACACTATCGCCGAAATCAACGAGGCTATCAAAGCTGCAGCTGAGAAGGTAGAAGAAATCGTCGAAGAAGTTGCTGAAGAAGTCTCTGAGATTATAAAAGAAGCTGAAGAAATTATCGAAACAGCTGAGGAAAAAATAGAAGAAGCCTTCGCTAAAAGCGGAAAACGCAGCAAAAAACACGCTGAGGAAACCGCCGATCAAGAAGAAAAAGAAGCCCGCAAAGAAGCTGGTGATACTACCCCAACCGACGGCAGCGAAGCTGTAGCCAAAAAAGGTCCAAAGCCTATCACGCGCCCACGCCTAGAGCGCCGCGGTAAAAAATATCAAGCCGCAGCCGCTAAGGTTGAAAAAGACAAGGTTTACGGCCTAGTTGAAGCCCTAAAACTAGCTACCGAAACCAACCCAGCAAAATTCGACGCTAGCGTTGAACTACACGTCCGCTTAGGAGTTGACCCACGTCAAGCCGACCAAAACGTTCGCTCAACTGTTGTTTTGCCAAACGGAACTGGTAAAGATGTCAAAGTTGCTGTATTTGCTCCAGAAGCAGACCACGCCGCAGCTAAAAAAGCCGGTGCAAATGTTATTGGTGACGAAACTTTCCTAAAACAGCTAGACAAAGAAGAATTAAACTTCGACGTCTTGATTGCAACACCCGCATATATGCCAAAACTTGGTAAATACGCACGCTTACTTGGCCCACGTGGCTTGATGCCGAATCCTAAAGCTGGCACCGTTGCTGTAGACGTAGCTAAAGCCGTATCTGAGGCTAAAGCCGGTAAAGTTGAGTACCGCGTCGATAAGCAGTCGATTGTCCATCTTTCAATCGGTAAAGTATCATTCGGCGAAGAGAAACTAGCCGAGAACGCCAAAGCTTTCTTTGACAGCCTTGCTAGCCAAAAACCAAGCAGCCTAAAAGGCATGTATGTAAAATCCGTCACTGTTGCAACCACTCAAGGCCCTGCAATCGTAACCGAAAGCCCAATTGCTTAATTTTTAAGATAGCAAACCACAAAACTTCCTTATTCTCGCGAGTAGGGAAGTTTTATTTTTGGTCAAAGAAAAAAACCGCCTAGTGTATAGGCGGCAAATCAGTGATAAATTTTATAGAAAACGCTTGCGCATCTTCTTATTTCTTCGCATATTACACACAAAGAAACTTGTTGATACGGGTATATAATACACCCGTGACTGACGAGCACTATCGTCATATTTGAATAGCCCTCTGTCAATCAAATCGTCGATGTTTTGAGACTCATCGGCAAAGATGATTTTGAAGTCAATCAGGCGCGCCATTAGGGCAATGCCATCTTCAGTTTCGCCGAGCTTGACGAATCTTTTTTCGACGCGGATTCGTTCAATCCCGTTGAAATTTTCTGGGTCAAGATTCCGGCTTAAGCCTGAATAATATTTCGGCTCAGAAATCACCATGTCTTCATCAGCCAAAGCGACTTCATATTTATTCGTAAAGCTCGCCTTCATGGCTGGGCACAACGTCTCAAATAACTCTTCTCTCGAGGCATCTCCGCCGTGGGTATAGCTAGCCAAATCAATTGTGTGGATTGAACTACAATCCAAGTATAAGTCTAATAATTGATCATAGTTAGCTAAACCTTTAGTTGCCAAATCAAAAATTGGCTTCAGTTCAGGAGAAATTCCTTCCCGAACGATTAATTCACGATTTAATCTTTGATACTTGGCACGGTTTTGCTGCTCAAATGCTGCAGCTACAACCAGACCATTCGATACTACTGTCTCCGGCAAGTAGCCATGCCAATACGAAGTTAAGCGATTGCTCAGCTTCACATTGACCGCAGCCTGAATCTCCACATCTCCTAGAGGTGCAGGATTCAGTTCATTTTCGGCCGACAAAACCTCAAAAACATTTTCATTATTTATCATCATATCACTCTCCTAAAGTACAAATTTGACAGTCCTAAAACTACCATCATATCTTTATATTATATCACAAATGGTGTAAAAAAGCAATAGCTACATTATTTTCATAACCGGAATTTCTTTATGCGCGCCAAAGAGCGGGCAAGGCAATAGGAACCATAAGAAAGCTAAGCCTGGCAACAGTTAGAGCTAGGATTATTTTATAATCATAAATCCAGAGTTTCACCTATTAGGATTAAACATACTCATATGGTTTATTTTGCTAAAACTCACATCAAGAGAGTCGAAGATAATTTTATTGTTTTTTATAAATGCTAGTGCTATAATGAAGTGGGTCTTGCTTAGCCAAACAAAGAATAAGGGGTGAAGTTTAACTATGAATAATATAGTTAAGTTTAATAAAAATATCGTAAAATTACTGCTTTTAGCTATGACAGTTACGACAGTGGGGATGTTAAAACCTCAAACTGTAAACGCTGAAGTGGCAGCCGTAACGGTTAGACTCACACCATCAGCAACTGGAGGTAGACAAGTTTTGTCCAATCTATTCGATGCTGTCCCATCATTTGGCGGAGGCGATGTAGGTTGGAAATCTGGAGAATATAGATCCATAAAATTAAACAGAGGCAGTAAAGTTACTATAGCAGGAAACTACTATTATAAAGATCTCTTCGGAAGATTACAGATGGGTTATTTCATTAAAGAGAAAGTTAATGTACCAACAAACTCGTATTATCTCGAACTGAAATAATACAAACTTAGAAAAAGGTCTAAACAAGCCTCTTTTCTATAAAACAAAGGAGAACATATGAAAGACATCAAGAAATTAAAAATATGCATAATTATATCAACCGTTATTATTTTCATCTGGCTAGGCGTACTGACATTATTAGTCGTGGATCACGCTAACTACACAGAAGAGCTCAACAAATCTGAAGCTGAAATGCATTCTTTTATGATTGGCGAAATCAACAGGTTGCACGAACGAGTCGAAATTTTAGAAAATAAATAATACTTATACCAATAAACGCAAGAGCTCAAATCGGCTCTTGTTTTTTCACCCAAAATATGTTAAACTGTAATCAGTTACCAGAGACAGTGGCGGA
>RZZT01000020.1 GCA_010014525.1 Candidatus Saccharimonadota bacterium | reverse complement strand
ATTAAATAAAATAACCAATAAACCACTCTCTACTCCAGAACTAAACCATCATTCCATTCACGGCCGGCGTTCAAGACCACTAGGCCGAGCTTTACCAACCCTAAATAGAAGATGGAATAGTTCTTCACAAGCCAAAGGTTTCACCATCATCGAAGTAGTCCTAGTCCTAGCCATAGCTGGATTGATTTTCTTGATGGTCTTCATTGCACTGCCGGCACTACAGAGAAGCCAACGCGACACTCAGAGGAAGAATGATATGAGCCGAGTAGTAGCAGCCCTAAACAGTTATAAGGCTAATAACCGTGGAAAGCTGCCGACTGATGCATATATCGGTATTCACGGGACCTCGACTTCACAATTTGTAGTTAGCTACTTGCGCTCTGGCGGCGACCAGTTCAATGACCCTTCTGGGGATCCGTACCTTATGCGAGCCTATAATCCTAGGCCAGTTGGCTCTGATTATACTGGCAATATTTATGAGGCTAATAAAGTACGTAATGTTTGGATAAGCCCCGGTCGCCACTGTGAAGGTCCAGTTATAATAGCTGCCGGTACAGCGCAATTCGCTGTGCAATATGCTCTAGAGAGTGGCGGAGTTTATTGTCTGAATGGATAAAATCCTTGACTTTTTAACTCACTTATGCTAAAATGAATGAGAGTTGGTGCGCTATTAGGGCGGATGTTTCCTCAGAAACCCGCTAAAACCAGAAATAAACACTAATAGCGCTAAAAATAAACACAAAAACAAGCCGCCCAGGGTGGGCGCGCATCAGCTGAACAATCGCTACTCGAAAGGGTGGCGATTTTGTGGTATAATGATATCAATTATGTTTAAGAAAAGTATTACAAAGATATTAGAGAACTACGTTCGTAAATATTTTGCGAAACACCCCGATATTAAATTGATCGTCGTGGCTGGCTCGGTTGGCAAAACTAGTACCAAGATTGCGACTGCTACGATCTTGAATGAGCGTTATCGTGTGCGCTTGCATACCGGCAATCACAATACCCATCTAAGCGCACCGTTAGCGATTTTAGGAATTGATTTCCCAGATAATATCCGCTCTCTCTGGCAGTGGTGCAAGGTTTTTAGCGCTGCCAGAAAACGGATTAAAGCGTCGAGCGAGACGGAGCCCCAAGTGATAATCCAAGAACTGGGAACCGATCATCCGGGTGAGATTGAGCAATTCGGCAAATATTTATTGCCAGACATCGCGGTGATTACCTCTATTACGCCAGAGCATATGGAGTTTTTTGGCAGTATTGATGCTGTGGCTCGTGAAGAATTAGCGGCGGCGAACTTTTCTAAACAGGCTTTAATTAACCATGATGACGTTTCGCCAGCTTTTGCTAACTACGTGACTAATGGTAATATTTCAACTTATGGCTCAAATGCCTCGGCGGAGTATAATTTTGAGACCGAAGGCTTTGATATCAAGGTTGGTTTTAGGGGTGTGATGAACACACGCGAATACGGCAAAATTCCGATGGACTTGCACGTCTATGGCCAACACTCGCTCAGGCCGATTGCCGCAGCGTGTGCGGTAGCCGCTAAACTTGGCTTGAACAGTGAAGAAATCGCGCACGGTGCGGCTAAAATCCGCCCAGTTCCAGGTCGAATGAACGTTTTGCGTGGGGCTAATGATAGTATGCTGATCGATGACACCTACAATTCTAGCCCAGCAGCCCTCTCGGCGGCTCTGCAGACTCTATACGATATTTCGGCCAGCTCAAAAATAGCCGTGCTTGGCAGCATGAATGAGCTTGGCTCGGTTTCGGCGGCGGAACATAAAAAAATTGGTGAAATGTGCGATCCGGTAGCACTCTCTTGGGTAATTACGGTTGGTGATAAAGCCAACAACTACATTGCACCCGCGGCTAAAGCTCGCGGATGTCAGGTGAAAACTTGCCGCAATGCGCTTGAAGCGGGCGCTTGGGCACGTAAATTTGCCGAACCAGGCAGCGTAATTCTGTTCAAAGGATCTCAGGGCAATATTTATCTAGAAGAAGCCGTGAAAGTTGTCCTGCATTCTATCTCGGATGAAGATAGGCTAGTGCGCCAAGATGCGAGATGGATTAAAACCAAACAAGATTATTTTGCCGACTTTTCAACTTTCGCTGAAGAAGATGTTTAATTTCTAGCTGGGGCAAACTTAGCCTCGCTCGGTCTATATTCGCTCGGCACGTAGTTTTGTGATATAATTATAAGTAACTATGAAGAGATATAATCCTAATGAAATCGAACTCAAATGGCAGAAAATTTGGGACGATGAGAAAATTTATCAAGTCAAAAAAGACGAAACGAAGCAAAAAATGTATGTTTCGGGCATGTTTCCATATCCGAGCGGCGCTGGTTTACACACAGGACACGCACGCAGTTACACGATTGTTGACTCTTTAGCACGTTTTTACCGCCAACACGGCATGAACGTTTTGAACCCCATTGGTTGGGATACTTTTGGCTTACCAGCAGAAAATTACGCCATTAAAACTGGGATTTCGCCGCAATCAGCAACTGCTCAAAATATTGCTAATTTCAAAACTCAATTCAAACGACTCGGGATGTCAATTGATTGGTCGCGCGAGATTAACACTTCTGACCCAGAATATTACAAATGGACGCAGTGGGTTTTTGGCGAAATGTACAAAAAAGGCTTAGCTTATCGCAAAGAGAGCGCTCAGTGGTGGTGTCCGGTTGATAAAACTGTACTAGCGAATGAGCAAGTCGAAAACGGACATTGTTGGCGCTGCGGCTCAGAAGTTGAGAAGAAAAATCTCAAGCAGTGGTTTTTTAAGATTACGGATTATGCGGATGAGCTATTAGAGGACATTGACACTCTTGATTGGCCTGAAAGAATTAAAACGGCGCAGCGCAATTGGATTGGTCGCAGTGAAGGTGCAGAGGTTGAATTTGAGGTGGCTGACAGTGTCGCAAAGGGTGAAAAAATCAAAGTTTTCACCACTCGACCAGATACGATTTTTGGGGCAACCTTTATGGTAGTAGCGCCAGAACACAAACTTTTACCTCATTTAGTGAACGATTCGACGCGCGAAAAAATTGAAAATTATATCTCTGAATCAGCTAAAAAGAGCGAAATCGAACGTCAAGAAAGTAAAGAAAAAACCGGCGCATTTACCGGCGCACACGCCATTAATCCGGCTACTGGTGAAAAAATTCAGATTTGGGTCAGTGATTATGTGCTCGCTAGCTATGGCGAGGGCGCAGTGATGGCGGTGCCGGCACACGATGAGCGCGATTTTGAATTTGCGGGAAAATTCGATTTGCCAATTGTAAAAGTTGTAGAAAAGCCAGAAAATTCAGACGACGACGATAAATGCTATCATGGCGAAGGTCAGTTAGTGAATTCTGGCGTGTTTAACGGCGAGTATTCGTTTGACGCGCGCGAATCAATCGTGAAATGGCTCGAAGAACAGGGGATTGGTCAGAAAAAGGTAACCTACAAAATGCGCGATTGGTTGATTTCACGCCAGCGCTACTGGGGTTGTCCAATTCCAATAGCTTATGATGAAGATGGCAACGAGCATCTGATTCCAGCTGACCAGCTACCGGTTACTTTGCCGGAAATCAGCGATTATAAACCCGATGATAGCGGAAAATCGGCACTAGCTAAAAACAAAGATTTTCTAACGGTTGAGATTGACGGCAAAAAAATGACTCGCGAAACCGACACAATGGACGGCTATGCCTGTTCGAGCTGGTATTTATTACGCTTTGCTGACCCGAATAATTCCAGTCAAGCTTGGAGCTCAGAATTAGCTAATTATTGGGCGCCGGTTGATTTTTACGTTGGTGGCGATCACGCCGTAGCCCACCTCTTATACGTGCGATTTTGGACTCATGTTTTCAAGGATTTGGGTTTGACAAATTTTGCTGAACCGGTCAAAAAACTGGTTTATCACGGCTATATTAACGCCGAAGACGGTACTAAAATGAGTAAATCAAAGGGTAATACGATTGATCCAATTGAGGTGATTGACCAAGGCTATGGCGCAGATACACTGCGAACTTACGAAATGTTTATCGCGCCGTATGAACTCGACGCTGCTTGGGACCCGCGCGGAATCGCCGGCGTTTACCGTTTCTTAAATCGCGTTTGGGTGTTGACGCAAGAATTCTTAGCAAGTGATAAAACCGAAATTGCCGGGCAAAATACCAACCAGCTAGCAAAATTGCGCAAAATCCAGCACAAAACTATCAAAAAAGTAACGGAAGATTTCCGTCGCGAAAGCTTAAACACTGCCGTAGCCTCCCTTATGGAGATGACTAACGAGCTTTATAAATTAAAGCTCAACGGCTTTTCGAGCGAATGGCGCGAAGTTTTGATAAACCTTTACCAATTAATGGCACCTTTTGCACCGCATTTAGCGAGTGAATTATGGGAACAAATTGGTGGTGAAGGCTATATTGACCACGCTAAATGGCCAAAATTTGATGAGAAATTCCTTAAAGAAAACCAAATTACCATAATCGTGCAGGTAAACGGTAAATTGCGCGCGCGCATAAACGTGGCTGCCGATGCTGGTGAGGGCGAAGTTTTGAGAATCGCCAAAGCCGAAGAAAACGTAATAAAACACCTAGAAGGTAAAGAAATTATCAAAGAGATCTTTGTCGAAGGTAAATTGGTAAGTTTAGTCGTAAAATAAGCTATAACACAAAAACCGAGCCGTCTTCAATCTCGGTTTTTATTCTGAATTATTATCCTACTCTTGTTTTAAGGTTGTCTCAGATGATTCAACCGCAACCCAACCGTCTTCGTCAATGCCGTCTTTGATATTGATCTTCTTACCGTCGGTAGTCTGCTTGAAATTGTCAATGTTTGTGATAAGATATTCCGTTTTGTCGGCCCCGATACCTTTGTAAATTTTTCCGTCAATCTCAAATTCCAAAGCCTCTTCAGCTTGAAAAATTGAAGTATGACGGTTATCCTCTGGGTGTGTTCCGGCAAAATTCATATCGTTTGTTCGCACGTTTGCGCCCTTATCCAGTATGACTGTAGCCGATCCATCGCCCAGACTAATTTCGGTATAATTATCGAAATCGATATCTTTGTTGGTTAAACCATTTATGGCGGTTGTCTTAACATCGGCGTCGGTTTCATCCATGAGGGCGGTCTGCGGATTGAAGAGCTCTTGGACTTCGTTGGAAGCTTTTTGCGCTAATTCTTTACCGGGCTCTAGTAATTTCTGGCCACCATATATCGCCAAGGTCGCAGCAGCCGCACCAAGCGTAAAGGCACGGTTAAAATATTTTCTATTTTCTCTGTTGTGATTTGATGTGTTTTGTTTTCCTTCTTCATACTGCCAATCGCTAGGACCGTGAGTATGGTTAATGTGTGTGTTTTTGTTGAGGCTATTTTCCATAACTCTTTTATTATAGCATAAACTAAATAAAAAGTCAATAGATAGCGGTCCAAGGAAGGAGTATATGGGCGAAATCGATGGAAGGCTTGACTTATTTTTTTATTACAGTAAATGTAAAGTATGGATAAACTTAAGCTTAATAAAATAGACAAACCAGCCTTCACTATTATCGAAGTAGTCCTAGTTCTTGCTATTGCTGGACTAATCTTCCTAATGGTATTTATAGCTCTACCGGCACTCCAGAGAAACCAACGCGACACTCAGAGGAAGAATGACATGAGCCGAGTAGTATCAGCCCTAACTAGCTACAGAGCGAATAACCGTGGAAAGCTGCCAACCAATGGATATATTGGCACTGGCGGGACTTCTGCCTCGCAACTTCTGACTAAATATCTACGACTTGATGGAGACCAGTTCAACGACCCTTCTGGGGATCCGTACCTTATGCGGGCTTCAGCACGAAATGTTGGGCAAGATTATGCTAGCTATATTATTTCCGAAGAATATAAAAACCAAGTTTGGGTATCGCTTGGCAACCATTGCGACGGTTCTGTAATTATTGCTGCCGGCCCAGCGCAATTTGCGGTACAATATCTTCTAGAGAGTGGTGGAGTTTATTGTCTGAACGGCTAGCTAAAAATATCAAAAAAGTATCGAAAAACCGCCACTGTGGTCTTTGGACGCTGATTACCGGCAACTATCTCAAGATGGATGAATGGAAAGATCCTTCAACCAGCGAAAGGTATTTAACTCGGGGTGTTTCGGATCCAGACTCAGGACCAGGTGTCAATGTGTATTCTAGCCCAGAAGACTGGGAAATAGGTGTAGTGTATTGGAACAATAGCGGTCGTTGTTTGGCCGGCAAGCCGGATAATGGGCTTCGCCGCGAAAAGGCGTTTGCGGCAGCTACTAAACTAGAATCGGGCGGCATCGTTTGCGCCAGTAATTTTAACGAATAGCTTGATTTTTATCGCCGTATAAGTTATAATTAGCCTAAAGTTGAATATAATAACCTAAAGGAGAACTTTAATGGCTCAGCCAAAGAAACAAAGTAGTCCTCGAAAAACTGGTCTTCGCCGCAGTCATTTGCGCCTTGATCTAGCTCGACGGGTCAACAAGAAATCACCAGTAAAAGTTTACACAACCAAAAAACAATCTGGTAAAACCTTGAACAAACAGATTCAAGACAACAAAACACTAGCAGCTTAGTTTGCTGGTGTTTTATACTATATAAACCGAAAATAAAAGGAAAGAACCTTACGCATCATGGCATCAAACAGACATTTAGGTAGGATTTTAGTGCTTCAAACTTTATACGAATACGAATTTCGTTCACAGTCAGAAGATCCCAAAGTCAATCTAGAAGAAATTATCAATCGTAATATGTCGCGATATGACGACACAATTGGCGACAGGCAATTTGTGGAAGACCTACTCTATGGAGTGGTAGAGAAGCAGGTTGAGCTAGATGATAAATTGCAACCAATGGCGCCAGAATGGCCAATTTCTCAGATTGCGCGGATTGACCGCAACGTGCTACGGATTGGCTTATTCGAACTGTTGCATATGCGTGAAACCGTTCCGCCAAAAGTGGCGATTAATGAAGCGGTTGAGCTGGCAAAAGCGTTTGGTTCCGACAACTCAAGTAAGTTTATAAATGGGGTACTTGGTACTGCCTTTAAGCTTTTTGTGGAGGAACAAAATGGCGAAGAAACAGCTAGATAGTTTCAAGAAATATTTCAACAAAACCAAATCGCCACGCCGAAACTCGATTCAAGAGATTGTGCGTGAGCCTACAGCTGGTGGGGTGATTTTTCGCCGCAACCAAAATAATGAAGTCGAGATTCTGCTAATTCAAGACGCTAAAAGTCGCTGGACGATTCCAAAAGGTCATATTGAAGAGGGTGAAACCGCGCAAGAAACCGCTCGGCGCGAGATTGGCGAAGAGGCCGGATTGAAAGATGTGGAGATTATTAGTTGGCTTGGCAAAATCCATTTTCGTTATCGCCGAATCGATAAATTGGTTCTGATGACAACTCAGGTTTATCTGGTAAAAGCCCTAGGAAATACCGATAAAATCAAAAAAGAAGATTGGATGAACGACATTAAATGGTTCAGTTTTTCTGATGCGCTGGACGCGATTGAATATGAAGATATTGGCAAATTGATTTTGCTAGCAATGAAAAAAATTAGACAGGGGAAATTATAATGAGTGGAGTTTTAATAGCACCGTATCAAGATTGGGCGCGTGAAAAGCTTGGTTATGAGTTTAACGACGTTGAACTTTTAATAACAGCCTTGACGCACCGTAGCTATCTGAATGAGCATAAAAAATCAGCTAGCGAGCACAATGAGCGGCTAGAGTTCTTGGGTGATGCAGTTCTGGAATTGGTTGTCACGGACGCCTTATTCCGTAATCATCAGGAGGCTGAGGGTATTCTGACGGCTTGGCGCAGCGCCTTAGTGCGAACTGAAAGCATTGGCGCGGCAGGTGAAAGGTTGGACTATGAAAGCTTGATTCGTATGAGCCGTGGCGAAAAACACGGTAGTGCGCGAGCTCGACAGCAGATTTTAGCCAATGCGTTTGAGGCGACAACTGGCGCAATTTATCTAGACCAAGGCTACGACGCTGCAAAAAAATACATTGAAGATAATATTTTAAGTACCTTATCTCAGATTTTAGAAGATCAATCTTGGCGCGACCCAAAGTCGTATTTGCAAGAAATCTCACAGGCGCGCGATGGCTTTACGCCAGTCTATAAAGTTTTAACTGAAGATGGCCCAGATCACGAAAAAACCTTTACATTAGGCGTTTTTGTCGGCGAGAAGAAAATGGGCGAGGGTAGCGGCCCAAGTAAGCAAATCGCACAGCAAGACGCGGCTAAGGCGGCGATAAAAGCTTACAAAGCGGCCAAGCGGAAGAAATAATCTCTAACGCGCTATTCCAAAGTGATTTTATTGTAAATTGTGATTAATTTTGAATCATCGCCCTCAAACGCGGCACGATCGGCGGCGATAATTTCATTGGCCGAAACCAAACTATAATCTAACAAATAACCCGCCAAATAAGCGATAATCATCAGATACATTCTGCTTGTGCGGCCGTTTCCTTCGCGAAAAGGGTGCAGGGCATTGAGCTCGGTCGAAAAGTCGGCGATTCCTTGAATAAAATCTGGTTTTTTGAGGTTTTTGAGATAATTTTTGGCTTTTAGGTCGCCAAAAATCCGCTCGGACTCACTTGGCAAAAATAGAGCAAAGCAAAACGGAAAGTTGCTGTCGGTTTTGACAATATCAACTGTCCGGAATTGGCCAGCGAAATCATATAAATCCTCAAATAATACTTTATGGATGTGCTTGAAATAGTCCAAATCAGGCTCGAAAGCCTCACTTTCTTTAAGCAGATTAATAATTTTTTCCGCCACGATTTTTTCCTCGTAGCCCATTAGCTCTTGCTGGTTGGTGATGCCAAGTTTGTTGGGCAAAATGTCGTTAACAAAGTGATCCGACATCTATTATTCCTACAAACTTTGCGCTAAGATTTTTTTGACATTCTCAAAACTGAAGCCCTCGGCCTCCATGCTGCGCGAAATACTATTGATGAGAACACTTTTATTCTTTAACATACCTCCATTATAGCACATTTTGTTAAAAAATGCAAGTATACTTAAGTGTATTCTTCTGGGGCAAAACCTTGACTTTTACTCTAAACTTTGCTAAAATAAATCAGATAATAATTTAAATGAGGTAAAAATCAGATGCTAGCAATCAGATTACAGCGACTAGGTCGCAAAGCATATCCTGTTTATCGTATTGCGGTTCAGGAAGCGCATCGACATCCGTCGAGTGGGCGCGTCGTTAGCTATGTTGGTTCATATAACCCACATACCAAAGAGGCAAAAGTTGAAAAAGACTTAGCTCAAAAATACTTGAATAATGGCGCTCAGCCAACTCCACGAGTGGTAAAACTACTTGAAGAGGCTGGAGTTGAGATGCCAAAATGGGTGAAAAAGGCAGCTCCAAAACAGCGTTCAATCAAGAATGCTGCAAAATTGCGCCGAAATCAGCCGAAAGAAGAAGTAGCGGAAGAAGCAGAAGCTTAGTTCGGCATTCCAGAATTGAATCACCATATCATTTCAGGCCGGCGTTCCGGGCCACTAGGCCAAGTCTTGCCGACTTAAAACGAAAGGTGAAACAATTCTTCTCAGAGATACCCTGCAATCGATGCGGGGTATTTTTATTTGCACTAAAAAGCCAAATCTGTTAAAATATATCAAAGAAGCATAAGAACGATAAAGTAAAGGAACATTGGTGGAAAGTTATTACGATCGAATAAATAGACAGCAAAACACACAAGATATCGAAGACGTCGCGGAGTTTTATCAGGCGATTGACCGTGGGCATTTAACGAAGAAATTGTCGCCGGAGCGGCCATATGTATATTTTACGATGGAAGTTTATGATAAAACCAACGGCATTAAAGGTGGCGGTGGACTGGGCGTTTTGGCGGCTGATACTCGCCGCGTAGCGGAGACGCTCGAAATCCCGTTTGTCTGCGTAACTCCATTTTACCGCCACGAATATCATCAGGGAATCTACGGATTGGACCAAACTGAGTCAATTTGGGGGGTCAACCCAGAGGAGCACGGGTTTGAATATTTAGATGACGTAGAGATTTATACTGAAGGTATGCCACCCGCACGCCTTAATGTTTTTCAAAAAATCTTTAGTAGTACTCGCTTTTTGACAATCGGTGAGGCGAATTTTGGCGAGCTTTACGCTGGCGATGGCAACGGTGACCACCGGCTTTATCAGGAGGTTTCACTCGGTTTTGGTGGCTATGCAGCGCTAAAAATGGTTGGTTTGCGCCCAGCGGTGATTCAGCTAAATGAAACGGCGACGATTTTTGCGGCGGTAGCTCGATTAGATGAATTAGTGCACAACGGAATGAACTTGTATGAGGCGATTGTTTATGTTCGCAAGCACACACTTTATACTAATCACACACTAGTGCAAGCGGCTGAGAGCGAGTTCTCTTATGACCAGTTTAGCCGAATCGTGATGCCGAACATTAAAAGTAAGGCCCTAAAAACTTGGTTGAGTGGCTTGTTCCGTGATGGCCGTTTGAAATTGAGCACGCTTACGATTGAGCTAGCCGAAGCTAAAAATGGAGTTTCGCGCTTGCACGCTCGCGTGGCTGATTACCAAGATGTAAATGGCGACAAAGTGAAATTCAGAGCGGTGACAAATGGTATTGATCTGGATACTTGGGTGATACCAGAAATCGTTTCAGTTTATAATGAGAAGGGAATTATCGACAAATTCGGTTTGCCGAGCGATGACTATAAGGAGCGTTTGGACGATTTAAAGATTGATGAAATCCGAGGACTGCGGAAGATTGGCCGCGAAAAGCTGAACCAAGTTTTGGAACACCGCCAAGATCAATACGGCAACCCGGTTTATATTCCAGAAGATGCAACTGTGTTCGACTTTAAACGCCGCTTTGTTAGTTACAAGCGCCCACTAATGCCATTTGAGGATATCTCGATTTTGCGCCGAATTTTAGAAGAGAACAATGCGCATTATATTTTGACGGGTAAGGTTCATCAGGGTGATACCGAGATGCGAACGCGGCTGAATCAGGTTTTAAAACTGATTGATAGTGATGATTTGCTCCGTGAGCGGGTTCATTATATTCAAGATTATGATGAGGAGCTTGGTTTTGCGCTAGCAGCGGGTTCGGATATCGCTATCAATAATCCAATTGTCGGGCTCGAGGCTTGCGGGACTTCGTTTATGAAGGATATCGCTAATTTGAAGGTGCTAATTTCGACTGCCGATGGTGGCGTGGCAGATCTTTCGCCTATAGCTTGTTTAGAGATTGTAGGCGCGAGCTATGAGGCCGAAGTGAGGTCTTTGTATGAGCAAATGCTACGAGCAGCTAGAATCGTCAAAAATGACACTTGGTACGAAGGTCAAGTCCGTCGCCAATTATCTGGGTATTTACCGGTGATTTCTGGCGCGCGAATGATGAAAGATTATCTGCAGCTGGTTTTTGGCAAATAATCTTGAGTTAAAACAAGCCCGAAACGATATTTAAAGTTTCGGGCTTTTGTGTATAATTATTTGCCAACCTCTTGGACGCTATTTAGTCTGATAGAATTCGTTATCATCGCTCCAGCGGCGACCGTTCAGGATATCGTATTGAATCATTTGGTAATCTTTAAGTAGTTGGTCATCTGTCTCCGCCTCTGCCTCTATAAACTTCCGGGTGAGGGCTGGGTATTTGGCTTTGACATCTTTCAGCATATAATTAAATGGCGAAAGCTGAACATTTAGTTCATCTAATACGGCGGTGGAAAGATAGTTCAAGCTGAGTGTTCCAAGATCCGTACGTTTGCCTGCTTCGCCAAAATTTTTATAGATAAACATTGGCGTGCGGGAACTATCTTTCTTGTCTGTGTCAATTTCTGAAGAGTTATTATATACGCCTGGCCAATGATCGCCCCAAAACGCCACGATAGTTTTTTGATCAAGCTGTTCGATTTCTGTGATGAGATATTTCATCGCTTCGTCAGACTTTTTTAAGCCTGTCAAATAAGTTGAAATTTCCAGCGCATTTTTATCACTAACACTACTCGCTTTCTTATCGATTTGAAATTTAGTTTGTGCATAGAGCCCAGGTGTATATGGCATATGGTTCTGCATTGTCACAAGATGAATAAACTGTGGCGAAGGACTACTATTTTGCTTGAGCTCTTTGACAGCTTGCTCGAAACTAGATTGGTCAGAAATATATTCAGAATTATCTATGCGATTTGTGCTTTCAAAATGCTCCTGAGATTTGAAATTATCAAATCCAAGATTGGAGTACACTATGTCGCGCTTATACATAGTGCGGCCGAATGGGTGCAATGCCAAGGTGGTATAATTGTTATTTTTTAGCGTATTGGTAAAAGATGGGAAGTTCTTTATATGAGAAACAAAACCACTGTAT
>RZZT01000019.1 GCA_010014525.1 Candidatus Saccharimonadota bacterium | reverse complement strand
CACGCCTACTCCATTCGTGCGCGATTCGGCCAAGGTTTTGTTCTGTGCATAATCTATCGACTGATCACCTGAGAGCCCCATGCCGGTGTAGTGCATCACACCTTGGTCGTCCCATTTGTCTTCGTACGGATTGCCAGTATTATGCAGCGCAAAAAGAATCAAACTATTTGCCCGATTAGATTTACGCATACCACCTTGGCCGCTCACGAGGAACATCCGCATAATATCTTCGTTTATGTATGATTCACCGATTTTTAGCTCATGCAGGCTCGGCTTACGAGTGTCTTTTGTGATTTGCGACAGCAGCTCCATGTCGACAGGCGCCAGGTCGTAACTGCTCAGCGCCGCCAGGTTACTCACCCAGCCCACCTCATCGTGATCCTTGGCGTGATACCCGCCTAGGTAATGCTTACAGGCATAAAGCTTCAGTGTCGTACCCTCGTCTATCGGTGCGGTCGCCAGCAGCTTGCCTACTGTCACTACAGTGTTAAATTCTTCTAGTATCTCGCGCTCTAGTGCTTCTGTGTCAGACTCGCCAGCCTCAACTTTTCCACCGGGAAACTCCCACAGACCACCCAGTGCACTACCTGCCTTTCGTTGAGCGATTAGGTATTTGCCGTCTTTTTCTATGAGGGCTGCTACGACTGTTTTCATATTTGTATTATATATTATACGCACCCTACCCACGCCTAATGTTGAGCGATTCTTTTATATGCCGACAGGCTGTCTCTATGTGGACCTTCACCCACCCTACACTCTAGCGGCTAGCGCCACAAATATTAAGATCTTAAGATTCTTTCCTTAATCTTTAGGGATTCGTCATGATCCTGGCCATGTAGGTGCTCAAAGTTGCTAAATATCCATGCATACAGCACGGAAAGTGCACCTAAGTGTGTCTTGACCAATCCTGCGGTGTATACGTGAGGAAAATTATCCTCAATATACTTCTTGGACGCCGCAGACCACTTTGTGCTGTCATCTAGGTCTGACGTATATATGAGCGCCTCGTGACGGAACTCGTCGTCTGAAAACTCAATATCACCTATGCTCAAACCTATCGAAGGTATCTTATGATGGGCAAAGTAGTTTCTCAGGTCTTTTATAAAAGCTGACTCTGGCAGTTTTGAAAACTCGCTAACCTTCTGCTCATACTCTTTGTAGTAGTCGGTTCCGCCATAGTCTTTCATGACATACCGGCAGTGATCCGTTAGGGTGGCTGCACTAACGAGATAGTTATATAAAAGTCGAGTAACCTCGCCGTTGTACTGAGATCCACCATCCTGCGTAGCTTCCTTGAATAATTTTTTACGCGCTTTCTTATCCACCTGCGGTAGTTCAGCCAACATGATCAATTGAACACCATTCACTCGCACGACATCTTGGTAGAAATCTTGCAGCAAGTCCCATTTTAAGCGCGCGACCTGCCCCGGGTGGTTGCGAAATTCATCCCATGGACTAGATATTGAATCGTGGAGCTCCTTATTTCTCACTACTTCTTGATCTTCCTGTATACCATGTCAAATATACGATCTTTCAAATAGCCACGGGTATCCTTGTCATCATTGATTTTTTGGTAGAAATCAAAATGGTTATTAACCATCTCGACAAGCTCTTTTTCGAACAGTTCATCAAATTTAACCTTGGCGATGTCGCGTGCGTTATTGTCGATCGAGCCCTTGAGGTTCTCGTCTTTCATGAGCTTCTGGCTTAGCTTGTCGGCAATTACCCGATCTTCGTCGGTGAAATTTGTGCCATATTTTTCATTTACATCTTTTACGATGCGCGATAGCAGTTCCAGCTCGGGGATATCGAGCCCCATCAGCGATGCTCCGCCCATTGGGTCGAGTAGACCTGGATCGTTTGCAAGACTAATATTTACAGAGCCCTTGTTTACTACCTTGAGAGAGTTGATATTTACTTGCTTTAGGATTTCCGTCGGTAACTCGCTCTTTTCGACCGGTAGTTTGCGCTTCAAAAACTTCAGGAAGATGAATAACTTTTCAAAATATGTATCTTCGAACAGCAGGATTTGCGACACAAATCCATAACGCTTAATATAGTCGCCAACTTTACTTTTGAATTCTTTTGCCTCTTCGGGCATGTGCTCCTCGACACGATCTACTACGGCGTCAAGCGAGCGATTCAACTTATCGTGCGTTGCACCTAAGAAAAATTCACTCGCAAAACCTTCGACTTCTTCGGTGGAAAACGCCTTGAACGCCATGATGTCGCGCTTGAGGTCATAGAGCATATTTTGGTCTGTGCCTTCAGACAGAACCGTCGTCGTGTAGTACGGTTGGAACGCGTCGATGATATCATCTGTCTCATTAACAAAGTCGAGTACAAATGTTTCTTCCTTGTCTTTGTGAGAACGATTGAGCCGACTGAGCGTCTGTACGGCACTTACGCCACCGAGCTTTTTGTCGACGTACATGCACGCCAGCAGCGGCTGATCAAACCCTGTCTGATATTTACTCGCTACGATCAAGAATTTATTCTCTGATTTGGCAAATTCGTGTACTGTTTGCTTCTCTGGGAAGCCGTTCATGCTCGCTTCGGTGTATTCTTGCCCGTTGTCGATCACGGTGCCCGAGAACGCTACGACTGCACGATAGTTCAACCCTGCCTCACGCAAATACGCATCAAAGGCTTGTTTGTATCGCACGGCATGCAGTCGCGACTTGGTGACGATCATCGCTTTCGCTTCGCCGTTAACCAGATGCTCAATGTGAGCATGAAAATGCTCGACCATCGTTTGCGTCTTGAGCTTGATCGCATGTTCGTGCTTGTCTACATAGCCAAACAGTAGGCGCTGTGCTTTCTTCTTTTCGTACTCTTTGTCGTCTTGCTGCCAAGTCTTTATGAGCTCGAAATAGCTGCGATACGTCGTGTAGTTTTGCAGTACGTCGAGGATAAACCCTTCTTCGATAGCCTGGCGCATGGTATATAGGCTAAACGGCGCAAAGCTACCGTCGGCCTGCTTTTCTCCGAATATCTCGAGTGTCTTTTGCTTTGGCGTAGCGGTAAATGCAAATATGCTCAGGTTGTTTGACCGAGCAAGTCGTGCGTGCTGGTCGGCCGCCGCGAGGCGGTTTACGATATCCTCGCCATCTGGTTCGCGACTGTCGTCGTCTTCACGCGTTGCTTCGTCGAGATCACGGGCATTGAGCGCTTTGCGCACCGCCTTTGAGCCCTCGCCGCTTTGCGATGAATGCGCTTCGTCGATGATGATGGCGAATTTCTTACCTGGTAGGTCACCGATCTCTTCGAGGATAAATGGGAACTTTTGCAACGTAGTAGTAATGATCTTTTCGCCATCTTCGAGTGCTTGCTTGAGCTGCGCACTACCTTCTTCGACCTTTTTCACTACGCCACGCACCTGTGCAAATTGCTCGACTGTTTCGCGCAGCTGCTTGTCGAGTGCTCGACGATCAGTAATGATGATGACGCTATCGAACACTTTGCTTTCGCCAGTTTCATCGTACAGTTCACTCAAGCGATGTGCTGTCCAGGCAATAGTATTACTCTTGCCACTACCAGCGCTATGCTGGACTAGGTAATTATTGCCAGCGCCACGTACGCGACTATCCGCGATAATCTTGCGAACCGCTTCGCGTTGGTGGTAGCGTGGGAATATATACGACTTCTCAACAACTGTTTTGCCGTATTTGTTCTCGGCTTCTTTGGCTATGGTGGTCATAAATTTACCAATAATCTCCATCGCGCTTTCACGCGTCCAAATGTCGCTCCACATATAGTGCGTGCGGTGACCATCTGAATTGACTGGGTTGCCTGCGCCATCGCGATTGCCAGTATTGAACGGCAAGAACCGTGTGGCGTGGCGTGCTAGTTTGGTCGTCATATACACTAGGTCGGTATCGACTGCGAAGTGCACCAGACAGCGCATGTTGCTCAGTAGTTTTTCGCGTGGATCGCGATCGGTCTTGTACTGGGATATAGAGTTTTGCACATCCTGGCCAGACATCTGGTTTTTTAGCTCTACTGTGAAGATCGGCAAGCCATTTACAAATAGCACCATATCTATGGAATTTTCATTCTTCTCGCTGTATTTTAGCTGGCGAATCACACTGAGGATGTTTGATTCGTACAGTCGCTCAATCTCAGCGTTAAACGACGCGTCCGACTGAAAATACGCCATATCAAATTTCACACCGCGATCTTCGAAGCCGTTTCGTAGTACGTCCAGTACTCCACGCGCGGCAATCTCGTCGTCAAGCCGCGCTAGCAGTTTTGGCTCGGCATCTTCGCCAAATCTTTCTGCCAGTCCGGCCAGCTTGTCACCTTGTGACTCACGCAAAAATTCCAGCACCAGCTCGCCATCCATAGCGAGCTTTTTGTCGTAATCTGTCCGCGCATTACGGGTGCGATAACCATGTAGTCCAGTTAGCTGCTGTTCTATAAAATCTTCAAATGCTATTTCTTTGTAGTTACTCATAGCTCCTCCAGTACTTTCAGTGTCCTTCTTGCATAATTTTGTGCCGCGCTTTGATCAAATGTTGTCGCGGATGGATTGTCGTGATTTGCCCATCCTCCGGCCGTACATAGGTTGCTTAATTCTTGATATGACCCATTTGCTTGGAGTATTGGCTTAACATCGACATGTTTAATGTAGTCACGCAACCAACCAGCATTTCCATTTATGAGGGCTTGTAGCTTTTGGTAATATTTGTGCTTTAAGGCGGATTCCAGAGCCTTCCTTATCTCAGCCTGTACGTGGCCAGGATGCTGAGTTGTGGGATCACCTACATATAATTCAAGCATCTTAATCCTCGCAAATTGCTCGTCGCGCACTATATCTTCAATGCTAACACCGTCAATCCAGTGCCCATTAGCAACGCCCTTATCTTCAATGGTAAGCTCTTTCATACCCGATATGATCCTGCAGGCAACTTGAGCAAAGTCATCATAATGCGTCAGTACGAATAGTTGATCCAGCCCGTTGTCGTGCAGCTCTTTTAATTTCTCTGCCAGACAAGTGCGCCAATCGCGATCAATACTGCTAAGAGGATCATCGAAAATAACGATGGTTTTTGAGAGATCTTGATGAACAACGAGTGACCAAAAGAAGGCAAACGCAAGCAGATTTCTCTCTCCGTCGCTTAAAATATCACCAAGTCCACTTGACGCCGTAAGCTGAGCATCCTGCTCTCCACCCTGCAATTCGAGAGAATACTCGATATAAGGCTCAGTCGAATTACCGCGAGTTCCTTGCTGTAACCCATCTATTCTAAATTTAGCTCCGCAATATTCTAAGGCAGTATTTATTGTATCTTTATGCTGATTGATTATAGCTTCCTGTGCCGTTGCGAAATCCTGGAGAGCTTTCTTGTATGCCGCTTCTGTATCGACGAGTACTTTAGCGTTATCTGTGGCTCGTTTAACTAAGTCTCTGCCAGGCTCTCCGCATCGAGCTATTGCAGTCTTCGCGTCTGCAATCTTCTCCTCAATTACTTGCTTCTTAGAAACGTCGATAGCGTCCTTATATTTTTGAATCGCCTCATTTATCAACTCCGCCCGAGTATTATATTGTTCAACTTGCTGATTATAGGCGTCGATCGACAGCTTAAAGTCTGTCAATTCGGTATCAATCACTATGGAGGTATCTTCCCGCTTCGCCGTTAGTTGCTTTATCAGGCCCCCTTGTTTTTTGACGACATTTTCAGCTAACTTAGTTAGATCGCCAACGTCCAGGCTACCAGCTGTATCGATATACTTCAGCCAATCTTCATGCTTAACGGTGTTGGCTTCTATAACCGTCTGCGCTTGCGCATCAGCGCGTGCTGCATCAATTTCGTCAAGTTCCTCCACTCGGTCACTGATATCTTTTCGTAGCTGCGTGTAAGACGCGTTAAATATAACAAACATAGCGTCAACGATAGCTTTTGCATCTGCAGACAGATCTTGCCCGCAGAGCGCACACGAAGCTGTTTCTTTACTACCCTGCGCTTTAACAGCCGCCGCAATAAACTCTTTAGCTTCTTTTTCATTACTGCGGATATGGCTCGTGATGTGTTGCTGCAAGAGCTCAATTGCCTCTTGCGATCCACCCTGTACTGTATTGTTGCAAGTTTCTTCGAGGTCTGTAAAGTCAGCCGAAAGTTTCGATAAAATGCTCAACCCCGGTTTGGTTTTTATTTTCTCTGGCTCACCAAGAGCCTTCACCTGGGTTTCCAGCTTAGCCTTTTCGACTTCGAGCGCTACTGCATCGCCAGGTGCCTTTTTTACAAACTCATCGAGGGTAACCCCGCCTAAACTGAGCGCCTCAAATCCGGTCCCTATCTCTCTTTGTTCGCGCTTTGCGAGTTCGTGCGCCTCGCGCTTATTAGTAACATCCTGCTTAGCTGCGATCGCTCCCTCGCCAACAATAAGACCGTGCAGCCTTTTCTTGTGATCATGCTCCACCGTAACAGTATGTATGTTTTTCTGTATAAAGTCCTTGTTAAATACCAAGCATACCGCATCGGTAGGATTAGCTGACCAGTTCCCACTAGTAAAGCGTGCCGTCTGAGCAGGCGCTCCATACTGTACGGTCACTTCTAGGCTACCAGGGTAAACCTTACTGATGCGCTTCTGCAAGAGCTGCGTATCGTTTACAGCGAACGACGCCACAATATCAGATAGTGACGATTTTCCTCGCCCATTAGGCGCATAGATAAGGTTCGTTCTACCTAGACTAATATTGTCATTCGTAGATGAAAAATTTTTGAAACGGCTAAGATGGGTTATTTGTGTAATTTTATTTATCATACCTGCTTCCCCTGGTGTAAACTCCATATATAAACAGTGCTCAGTAAAATGTATTCCGCGTCAGACTTCTTCGCATCTTTGCCAGTTCCAGCCTTATGCATACCACGGTACATCGGAACCTTGTCTACTAGATCAAGCAAGAGGTTTGGTTGGCCAATTATACTCGAGCCTTTGTAGGCTAACGTTTTGCCCGCACGAATATCGGTAATTAGTTTACCAAGTTGAGCTTTGGTATCCTTTGGCAAGTACGCATCGCGTAATAGCTGCTCCAACACGTTTTGACACGCCTGAACGGCTTCATTATAGTTTGGCTTACGCCCGTAACAAGCACGCCATGCCTTGAGTAGCTCCTCATTAGCATTAAGGGCTTGCTGCGCCAGCTGTTTCGTTGCTCCTGGTACACGTTCCACTAAGTCGTAAGCGCCTTTGGTGTACTCCGATGCTTGCTGGTTTGTTTTTAACACCGCGTATCCAGAGCCGCCATTTGCGAGAATCCATTCGAGGTTGGCGGCATCTTGTTGTGTGGCATAAAAATTAAGACACCATTGCAGAATGACGGTCGTCCGATCTGTGTCGGCTAGTATATATTTAATTGCGTCGTCCCATTCTTGCGGATATACTTCGTGTAGATTAACCTGTAGTGTTTCGCGAAAATCATCTGCTAAGTACGCTATGTTATATAAGCTATCCTTTTCGATTTGTTGATTTCGATACAATAAGTCAGAGCACCAGTTCGCTATTGGCTGGAGAAAGTATCTAGGAAAGTCCATCACAAGCGTGTCGTCAAACTGATATTTTTTACTGAGCGGTTTGAATTTCATACTTCAACCTTTCCACTTACCACGTTTGATATTAGAGATGATCGGTATTCTTCGAGTAGACTAGTGGACTTGACTACCTTTTCGATCGCGATATCAACCTGTCTCAACCTATGGTCTATCAGTTTCACAATTTCGTCTTGTTCTTTGCGTGGTGGCATCGGGAATGAGAACTCCACAAATGTTTGCTGATATAGGTGGTTAATTGTAGAGCCAGTTTTCATATACTCGATAAAATCTGTAAATACACCACTGTTTAAAATGTGGTACAGATATCGGGGGTTGTATTCATCGTTTTTTGCACGAATTACGAAAACGCCACTGTTGAGAGTGGCTTTACCGACCAAGCCCTTGACCATTGCAACCTTACCAATCGTGCCGTCTTTCGTTAGCAACAAATCGTCTTCTTCGAGTTGAATATTCGAGTCAATCGCCCAACGCTGATCAGATACGTGTGCTGCGGTTTTCCAGTCTACAGTTCCATCACGAAAATCAGTACCAGTCACAAGAAATGGCCCTTTATCGATATACTCATCCGTTGTTAAAGACTGCCAACCAATACGAGCCTTGACCGTTGCGACGTGCTTGATTTTTTTCACCTCCCAATGAGCTGGGATTTTGCCGATCCACGGGATGTGCGTATCTTGGAGGTTCATAGCTGTACCTCCAGTGCCAAGGACGGCGTTTGTAATAATCGCCTGGCGGAGCTCTGATAGGTGTGTGTGTGTGTGGTTTTTGGCGGTTAGGATTTTGTCGAGGGTCTGGGTTTTATGGTCGAGATAATTTGCTATTTTGGTCTGAGTATTCAAATCTGGAATATTATATACAATTGATGACTGGCCAGACTTATTTAGGATGGCAACGACAACTTTATTTGCCTGTTTCTCCATTGCGGACTTAGATGATGCAATTAAATATTTTCCATATGACGGTAGAACCCTATCTTTACGAAAAATAGTGGCATTAATTTGCTGATTCGTGACGACCGGACGATCGGTAAAGCCGAACTTGCCGACATCACCTATGCAATTCACAAGGACTGATCCTGGAGGTATAATCTCCATATTTTTGACTGCTGCGCGAGAAACCCGCTGCTTTGAAGCTGAAATACCTGCAAGACCCATTAGATTTTCTGGCTTAATCCATTCTATGCCATCGTCGGAAAAGTTTTCTTCGTTACTGGTAGGTGGCGTAGAGCCTGTGACGATGCGGGCTAAGTTTGATAGCTTCTCTGGCTTAAGTAAGCTACTCATGCTGTCAGCTCCTTCAGTAGCTTCGCAAGCTCAACCTCAGTCTCCTTAATATCCGATTCAATCTCATGTAAATCACGAGGTGGTTTGTATTCATAGAAGAAGCGCGTAAATGGAATCTCGTAGCCGACTTTTCCTACTTCACCATCTTTATGGTCAGTGACTTTGGTGTTGATCCAGGCGTTTGGTACGTATGGCACTACTTCACGCTCAAAATATTCAGAGACATCTTGACCGAGTGGCACGTTTTCGGTGTCGCGCAAGCTGCTGTCGGCTTCGGGGTTACCCTTGCTGTCGGTAATGATATCTGCTGTATCGTCAGACTCAGACATAGTTTGCAAGATGACTTTTTGCAGCTTGGCATCAAACGGTGCGTCGCTACTTGCAAATGCGTCTTTGGCTTTTTGTAAAAAGTCACCTTGGTTTTTGATAACAGGCAGCCCTGTTAGTTTATCGAGTGCTGCAAAGATAGCGTCCACTTGGTAGACATCGTAGGTAGGCTTTTTCTTACCAACCTCAAACAGTTTGTGCTGGCGGAGTAACTCGATACGCTCTGGTGTCACCTGAAAACTAAGCTGCAATGGCCTCTCTATCGTCACCTGGCGGTAGCCAAATTCGCGTGTATCAAAAATCTTCACGCGAGCGCCTTCTTTGAACTCGTTGTACCATTCCAAAATTTGCTGAGCATTTGCCTCGCTGATATCCTTGCGCTTGTTGCCTAGACTCTTGCGACGTTTGGTGAACTGCTTGCGTGCGTCGATCAGCTGCACTTTGTGCTTGCGCTCTGGTGTTTTGCGATTGGTCAAAATCCAGATGTAGGTGCTAATGCCAGTGTTGTAAAACAGCTGGTCTGGCAGTGCGACGATAGTCTCTACGAGATCTTTTTCGAGTAGCCAGCGACGAATCTCGCTCTCGCCGCTACCAGCACTACCGGTGAAAAGTGGTGAACCATTGAGCACAATACCGACGCGCGAGCCACCATCAACAGCCGGACGCATTTTGCTCACCATGTGCTGCAAGAACAGTAACTGACCATCGCTAATACGCGGCGTACCGGCACCAAAGCGGCCAGCATAGCCACGCTCGGCTTCTTTTTCTACGGCGCTTTTATCCTTTTTCCAGTCCACGCCGTAGGGAGGATTGGCTGAAATATAATCAAATGACTCGCCGAAGAATTGGTCGTTACTGAGAGTGCTGGCTTTTGACGAATCCTTGTCGCCTCCGCGAATATCCCCAGCCTCGCCTTTAATCAGCATGTCAGCTTTGGCGATGGCGTAGGTTTGCGGATTGAGCTCTTGACCATATAGGTATACGTCGGCTTTAGGGTTGATCTTCTCGGTAATAATCTGCTTGACCACAGAAAGTATACCTGCCGTCCCGACTGCAGGGTCATAAATACGAATGCCAATGTGTGGACGCTTGAGGTTTTCTTTGTCCGGCTCGACGAGTAACTCTGCGAGCAGACCGACAACGTCTCTCGGTGTGTAGTGCTCACCCGCAGTCTCGTTGGACTGCTCGGAAAAGCGACGAAGAAGATTTTCGAAGATTGTCCCCATCTCGTGGTTATCGATGCGGCTAGGGCTGAGGTCGACTTGGTTGAGCTGCTTGATCATCTCGTACAAGATGTTGCCACCCTCGAGCCGCTCAAGTTGCTTTGCAAAGTCAAACTTGGCGATGATATCTTGAATGTTTTCACTGTAGCCATCTATGTAGTTTTGGAAGTTTTTGGCTATATGGGATGGCTGGTCAAGTAAGGTGTCAAAGTCGAATTCAGAAGTATTGTAAAAATCCATCTTGGTGGTGGCGCGAAGGATTGGCGCGACGTCTGTCTTGCCGTTGAACTGATTGTATTTGCGGCGTACTTCGCTGCGAGTTGGCTCGAGCATAGTATCGATGCGCTTGAGGAGGAGGAGTGGCAAGATGACGTCCTGGTACTCATGTTGCTTCCAGCTGCCACGTAATAGGTCTGCGAGTCTCCAGACGAGCGATTCGGGATTTTGAGTTGGCTTATTCATGATTCCTCCTTGGTTTATTGAATAGGTCGAAATAATCTATCAGGGCAAATTTACGGTTTTTGGCATCGCCAGTAATCTCGGATAGTATGCCAAGATCCTTCAGATATACAGCCAGGTCGTTGGCAGTTTGCCACGATGACCCAAGCTCGTCTTGGATCTGGCGGATTGTCATGATTGGCTGACCGTACATCGTCGTGATGAGCGACAGTGCTTTTTCTTGGCGCGGTCGACTGAGTGAGCTTGCGTGGATGTGGCTTGTGTACGTTTCTTTGAGTTTTACGATAGCTTGTAAAGTTTCTTTGGCATCTTTGGCTGTCTCCACTACTCCATAGAGGAAGAATTTAACCCACTGCGTGTAATCGCCCGAGGTGCGCACACGATCGAGCGAATCATAATACGAGGCACGGTTGCGTTCAAGATAGTCCGAAATATAGAGTGCTGGTTTGGTGAGTATCTCGGAATCGATAAGCTGCAAGCCAATCAGTAGGCGGCCCGTACGACCATTGCCATCGAGGAACGGATGGATTGTTTCGAACTGATAGTGACAAAGGGCAATTTTGACGAGAACTGGCACATTTAATGTGTCGTTGTGCCAATACACCTCGAGGTCGGATAGCAAGTCGCCTATCGTCTCTGGGGATGGCGGCACAAAAGCAGCGGTTGAGATATCGCCACCCCCGCCAATCCAGTTCTGCGTCTTGCGAATCTGGCCGGGCGCCCGAGTGAAGCCACGTACGCCAGATAGTAAAATCTCATGAGTTTCGCAGATGAGCCTGGTGGCAAGTGGCAGCTTGTGCAGTTTTTCGACTGCTGAGTTTACGGCCCTGATGTAGTTCTGCACTTCTTCGAGATCGTCACGCTGCTCGCTATTTAACTCGGCTAGACTTTGATCGTCATCCTGGATCACGTCAGCAAGGTTTGTTTTAGTGCCCTCGATCTTGCTAGAGGTAGTCGCCTCTTTGGCAATATGCATACGAATAAAGTAATCGATATCGGGTACCAATTGGGAGTAGGCGTTGAGTTCACCCAGGTAGCGCATGGCATCAGCAAGAAGGATGCTTACCTGATCATCGATAATATCCGTAGGCTCGCTAAGTAATCGAGGCTGAAATGTCTTGTACGATCCGTGGCTTGTATATCTTCCTGCTTTGGTCATATAGTCATTATAACAAAGGATGTGCAGTATTACAATACTAATTTTTGGTGATATTTTAGGATTTGTATATATGTTTTCCTAATTATCAATTGTACTGAAGCTGTCTTTGCTTACTATTATGTGGTCAATGAGCTTAACGCCTAATAGATTTCCAGCAGAGAGGAGTCGTTCGTTTACATCGATATCAGCTTGACTCGGCTCCAAGCTTCCGCTCGGATGATTATGCGCCACGATAATACTAGCGGCGCGGTCGGTGATAGCTTCGGCAAAGACTTCGCGCGGATGGACGAGGCTGGCGGTCAGCGTGCCGATAGTGATGATGCGCTTGGCGATGAGTCGATTGGCGCCGTCGAGTGTGAGGCAGACGAAGTATTCTTGCTTCTTGTCACGGATGTCGACAAGTTGCTCGACT
>RZZT01000018.1 GCA_010014525.1 Candidatus Saccharimonadota bacterium | reverse complement strand
GCTAAAAAACCTCTTGAGCTTGGCGATACTCCTTTAGATGATGATAAAGATTTAAGCGATATCCCGCAAGAATTTCTAGATAAAGCTGCTAAATATTACGAGGAGAATCCTGCTGCAGTAACTGGAGAGGGCTTAGAAGCGAGCATTATTATGCAGGCTAAGGTAATGCAAAGGCACGCGGAAAATGTTGAAAGATATAAACAAGCAGAAGCTGAAAAAGCTAAGGAAGCTAACAACATTACTAATGTCACTAAACCTGAAACTAAAGAGAAAAAAACTTGGTTTAGTCGATTTAAGAAAAGTAAATTTGGCAAAGCTGTTATAGCGGGGGCTGCTACTTTTATTACACTAGGTATAGGTAAAATTATCTATGATAACGTACCGCAGAGTGACAATAATAACGACCGTATCGAAGAAGCCCAAAAAACGCCCTCTAGCGATACCGAAAAGGATGAACAGGAAAAGAATCCGCTTATCGGAGAAGAACTCGACAATAACGAGGCTGAAGGTGTTAAATTTGAAAATTTGTACTATTCTACGATGGACAAAAAACAATATTCACAAGACTTGGTTGGAAATATTGATGGTGGGATATTCAACGATGCGGAATCATTTAAGAAGAACATTGCAGAAGTCCATACTAATATTGGTAAAGGTGGCGTTGAGGCTTCAATCGCTGAGCATCTAGGATATGATATGAGTGGTTTGTCAGCTAATGAGCTCGGCGATCAGATGGAAAACAATCTTGAGCTTCGTGAAAAAGTGTACAATTTTATCAAAGATAAGTATAGCCGAATGGAAAATGTTAAAAAAGTTATCCTTCAAGGCGCTTACTATACTGAAGGAGCTCTAGAGGATGGAAAAGGCGGCCTAGATGTCTATCAATCTCAATTAGACAAGACAGGGTATGCCGCATATACATTTACGATTGACGGCAAGGAATACACAGTGTTCGAATTTTGTGCTCAGTTCGGCGACAAAACCCCTATTGAAAACGTAACGGAAATGCCGGCGGGTACATTTACTTATGCTGTGATTGATACGACAGATAGGGTCGTCATTGATCTTCCTGGCGAAGGGGGCAGTATAATATTGGAAACTCCTAGTAACGAAACCACAGTGAGGGAAGAAACCGGAGGTGGGGCTGTTGAAGAGAAGAATGAAGAAGAGTTAGAAGTCGTTGAAGAGAACGAAGACCCTGAAGAGGGAAACGGAGAAGAAACCCCCAAAGAAGAAACCCCAGAAATTCCAGAGGAGACTGACGATGGAAAGAACTACAATAAATCTCCAGAAGGTTGGAATGATAACCAAGAGGTAATGGGGGCTGGAGATCTCACAAAGAGCGATACTGAAGCCATCGGCGACAAAGAAACTATTAACGGAACCGAAGCTCCGGGTAGCGCAATCGAAGCTAACCAAGACGTAGTCGCTCCAGGGGCCGAACGGGTTCTAGCTGAAGAGCGCGAGGAAGCAAATATTCCGACAACTGAAACTGGCGCTAACGGCGAGGTTGGCCTAAATTATACGACTGAATGGCAAGGACAGCAAGAAGCGCAAGCTGAGCAGCAAGTCGTACAGGATGAAGCCAATGCCAATGAGATAACGACTGGCGGGTCGACCATAGAGCTAGAAAATGGAACAGCTAAAACCAGAGAAGAAATACTGGCATCCCAAGGTTTAAACCCTGACGGCACACCAATCGAAAAATAATTAAGATAAAAATAGAGAAAGAAATAAGATGAAAATTACACAAAAAATATTAATTGGAGCTGTTGCATCTATCGCTGCTGTGATGGCTCTATCGATTGGAGCCTTAGCTTACGGCCCAGAAAG
This sequence comes from Candidatus Saccharimonadota bacterium, assembly GCA_010014525.1. Taxonomy (GTDB): domain Bacteria; phylum Patescibacteriota; class Saccharimonadia; order Saccharimonadales; family Saccharimonadaceae; genus Nanogingivalis. Next base: position 10,776 of record RZZT01000018.1, on the reverse strand, counting down.
GTCAACTTTCACCGCCGAAAATCCGGCAGATTATCCGACATTTAACTCTATAACTAATAACCCAAGCTTGGGCGATGAGAGGAACTTCGTAAGGATTCGTGAAGCTGGTGTTGGCAATTACGTAGACAAAATTCAACTACAACCAGGCAAGGAATATGAGGTTTACACCTATGTTCATAATAATGCTAAAGATAGCCTAAACGAAAGTGGTAAAGGCATTGCGCTTGATGTAAGATTAAAGGCACAAGTTCCAGCAACCTTGAAGGCAGGGGAAGAAAGCGCTGTAGTATCGACGATCTCAGCACTGAATTCCAACCCAAAATCAGTATGGGACGAAGCCTATATAAGTTCGAGTAGTGCGGTTGCGCTAAGATATGTACCAAGCTCAGCGAAGTTTCATTCTAACGGTAAGGCGAATGGTTCAACACTTGCAACGTCAATGTTCACAAACGGAACTTTCTTAGGATATAATTCACTTGATGGTATTATGCCAGGATGTACTCAATACTCAGCATATGTAATTTATAAAATTAAAGTTGATCAACCAAATTTTGAAATGAGCAAAACTGTTTCTGCGGCCAATAAAAATACCTTCGTAAAATCTATGAAGTCTCAAGCTGGCGCAGAAGTCGACTACAAAGTGACTTATAAAAATACGGGTACAGTAGTTCAGAATAACGTAGTCTTGAAGGACACTTTGCCAAAAGGTGTAGCTCTAATTGCGGGAAGCGGTAATCTAGTAAACAACGCCAACCCAAATGGCTTAAAAGTGAGTGATAATATGTTCGCCACTGCGGGCATGAACATAGGTAACTATAGTCCCGGGGCCGGAGCAGCTGTAACCTACCGAGTTAAAATTGGTGTCGCCAAAGACTTAGTCTGTGGTACAAACAAATTGAACAACGTAGCTAGTGCCAATACTGATAACGGCAAAAAAGAAGACAACGCCGTAGTCGAAGTCGAAGTCGATTGTAAGCCAACCGAATGTAAACCTGGCATTCCAACGGGCAGTAAAGAATGTGAAGACTGGTGTGAGGTTCCCGGAAAAGAGAATCTAAAGCCAAATGATCCAGATTGTACAGAAGGTGAGCCGGCTCTACCGACTGAACTGCCAAAAACTGGACCAATGGAATCAGCTTTAATGATTATTGCGATGACCGCGATAGTTGGAGGAGTCGCATACTGGTACAGAAGCCACGAAGAGCTTAAACAAGCAACTGAAGGCGCAAGTAAAAAACCAGGAAAAGACAACGCGGACAGCAAAACCGAAGATAAATAATCTAAAGAACTGTAACAAACGTTAAAATAATAAAACCCCTTATATCGAGGGGTTTTATTTATGGATAAAATTATTAGGCAAGCTCGGAGAAGGGATAGCTATGCATAAAAATTAAGAACAATAAAATTAAAATCCCCCAATTGAGTAAGCTGGGGGATTTTGTAGGCTGGCCGCCTTTGAGTTTGAGTAGTTTATTTAATTGATGTTATTTCAATTTTAGTATATTTTTGACGATGTCCAATTTCGGTGTGGACGCGCTTCTTCGCTTTGTAGCGGATTACACGCAATTTTTCGCCCTTTACAAGTTCGTCAACAACTTTTGCGGAAACCTTCACGCCTTTTACTATAGGAGTTCCAACTTCCACTTTGTCGCCATCGATTAGCATCAAAGCGTCGAGTTTGAGCTCTTTAGTTCCTTGCGGGAGGAGGTCCACCAGAAGGGTCTCTTTTTCGCTAACGATAAATTGCTTACCGCCAACTTTTACGACTGCTTTCTTCATAAAATCCTTTGATTTATTAGTTTATATCTAGGACATTATATCATAGAGCTGTGGATAAATCAATAAGCATATTTTATTGGCAAGCAGAAGCAGTTTGTGGTATAATTAGGCTATGAAGGTGATTTCTATAACCAACCAAAAAGGGGGTGTTGGCAAAACAACTAGCGCGATTAATATTGCTTATTTTCTTTCAAAAATGGGAAAGAGAGTTTTACTTCTGGATTTTGACCCACAAGGAAATGCCACGAGCGGATTAGGCGTCGATAAAAATGAGCTAAATCTAACGATGGCTGATGTAGTAGCGGGCGAAGCTGCCCTAAAAGATGTGATTCTTGAGACTGAATATAAAGGGCTTAGTCTTGCGCCGGCTACGCCAGTTCTGGCAAATACTGAAGTAGAGCTTGCGAATGTTCAAGGGCGATTCACTCGCCTCAAAACGGCTCTGGAGACAGTCCGCGAGGATTATGATTACGTGATTTTGGACTCTCCGCCAAGTTTGAGCCTTTTGACAGTCAACGGATTTATTGCTAGTGATTTTTTGGTTTTACCGGTACAAGCTGAATTTTATGCCATGGAAGGACTTGGCCAACTACTTGAAAGTATGAAACTTGTAAAAAAGGGTATGAACCCAGGTTTAGAATTATTAGGTGTTTTACCGACAATGGTTGACTCGCGTACTACTTTGAGCGGTCAAGTCCACGAGGAAATTAAGAAATTTTTCCCTGGGAAAGTGTTTAAGACACCAATTCCACGTAATATCCGCTTAGCTGAAGCGCCAAGCCACGGCGTGCCAGTGGGTGTTTACGATCGCTTTAGTAAAGGTTCGTGGGCTTATAAAGCCGTCGCAAAAGAAATCGTAGCTCGTATAGAAGGGGAGAATAATGGCTAAAAAAGGTTTGGGCAGAGGCTTTTCGTCTCTAATTCCTACAGAAATGCTGATTGATGACGAGTTTGATCCAACACTTGGAGTTGATGAAAAAATCAGCAAATTGCGAGATTTGCCTCTGGGCGATGTAATGGCCGACCCGGATCAGCCGCGGCGGTATTTTGATGAAGAGGCTTTGCAAGATCTTGCCAATTCGATTAAGATTCACGGTGTTTTACAGCCTATCGTGGTCGTAAAGAATAAAGACAAAAAACTCAGTGCAAAATATGTAATTGTAGCTGGTGAGAGGCGTTTTAGGGCCTCTGGCTTAGCCGGTTTAGACAAAATTCCGGCAATTGTACGTGATTTGTCTGGCCAAAATCGGCTAGAGTTGAGCTTGATAGAGAACTTACAACGGTCTGATTTAAACATACTAGAGACGGCCACTGCTTATTTGAAACTGCGCGAACAATTCAATATGACAGCCGAGCAAATTGGCGAAAGGGTCGGTGGTCGTAGTCCTAGCGCGGTTATAAATACTATACGCCTACTCAATTTGCCGGATTTTGTAAAGCAATACGTCAGTAATGGAGATTTAAAAGAAGGTCAAGCGCGACCACTCCTGAAAGCCGACGAAGATACTATCAAGGAGATTTTACCAAAGATTTTGGCCGAAAATTGGAGCGCTCGTAAGATTGAACAGTTTATGGTTCAACTGAAAAAACGTCAAGAGCAGGGCAAAGAGACCGCCAAGCTTAAACCGGAGAATACCCCACTTGATAAAACTATAAAACGTATTTCTAGTGGGCTTAAGAGTGATGTGAACATTAGAATGTCGGCTCGTGGCACAGGTGAAATCAGGATCAAATTCAAAAACGAAGATGACCTAAAACGATTAGAGAAAATGTTGTCGGACCAGAAATAGGCCGACAATTTAACTAGTTATCTATAATTTAGAATGTTCGAATTTTCTCGAACGGGAAAAGCCTAATTTTGACCGGTCCAACGATGTTATAGAGAGGTACCGTACCGAGCCCGCTGCGTGAATCTAACGAATTATTACCTTCGCGATTATCGCCAGCTACAAAAATTTCCTTATCTGGAACTGCCCATTTTCCGTCATGCGAGGTGTAATCTTTCGGTTTGTCATTGAAGCCATCATCTGGCTTGAACCCATTAGGATACTCGTCGTTATAAACTGTTAAAACCCCATCTTCTACTTTAACTCTTTCGCCGCTGAAGGCAATCACTCGCTTAACGATATATTGGTCTTTCATTCCAGCGGTATAATTTGGGTTTTCAAAAACGATAATGTCTCCGCGCTCAGGAGTGTAATCATTGTTCTGTAGCCTAGACCAGGTAATTGGCAGGCGGTTTACGATAATTCGCTCGCCATTGTGTAGAGTTTCCTCCATACTTTGGCCAACCACGGTATAACTTTGAAAAACAAAAGTATTAATAAGAACGGTTCCGATAACTACAGAGACGACAAATATAATAACACTGATTATGTCTATAAGCTGTGGATGCCTTTGCCAGAAACTACTTTTCATTATTACATTTTAGCATAAAAAGAGTAGCTTTTCAAACGTGAGTCGCTAACCATAATTTGTTTGAAATTATATATTTATGGTATAATCAGGGCATGGAGTTTATTAAAGTCGCGCGACGCAAATCATTTTTGGCAAGTAGTATGCATGTTTTATTAAATATAGCATTGGTGGCTATGATATGGTTATCAATCTGGGTGACGGGCTCGCCATTTGTGGCCGTTGGACTTGTTCTTATGAGTAAGTGGCGAGTTTTTGCGGTGAGACCTCGGTTTTGGGCAGCGAATGTCAAGTCAAACTTGGTAGATTTGATTGTCTGCCTGAGCCTAACTGGTCTAATGTGGGCGTCTGGAGCGGCGAATATTTCAATATCGACTGTGATTTTGGCGACTATATATATAGTTTGGCTGATTGCCATCAAGCCTCAGAGTAAAAAAATCTTTATCGATACTCAGGCAATTTTTTCAATTTTCATCGGTTTTTTTGCGCTGTTTGTGATCGGGTATAACTGGTCAGCCTCAGCTATCGTAATATTAGCGTGGCTAATTGGCTACTCCGCTTTTAGACACGTTTTAGCCGTAAAAGAGCACAATAGCTTGGAAATTTTAAGCTTGATGTGGGGTCTTATATTAGCCGAGATTGGCTGGGTTTTTAATCACTGGACAGTTGGTTATCCCCTATTTGGCATAAGCTCGTTGGCTGTCCCTCAAGTCGCAATTATCGCCGCGGTCCTGAGTTTCTTGGTATTTTCGATGTATCGTGCCAAAGAAGATGATAGCAAAATTAGTTTTCAGGAAATCATTCTACCACTATTATTTACTTTGGCGGTATTCGTTGTAGTAATGGGATTTTTTTCATCATCTCCACAAATTTAAATTAAGCTTAATTTAAGGTAAGGCTAGTATAATGTTAGATATGAATAAAGAAAAAACATCTAAAGATATAGACCAGAGAATCGGTCGAAATATAAAATTTATTGTCATAACCATTTCTATAATTTTGGTTGCAACGATTACGACTTCAGTGGTGATAAGAAGTATGAACAGCGGTCAGGATATTGCTCAAACTAGTATTTCTGGGAGCGATGGGAACGACAAGGAATTTACCGGAGAGGCGGGTTCTATAGAGGAAATTTCTAAAAAATTATCGCCGAGCGTGGTTTCGGTCTTGACTACGTCTGAAACTTCTGGCGGGCTATTTTTCTCTAGTGGTGAGACTACTGGAGCGGGAACCGGTGTGATTGTTAGTAAAGACGGCTATATTTTGACTAACAAGCATGTTGTTGAGGGCTCAAAAGGAATCAGCGTAGTTTTGGCAACCGGCGATACCTATGAGGATGTAAAAATTGTTGCCCAAGATCCATTGAATGATATTGCTTTTCTTAAGATAGACGGCGTGGACGATTTATCTCCGGCCGAGCTAGGTGATAGCAAAACCCTCAAGATTGGGCAGCAGGTGATTGCGATCGGGAATGCACTAGGGCAATATCAGAACTCCGTGACTAGTGGAATTATATCGGGTACTAATAGGTCGGTGACGGCTAGTCGTGGTGTAGGCTCGCGTGCCGAGCAGTTGACAGATATGGTCCAGACTGACGCGTCAATTAACTCTGGTAATTCAGGGGGGCCGCTCGTAAATGCGACAGGCCAAGTTATTGGCATTAATACGGCGGTCGCTTCAGATGCTCAGGGTATCGGTTTTGCTATTCCGATTGGTGCAGCTAAAGGAATGCTGAATCAAATCTTAGAGACCGGTGAGGCAAATCGAGCGTTTATTGGAGTTAATTATATACAAATTACTCCTGAAGTTGCGAAAAGATATGGCCTAGAGGTGAAAAATGGTGCCTATATTTATACCGAAAGCGGCCAAGCAGTTGTTTCTGGTGGTCCAGCGGCTAAAGCTGGTATCCGAGACGAAGACATTATTACGAAGGTTAATGGAATAGACGTCGGAGAAAAGGGCAGCGTAGGGTCGCTAACTGCAGAATATAAAGCTGGCGATAGGATCAAGATCACAATTTTGCGTGGTGGCCAAGAACAAGAAGTTACGGTTGAACTAGGCTCGTATCCCGCCCAATAATCGCCTAATTCATTTAAAACAGCTCTAAATTATAGAGCTGTTTTAAATAATATACAATAGCCACTTATTTCGGTAACCTCTAAATCGTGGTTTTTACCGAAATTGATAATATCTTGATGCTGTTCTGGATCAGCTTCTAATATAAGATATCTCAATTGGGGTAACGCCTTAGCTTGTGATACGAGTTTGTATATGAGCTCAAGACCGTTTTGCTGAGCATATAATGCGTTTTGCGGCTCGTGGTGAAGCTCATTCGGTTGCGCTTGATCAACCCATTTTTTGTCCACATATGGTAGATTGGCCGTAATTATGGTGATGCCATCTAAGATTTTTTGCGGTATATCTTCCAAAAGATTACTGTGCAAAAAAGTGATGTCTAATTTTTTGTTCGAAGCGTTTAACTTGGTGACTTTGAGTGCTTCACTAGATATATCGCTAGCAAACACCTGTAAATTAATATCGTTTTTTAGGGCCTCTAGGGCACACGTTATGGCTAAAATTCCGCAACCGGTGCCAACATCGAGTAGGGTGTCTCGGCTCTGCATAACTTTTTTGAACAACTCGATATTGTTCTCACTTTCAGGCCGAGGAACGAGTGTATTTTCGGTAACCACAAAATTTCGCCCGTAGAATTCCTTTCCTCCCAGTATATAGGCTAGGGGAACTCTCTTGAGGCGCCTGTTTATCAGGTTATTCGCGTGAAAAATTGCTTGCTTGGTGAGTGGCTTATCCGGATGAGCATGTAAAAAGGTCCGGTTTACCTTCAGTGCGTAAGCTAAGATTAATTCTGCATCTAAACGAGCAGTTTGTATTTTTTGATCTGATAACTTCATTTGACTAGCGCCTAGCCAAATTTTTATGTTGATTTTATTGGGCGTTTTCATATAAACTAGAGTTCATCTCGAAAGTATTAACTTATGTTTCAGAGGCATTAGCGGCTGCGAGCTCGCGCTCATAAGCCTGTAAGTGTTCTACTAAATCTTCGATTTGACCATTCATCGCGGCAGGTATATTGCTGCGCGAAAAACCAATTCGATGGTCTGTGATACGGTCTTGCGGAAAGTTATAAGTGCGAATTTTCTCGCTACGGTCGCCTGAGCCGATCAAGCTGCGACGTTCGGCAGTTAATTTAGCTTGTTCTTCATCAATTTTTGCCTGCATTAAGCGCGCCCGCAAAACGCTCATCGCTTTTTCTTTGTTTTTGATTTGTGATTTCTCATCTTGGTTAGTCACTACCATACCGGTCGGGAGGTGAGTGATGCGGACAGCTGAGTCTGTCGTGTTAACGCTTTGGCCACCATGTCCACCAGCACGATAGACATCGACTTTAAGGTCATTCGCGCTAATCTCTATGTCAGCTTCCTCTGCTTCTGGCAAAACTGCTACGGTTACGGTAGAAGTGTGAATTCGGCCTTGGCTTTCAGTAGCTGGGATGCGCTGAACGCGATGCACGCCACTCTCAAACTTTAATTGTGAGTAGGGTGAATCGCCCTTAACCTCAAAAATAACTTCTTTATAGCCACCTGTATCGTTGGCGCTTTCGTTCAATAGGTCAGTTTTGAGGCCGTTTGCCTCGCAGTAGCGCAGGTACATCCGATAAAGTTCAGCGGCAAACAGCGAAGCTTCATCGCCACCAGCACCAGCTCGAATTTCGACAATCACATTTTTGTCATCATTTGGGTCTTTAGGCGCTAGTGTTACGAACAGTTCATCTTCGAGCGCGGCCAGTTTTTCTTCGCTCTCAGCTAGCTCCATTTTGGCTAGTTCTGCCAGTTCGCCAGTTTCAGAAACTATCAGTTCTTTGGCCTCGGAGATATTTTTTTCTAATATTTGCCGTTCCTCACCTTTAGCGATGATTTTTTCCAGTTCAGAGAATCGTTTGTTCTGGGCGGAGAAGTTGCTTGCTGCATACGCATCGGGCGCGCTCAAAAACGCCTCAATCTCGGCGTATTCAGTTTTTAGTTTATCTAGGTTCAAATCAATTTTTGGCATATAGGTATATTTTAGCATAAAAGCGTGCTAAAATATACCTATGAAACATAATTCTTGGCGTGAATTTATTGAATTTGAAGCTGGAAAACCTTATTTTCGCCAGTTAATTCGTGCGGTAGACATGGCTCGCGAAAAAGCCGAAATCTATCCAGCGCGCGAAGATATGTTTTCCTGCTTTGTGGTTTGTCCACTGGACAAAACTAAAGTTGTAGCTATTGGCCAAGATCCATATCACGGGCCGGGTCAAGCTCATGGTATGAGCTTTTCAGTTCGCCCAGGTGTAAAAATACCGCCGAGCCTACGAAATATCTACAAAGAACTCAAGAGTGATTTGGATATAAATCCACCCAAGGACGGATACCTAGAAAAATGGGCTAAAGAAGGCGTTTTACTAGTTAACACCTCTTGGAGTGTTGAGCGGGGTAAGCCGAGTAGTCACGCAAATTTGGGCTGGATGGAATTTTCAGAGAACTTGTTAGAATTCCTGAATGATTTTGAACGCCCACTAGTTTTCATCCTATGGGGTGCTCACGCGCAAAAAGTTGGCAGTATAATTACCAATCCAAAACACCTCAAAATAATAAGTGCTCATCCATCGCCATTTTCGGCTAATCGCGGATTTTTCGGCAGTAAACCTTTCTCAAGAACTAATGATTTTTTGGGTGAACAAGGCCAGAGACCGATAAATTGGCAGTTGTAAAATCCAGCTGATAAAAATTACCACGCATAGTTTACGTGGTAATTTTGTTAAATCCAAAGTAAAAACTACTTGTCGGATTTTTTAGCTTGCTCGGCAGCGTGTTTCTTGGCCTTGTTAGCCAAAGCTTTTTTACGTTCCTCAGCCATTTCTTGCGCGCGCTTAAAGCGGTCAACACGACCTTCGGTGTCGATAATTTTCTCTTCACCGGTGAAGAATGGGTGGGAAGCGCTCGAAATATGCATTTTCACTAGTGGATATTCGTTGCCGTCTTCCCATTTGATAGTTTCTTTTGAATCCGCAGTTGACTGTGTCAAAAATGCGAACCCAGCAACTTCGTCGCTAAATACGACAAAGCGGTAATTCTCTGGATGTAAATTCTTTTTCATAACCTACTAAGTTTACTATATCTGGGAGAAAAAGTAAAGAGGGAAATATCTGATGGTGCAAACCTTGCTTTTTAGGTTCCAATCTGATATAATTAATCCGTAAAATAATTTAATGAAACAATCTTTGCCTAGTAGTTCCTTAGAGATCTGGCAGAGATGAAGACAAAGGAGTTAAAATGTCTGTAAAAGTAGACATCAAGCAGTTGCTTGAATCCGGTGTTCATTTTGGGCACAAAACTAGCCGTTGGCACCCAAAAATGGCACCATATATCCACAGTAAACGTCAAGATAGCCATATCATCGACCTTACCAAAACCGTAGAGGCGCTTGAAAAAGCTCTTCCAGCTATCACTGATGTGGCTAAAAAAGGCCGCAAAGTTCTATTTGTCGGTACTAAAAAACAACTAAAAGATGCGACTCGCGAAGTGGCTGAGTCTGTAAACCAGCCATACGTAACCGAGCGATGGGTTGGCGGTATGCTAACAAACTCTGGTACAATCAATCAACAGATCAAAAAGCTAAAAAATCTTGAAAAGCGAATGGCGAGTGGTGAGCTTGAAAAACGTTACAGTAAGCTTGAAGTGCAACGCTATGCCGAAGAAATAGAAGCTTTAAACACTAAATACGGTGGAATTAAAGATTTGATGGGACGCCCAGGCATTCTATTTGTGACTGATGCGATTGCGGACGTAAACGCAATTCGTGAAGCAAAAACTCTTGGCATTCCGGTAGCTGCGATTGTAGATACGAACGTCAACCCAGAGGGGATCGACTACGTTATCCCAGCCAATGATGACGCTATCAAAGGCGTAAAACTACTTCTAGACTATGCTGCTGAAGCTGTTAAAGAAGGCGCAGCCGCTAGCGAAAAAGCTGAAACTAAATAATTTTAACAACTAATTTTAAGGAGTTACTTATGGCAATTTCTGTTGAAGAAATCAAAAAATTGAAAGAATTGACCGGGCTTGGTCTGACTGATGCTAAAAAAGCTTTGGTTGAGGCCGAAGGCAATTTCGATAAAGCGCTTACGGCTTTACGGAAAAAAGGTTTGACTAAGGCTGAGAAAAAGGGCGAGCGTGAAGCTCGCGAAGGCTTGGTTGATTCTTACATCCACGGTGGCCGAATTGGCGTGATCGTCGAGGTTAACTGCGAAACTGACTTTGTGGCGCGAACTGAAGATTTCAAGCAATTTACGCACCAAGTTGCTATGCAAATCGCGGCTATGAACCCAATTTATGCAACTGAAGCTGATATTCCGGCTGAAGAACTAGAACGTGTGAAGGCCGAAGCTGAAGAGCGTGTGACTAAAGAAAACAAGCCAGCTGAGATTGCTGCTAAAATTGTTGATGGCCAGGTAAAAAAATACTTCTCCGAAAAAGTGCTTTTGAGCCAAACTTACATTATGGACGACAGTAAAACTATCGA
>RZZT01000056.1 GCA_010014525.1 Candidatus Saccharimonadota bacterium | reverse complement strand
GAAATTGCTCAGAGCGAAAACTACACGGGCGAAAAATTCTCTAATTATTGGTTACACGCCAACCACATCACTTCTGAGGGCAAGAAAATTAGCAAGAGCTTAGATAATGGCTGGACACTCAATCAGCTAGCAGAGCGCGGTTATAGCCCCTTAGATTACAAAATGTTGGTGTTGCAAAGTCAATATCAGACCGAGAGCGACTTTAGTTTTACAGCGCTTGATGCGGCTAAGACCCGTTTAAGCAATTGGCGTAATCTAGCGGCGATGCGTTGGCAAGTTTACGGCGCTAAAACCATTGAAGATGGTCTGCCAAGTTTAGCAACCAAAAATGTTCTGCTAGACACAATCAATCAAAATTTAGATACGCCAAAAACTCTGGCGAAAATTGACGAGATTTTCACAGAAATTATGAATGCGCCAAGAGATAAAATATCTGGTAAAAACTTGACGGAATTGATTGAATTTATAGATAATTTATTGGGTCTAGAATTGGCAAAAACTACGCCAGATATTAGCGACGAGGCTAAGCAAAAAATCTTAGAACGCCGCACAGCCCGCGAACAAAAAGACTGGGCAAAAAGTGATGAAATTCGCGACGAATTATTAGAGAAGGGAATCCGCCTACGCGACTCTAAAGATAAAACTTTTTGGGAATATCGCTAAAAACTCAAACAAAAACTGCTACAACCTAGAATTATGTAGCAGTTTACTCTGTTTTTATTCAGGTATATTTTTAATTAGCTTTGCAATCCAATTATCTTTTAGATCTTTTTTGGGCTGAGCCTTTGGTCTAGATTTAGATATATATTCCTCAAATAAAATCTTTGCGCAAGCCGCCGCTGGAATCGAGATTAGCGCACCAAGAATACCAAATGCATAAATTCCGATCGTAATCGCCACGATAACTAATAACGCAGACAGTTGATTAGTTTTGGCTTGAATCATCGGCGAAATGATATTGTTTTCAATCTGTTGGTAAATAATAAAGTAAATACCAAAGACAATACCTGCAAATGGCACATTGAAACCGATAATCAAAGCAGCAATAATCCCCGCGATAGTCGCGCCGAACATCGGTACGAGACCAATAACTGCCACGATCACACCGACCGAAATGGCTAGGCTTGAAGGCACTGCGAAGAATAAACTCAAAATACCAACCATCGTAGCACCCCCGATACCGCTAATTAAGGCAATTAAAAGCTGGCCACTGACATAGGCGCTAACAGACTTATACATTCGGTTAGCAATCCTGCGATGTTTTTTCATCTTCTCTTTATCTTCATAAGATTGCCACAAACGCCTCAGCCAATCTGGGCCTTCAATCAACATCAAAAATGCCATAGCTAGTACCATAAAGACCGAGAAAATAGCCCGCGCAATCGCGTTTACGCCGTTAAAGACCATTCCTCCAATGTTCTTTGATAAATCAGCAAAACTATCCCGTAAGCTTACCGCGACCTGTTCAACGTAAGACGTTAAATTATATTTATCGGCAAAATTTTCCAAACCACTGTATTGGCCCGAGAAGCCTTCGACCAAAGATGGTAGATTATCGACGAATTTAGAAGTTTGCTCAACAAGAGTTGGGACAACAAACGAAATGAATAAGCCGAGTAAAGCCACAATCAAGAAATAAGCCACTGCTGTAGCGCCCACGCGGTTTTCTTTAGAGCCGGGCAAAGCTTGGGTAATTTTTGAAACCGGATGGTTTAAAGCCAAGGCGAAGAATAATGATATAAAAATCAAAATCAATGCATCTTTTGCGCGCCAAATAACTAAGCCCAATAATAGAAATCCGATCACTACGATCCAAAATCGGATAAAGGTTTTTGTGTCAATATCAATCTTTACTTTCATAAAATTAGTATAACATAAAATATATTTAGACGCGAATTATTACAGTCGAAATATTGCTATAAATATTTTGCTGCTTTTTCTGTACCGTAATATTTTTCAAGAAAATATTTTTTATATTCGTAAAAAGTGCCGTTTTCGAGGCTTTCGCGGATTCTATCAACGGTGTTAATTACAAAATATTCGTTGTGGATACTAGCGAGAGTACTGGCGAGAATTTCATCAGCGCGGAATAGGTGATTGATATACGCTTTGGTGAAATTTCGGCAAGTATAGCAGTCGCATTCAGTGTCAATCGGCGTGAAATCAGTTTTATATTGTGCATTTTTGATGTTAATTCGCCCCGAATAAGTAAAAATCGCTGCATTGCGCGCTTGGCGAGTCGGCGCCACACAATCAAAAGTGTCGATACCATATTCTACGCCTAGAAATAAATCAGCCGGCTGAGCGCCCATTCCGAGCAGGTGTCGCGGTTTATTTTCTGGTAAAGTTGAGTTTACCCATGTCAAAACCTCCGGTATTTCTTCTGGCTGGAAAATTCCGCCAATCCCGTAGCCGTCAAAATCTCGCTCGCCCAAGAACTTCGCACTTTCTAGCCGAAAATCCTGCTCGCGCGC
>RZZT01000055.1 GCA_010014525.1 Candidatus Saccharimonadota bacterium | reverse complement strand
CACCTAACACAATCCACAATCCTGTCATAATATTTCTCCTTACTTAATTTATAGTTATATTATACGCTTATTCTTTGGGGATTTCAAGGTTTGGGCACGATGAATAGACTAAATAAAGAGCGCCTGGACTAGAGTGGGCGCTCTTACCTTACGGCACTGTCTGCTAATTACCTTGGATTTGATTGAGGATAATGGCAGCGTCGGTCAATTGTTCGAGCTCTTCGGGGGTTAGGGGTTTCTTTTTGCGTTTGAGTATAGTCTTATCATGCACAGTACAAAGCTTTTATTTCTTTAGATTTTTCTTAGTTTTCATAATCAGCCCTATAGCGACCAGTCCGACAGTATAGACTACCAGATTAGTGATGAATAGCAGCTTTAGCTCGTTTGAAACTAGTGGGCAAGAATTTACTTCAGAGATATTACAATTTCGGCTCTGATACATATTGAGTTGCGTAAGGCTATTAGCCATAATTGCAACTGTTGCAGAAGCTGCTACTCCAACTTGGAGCAGTCGTGGTGCTGCTTTTCTAATCAACGTGAACAAGCCGAATACAATAGCTAGTACACCAAAAATTGAATCAAGTGCAATACCTAAATATAGCCCAACTGGGTCGGCCGTATTCGATCCACCAGATGATGTGAGCAGTGAAGCTGCTGAAAATAGCACAATCCCACCAACCAATAATGCCACTAAACCTAATAAAATTAGAGATGTATTTTTAGTTTGTTGTTGTTTCATTTTATTCCTTTATTTTTAAGCTTAACAGTTATGACTATACTGGTTTCACTATTAAAGTCAAGACCCTTAACTTTAATAGAATAGTTTATTATAATTTCTAAGGATTTAAAGAATAGACACCATAATTCTGAAAGGGTGAGCACATTGAAAAATACAAAGGTTAAAAAGATTTTGTTGATTATTGCTGCTGTAGTAGGTGTATTTTTTGCTTCTAAGCCAGAGGAGGCCGAAGCTGCGTCTAATTATGCAATCACATCCAGCTACACTGTTGTAGCGAATAACCCAATGGGTATTAATAAAACTATTCATATGCAAGCATACAACAATAACAAGCATCATTTTACTGACATTATAATGTATGACAAATATGGTGCAGTTGTATGGCAAAAAAATAACGCCATCGCATATTCAGGTCAAGGATCCTTCTGGTGTGGACCAAATGTAGCTAAAGTAGCCGTCAGAGTAGGATACAGCAATCCTCTCGGCTTTTTCTCACCTAGAGTGGGATCGATAAACGTCTGGTATTAACTTCTTGGTAGTATATTAAAGAAACGTCTATTTTTTAGTCCAGCCCCTTCAATGATGAAGGGGCATTTTATTTTAAATTTATTTACAGTTTCGGATATCTAGATTTTAGATCTAGATAATTGCAAAGAACTCAAAACCACCGAAACCGAGCTGAAAGCCATTGCTAGGCCGGCCAGTTCCGGGTTTAACACCACGCCCCACGTGGCGAAGGCACCGGCGGCGATTGGGATGCCGAGAGTGTTGTAGATGAAGGCCCAGAATAGATTTAGTTTGATGCGTTTGAAGGTTTTTTGACTGAGCTTTAGGGCTTTGACAACATCTCGCAGGTCGTTTCGCATTAGCACGATTCCGCCAGATTCGATGGCGATGTCTGTGCCAGAGCCCATTGCAATGCCGAGGTCGGCGCTGGCTAGAGCTGGCGCGTCGTTGATGCCATCACCCACGAAGGCGACTTTGTCTGATTGTTTGAGTGCGTTGATTTGGTCGGCTTTTTCGGCTGGCAACACACTAGCTACTACTTCGTCAATCCCGATTTCGTCTGCAATCGCCTGGGCCGTGTGTTGGTTGTCGCCAGTGATCATCACGGTTTTGTAGCCTAGTTTTTTGAGCTGCTTGATAGCCGCAGCCGAGGTCTTTTTTGGTTCGTCTTGCACCGCGATCAAACCCAAAGCCTTTTGATTTTTACCTACCACCATTACGGTTTTGGCTTGGCGCTCTAGTTTGAGCATTTCGTCTTCAATTTCTTGTGGCAGATTTAAGCCATCAATTATTTTATGGTTGCCGATAAAGATTTCATCACCACCCAAATTCGCTTTGATGCCTTTGCCCTCAACCGCTTCAAAATCCTTGACTTTTTGCAGTTTGATTTTAGACTTATCGGATTTTTCAAGAATTGCCACGGCTAGCGGATGCTCGGAATTTTGTTCGAGAGCGGCGGCGATTTCTAACACCGAATCATCGCCAAAGATATTTGTTACGGCGGGCTTACCAACCGTAATTGTACCAGTTTTATCAAACGCGACCAGCGAGATATCGTTTGAGGCTTCTAGAACTTCGCCATTTTTGATCAAGATTCCCATTTTAGCGCCGCGGCCAGTTCCGACCATCAGAGCGGTTGGCGTGGCTAGACCCAGCGCGCACGGGCAAGCGATAATTAGCACCGCGATGGCGTAAAGCAGCGCCGCGGTAAAGCTGGCACTAAGCAGCACAAACCAG
>RZZT01000054.1 GCA_010014525.1 Candidatus Saccharimonadota bacterium | reverse complement strand
AACTGGTCAAGCAAGAAAGAGCACAAGGAGAATGCCTTGGCACTAGGAGCCGATGAAAGACGTGATAAGCTGCGATAAGCTTCGGGGAGGCGCAAATAGCCATCGATCCGGAGATTTCTGAATGGGGAAACCTACTTGAGCAAACCTCAAGTATCCGTACGTAAATACATAGCGTACGGAAGGGAACGCTGCGAACTGAAACATCTAAGTAGCAGCAGGAGGAGAAAGAAAACTCGATTTCCTAAGTAGCGGCGAGCGAAAGGGAAACAGGCCAAACCAAAGAACCTAGTTCTTTGGGGTTGCGGACTGTATAAGGCATTGGTAAGAGATAGTCGAACTGTTTTGGGAAAGCAGACCAAAGAGGGTGAAAGTCCAGTAGACGAAATTTCGAGCCAGCTGACAGTATCCAGAGTACCACGGGACACGAGAAACCCTGTGGGAAGCCGGGGGGACCACCCCCCAAGCCTAAATACTCCCTAGTGACCGATAGTGAAGCAGTACTGTGAAGGAAAGGTGAAAAGAACCCCGGGAGGGGAGTGAAAGAGAACCTGAAACCTTGTGCTTACAAACAGTCAGAGGGCTTTGTGCCTGATGGCGTACTTTTTGTAGAACGGTCCGGCGAGTTACTAATGCCAGCAAGGTTAAGTGGTCAGAAGCCACGGAGCCGAAGGGAAACCAAGTCTGAATAGGGCGTATAGTTGGTATTAGTAGACCCGAAACCGGGTGACCTACCCATGTCCAGGTTGAAGGAGCCGTAAAAGGCTTTGGAGGACCGAACACACATCTGTTGAAAAAGGTGGTGATGAGGTGTGGGTAGCGGAGAAATTCCAATCGAACTCGGAGATAGCTGGTTCTCCTCGAAATAGCTTTAGGGCTAGCCTCGAGAGGAGTCTAACGGAGGTAAAGCACTGAACTGACGCGGGGCCCAAAAAGGTTACCAACTCATATCAAACTAAGAATGCCGTAGAGATACCCTCGGGAGTCAGTCTGCGTGAGATAAGTCGCGTGGACAAAAGGGAAAGAGCCCAGACCGACAGCTAAGGTCCCAAAGTACGTGTTAAGTGGAAAAGGATGTGGGATTTCACAGACAACTAGGATGTTGGCTTAGAAGCAGCCATACATTTAAAGAGTGCGTAATAGCTCACTAGTCGAGAAAACCTGCGCCGAAAATGTAACGGGGCTAAAACACGTCACCGAAGCTACGGATTTCCTACGAAGAGTAGGAAGTGGTAGAGGAGCATCCTGCAAGGACGAAGCCAAAGTGCAAGCAATGGTGGACGAAACAGGAGAGAGAATGCCGGAATGAGTAGCGAGATATATGTGAGAAACATATAGGCCGAATATCTAAGGTTTCCTGAGTAAAGCTAATCTTCTCAGGGTTAGTCGGGGCCTAAGGCGAGGACGAAAGTCGTAGTCGATGGACAACAGGTTGATATTCCTGTACTACGTATAATCAGAACTGTGGGGACGCAGGAGGATAGGAAAACCGGGGAATGGAAAAACCCGGCGAAGCACAAAGCCAAGGGAGATAGGCAAATCCGTCTCTTGATGGTGAAGTGCGATGGGGACTGAAAAAAAGTAGGGAAGTTTCCGAATCCACACTGCCAAGAAAAGCCGCTATTGCATTATACGTACCCGTACCGTAAACCGACACAGGTAGATGAGGAGAAAATCCACAGGCCGACGGGAGAAGTGTTGTTAAGGAACTCGGCAAAATAACCCCGTAACTTAGGGATAAGGGGAGCCACGCAAGTGGCCGCAGAAAAGAGGCTCAAGCGACTGTTTAGCAAAAACATAGGTCTATGCGAAACCGTAAGGTGAAGTATATGGGCTGACACCTGCCCGGTGCTGGAAGGTTAAGAGGAGAGGTTAGCGTAAGCGAAGCTTTGAATTCAAGCCCCAGTAAACGGCGGCCGTAACTATAACGGTCCTAAGGTAGCGAAATTCCTTGTCAGGTAAGTTCTGACCCGCACGAAAGGTGTAACGATTTGAGCACTGTCTCGACAACACGCCCGGTGAAATTGAAGAACCAGTGAAGATACTGGTTACCCGCAACAGGACGGAAAGACCCCATGGAGCTTTACTGCAGCCTGATACTGGGATTCGATGATATATGTACAGGATAGGAGGGAGGCTATGAAGCCAGGACGCTAGTCTTGGTGGAGCCGCCGGTGGGATACCTCTCTTATGTCATTGGATTTCTAACCCATATCCATCATCTGGATAGGGGACAATGTCAGGCGGGCAGTTTGACTGGGGCGGTCGCCTCCTAAAAGGTAACGGAGGCGCTCGAAGGTCACCTCAGAATGATTGGAAACCATTCAAAGAGTGTAAAGGCAAAAGGTGGCTTGACTGCGACATCGACGGATGGAGCAGGTACGAAAGTAGGACTTAGTGATCCGGTGGTAATAAGTGGGAATGCCATCGCTCAACGGATAAAAGCTACCCTGGGGATAACAGGCTTATCTCCCCCAAGAGTTCACATCGACGGGGAGGTTTGGCACCTCGATGTCGGCTCA
>RZZT01000017.1 GCA_010014525.1 Candidatus Saccharimonadota bacterium | reverse complement strand
TCAAGGTTTATTTGAGATTTGATTGTGTTTATTGATATAATGTGAGTATACGAGTAGAAGATAAAACTCGGCGGGTTAGTGGTTCCGCCGAGTTTTTATTTTCTAACCTTTGACTGTGAAAACAAAAACTTTTTAATTCGGTCTAGAATTGGGTCTACTTCTTCGACTTTCAAGGCTTTAGCCACCACTAGATAAACTGTCGTACTAATAGTTCCAATTAGCACGAACTTAGGGAAAGTCACAAAAAAGCTCTCGTCAGCTTCCATCAGCGGGAAAATTCCAACTAGAACATAAGAAATTATACCAGTAGCCACGCTTGCTAGCGCAATCTTGACCATTGCCGAAATAAATTTTGCATCGAACAGGCCGTCAATTTTACGCCGCATTAAAACCCCTAAAATCATAATTTCCACTAAAGCACCGATACTTTGCGCCCAAGCCAGACCGTACGGCCCAGAGTTTAGGCCCATACTAAACCAAATTGCCAGTACGATATTGAGTCCAATCGCCAAAATCGAAACTCGTAAAGGTGTTTTAGTATCCTGCATCGCATAAAAACTACGCGCCGCGATATGGTAAATTGTTCGGCAAAAAATCGAAATAACCAAAATTCCCAGCAAATCTGCGATTAAGTTATCACCGCCGTTTTTAATAAAATTCACCAGATAGCCGCGGAAAAAATAAAACATCACCGAAATTGGCAGCGCCAAAAATACAATCATTCGCAAAGCATTTTGCAAATCGCGCTTGAATAAATCTTTACGACCATGGGCGATACTTTCCGTCAAATTCGGAAAAAATGCCGTCGAAATCGCCACGCCAATCAAGTTAACTGGCATCATATGAAGAGTTAAGCTCTGCTGATATGAACGCACTGTTCCGGTCGGCATACGGCTAGCCATGTTGGTTTCGACAATCGAATTCACATAATCAAGCCCTTGGTCGAGTGATCGCGCCGGCAGAAGCTTCAACACTTGGCGGAAGCCGAGATTCTTCCAGTAAATCTTGAATCTGTAGTCGAACCCAACACCATAAAGCCCAGCTACCGCCACCAAAAGCTGCAGGACCGCGCCCAGCGCCACACCTATCGCTACACCCATAATTCCGCCTTCAAAAATCTGTACACCAAAAATATTAATTCCACCAGTAAAAAATACAATCCCGATAATGATTCCGACGTTATAAATCGCCGGTGCCATCGCTGAGAACGTGAAGCGGCCGATTGCCTGCTGAATGCTAGAAATTACCGTTGCGATACTAAACAGGAATGGGTTAATGGCGATTACGCGCATCATTGAAACGGCGAGCGCTCGCGAACTCTCGCTCAAACCTGGGCCGACAACGTATTTCACTAGCGGATCAGCAAAAATGATAATTAAAATTGAGGTCGCTAAAGTCAATATCGCTAGTAGATTTAAAATACTAGTGCTGAGCTCCCAAGCTGATTTTTTATTGTTCTTAGCCATTCGCTGGTTGAAAACTGGGATGAAAGTTACGCTCAATGCACCAGAGACCAAGATAAAAAACATAAAATCAGGAATCATAAAGG
The DNA here is from genome assembly GCA_010014525.1 of Candidatus Saccharimonadota bacterium. Classification (GTDB taxonomy): domain Bacteria; phylum Patescibacteriota; class Saccharimonadia; order Saccharimonadales; family Saccharimonadaceae; genus Nanogingivalis. The sequence goes on along the minus strand of RZZT01000017.1, from coordinate 11,512 downwards.
CCACGGAGTAGGCATCGATTCCGGTTGGATAAGTATCTAAATAGTACGAGTTTAGCAGTCGGTCGCGGAACAACCCCAGCAAGCTCGAAAGAAAAGTCGAGCCTGCTAAGATAATAGCAGCGAATTGCACCGTTAAGCGCGTGTTAGCTGAAGAAATTAGTGATTGTATTTTGCGCCGGAACATTTCTAATTGTGCAGTTTAGCTTCTTCTGGAAGCTTAGCACCCTTCAAAATTTCATTGACTTCATCTTCATCGATTGTTTCTTTTTCAAGCAAAGCCTTCGTTAAATCTTCGAGCGGTTTTTTATTGGCTTTAAGGATAATCGCGGCACGCTTGACCGATTCTTTAATTAGGTCTGCAACTTCCTCATCAATCTTTTCGGCAGTCCGCTCTGAATATGGACGCTCTTGAGTCATCCGATCAAAGAACATTCCACCTTCTTCTTGATGGAAAACCTGATCACGGAGACCGGCACCCATACCAAGTTCAACTACCATATTACGCGCAACATTGGTTGCGCTGCGTAAATCGCTACTTGCGCCAGTTGAGACTCCAGCTTCGCCGTAAAGCATAATTTCCGCTTGGCGACCGCCCATCGCACGAGCCAGGATATCTTTGTATTCATAGATATTACTATAGCTTTTGTCTTCCGGCGGCAAGAACCAAGTTACGCCGCCAGTTCGCCCACGAGGAATAATTGTTACTTTATGAACCGGGTCGCTATCGGGCAAAACATGTCCGACAACCGCGTGTCCGGCCTCGTGATAAGCAGTTGACTCGCGTTCTTCTTCGCTAATAACTTTTGATTTACGCTCTGGACCAATTGCAACCTTTTCAAATGCTTCAGTCAAATCCTCGTTGGTAATTTTGCTGCGGTTATTGCGTGCCGCCAAAATTGCCGCCTCATTAGCGATATTTGCTAAATCTGCACCAGCTGAACCAGTTGTTTTCTTGGCTAGGCTTTCTAGATCAACGGTTTCGTCAACTGGTTTTCCCTTGAAATGGACCTTCAAAATTGCTAAGCGGTCTTTGCGCTCAGGCAAAGCAATATCAACTCGGCGATCAAATCGACCTGGTCGCAACAATGCTGGGTCAAGCACGTCCGCTCGGTTGGTTGCTGCTAGAACAATCACACCCGTATCCTTTTCAAAACCATCCATTTCAACCAGAATTTGGTTCAAAGTTTGCTCACGCTCGTCGTGCCCGCCGCCCATTCCCGAGCCGCGCTTACGACCAACCGCATCAATTTCATCAATAAAGATAATCGCTGGTGAATTTTTCTTGGCTTTTGAGAATAAATCTCGCACACGCGAAGCACCCACGCCCACAAACATCTCCATAAATTCTGAGCCAGAAATACTAAAGAACGGAACTTTTGCTTCACCTGCTACAGCGCGCGCCATCATAGTTTTACCAGTTCCCGGATTTCCAACCATCAAAACGCCTTTTGGAATTTTAGCGCCCATCTTCAGATATTTTTTGGGATTTTTCAAGAAATCAACAACTTCATATAAATCTTGCTTGGCATTTTCATTGCCCGCGATGTCATCAAAATGAATTTTCTTTTTATCTTCGCCGTATAATTTAGCTTTCGATTTGCCAAAGCTCATTGCTTGGTTGTTTTGCCCCTGAGCCGAGCGCATCATAAACATAAAGAAAGCGGCCACACCAAGTGTTGGAATCAAAATAATAGCCAAATTCCAAAAGATATCGCCAGAATTATCAATTGGAGTAACCTGCACCTTGGTTTTACCTTGCTCAAGACCCTGCTCGTAGATCGTACCTGCCTCTTTTACCGAGCGTTCGGTTGGTTTGTTCTCGCCCTTTGGCGTCACTCGGACATCATTGCCTTGAATCTCAATCTGCTTAATTTTGCCCTCATTTGCTCTCGCTACAACGTCAGAAATTGGCACCTCTTTTAGGGATTCGCTAAGTAATCCGCTATATAAAAACAACCCGCCAAAAACAATTACAATCAGCCAAAAAGCTGAGTTTGCGATCACTTTCTGTTTATCCATCTTTTTCCCTTTATTCATCTAATTTCCTTTCAGCTAATTCAACTCTTCTTATTTTATCATCTTTTAGTAAACTTTTCAAAGGAAAACTTAGTTTTAGAAGCTACAATTTGCCATTTTTTACTAACTGGGATTTTTTTGCCCGGCTGTACAGTCTTGAGCTTAACCCAAATATCGCATAGTGCTCGCCGAGTCAAGATTTCGCCCGTATTTTGGAGTATTATATAACGCAAAATCTCGGTGGCGGTTTTTTGGTCAATTTGCGCAAAAAAATAGCGCTGATAATAATTTTTATTGGTTGTTTGGCTGGTAATTTTACCAACAATTTTAAGAACTTCACGATCAATATCTGCTTTTAGCTTGATTTGCGCTTGCCATAAATTAAAAACTTGCTGAACAGATTCATCATCCAAATCTGTGGCAATCCGATGGCGGAATTTATTGCGCAAATATTTTTGGTTTGCATTGGTTGAATCTTCGTGCCAAGCTAAATTATGTTTTTTGGCATAATCCAAAATCTGAGATTTATCAAATTGCAGCAAGGGTCGCCAGATATCGGGAGAATCCAGCACCGCTAGGCCACGCCAACCAGTTCCTCTGCGCAGATTAATCGCAACAGTTTCAATAATGTCATTTTTATGATGCGCCGTGGCAATTTTGGCGGATTCTTGCGTAGCAATCCTGCGCAAAAAATTATATCGAGCTCGGCGGGCGGAATCTTCGCCTGCATCACCACCTAAGTTTCCCCGTTCGCTCATAAATTCAAAACCATATTTTTTAGCCAAATCTCGCACAAATTCTAAATCTTCGGCTGAGTCTGTACGAATTCCATGGTCAAAATGAGCCACAATTACGCCTTGTTCAATTTTCTGCGATTGGCTCAACCGCGCTAAAAAAGCCAAAAGCACAATTGAATCAACCCCACCCGAAACCGCCAAGACAATTTTCTTCATAAAAATATTTTACCATACTTGCTCTCTTAAAGCACTTATGTTATTATAAATATAATGAAGACTGGTGGGAATTCTAAGCAAACTTCGGCGCGCGGAACAGATGAAAAAGCGACCAAATATGCCGCTGAGAGCATTGTTGAAAACGCGCTGAATATGCACGCCACTGACGTCCATATCGAACCGCGCGACGGCTCAACGCTAATTCGTTTTAGGATTCACGGAATTTTGAGAGTTATAAACCAATTACCGGCCGAAGCTTCACCTCAGTTAACTAAATATTTCAAAAAAATAGCCGGCTTAGATGTGCGCGAGAAAAATTTCTCACAAATATCAACTATTTTTCACGGCAAGGCGCGAATCCGAGTATCCATCAGCCCAGTTTTTGGAGGCGAAAAAATCACGCTTAGGATGATACGTGCGCGGACTAGTTTGCGTAAATTAAATGAAATTGGTCTGTGGGGCGAAAATCTACGTTTAGTAAGGCAAGCAATTCGCCAGCCACGCGGCATAATATTTACTGTTGGTGATGGCAAAAACACAACTAATTTTGCGATTCTAAACGAGCTAAACACGCCAGAAAAAAATATTGTAACGATCGAGAGCCGAATTGAAAAATTACTACCCGGCGTAAACCAAATTGAAATTAAACCGAAAATTGGCTTCACGGCCCTTGAGGCCACTCAGGCTGCGCTCAACCAAAACCCTGATATTATTTACATTGATGAGTTAGTCGACCCACGAGTAATCCAACTAGCAATTGACGCTGCAATGCGCGGTAAGCTCATTATTGCCTCGCTACCGATTGCTAATGCTAGCGACGTTCTGCCCTTCTTGCAGAGCTTGGGCGTTAGCCCATTCTTACTAAGCGCAAACACGGCCGTGATTATCGGCCAAACTTTGGTGCGCACAACGGCGCCCTCAGCGTTAGATCAGATAAAACTCTCTGGAACCGAGTCTAGCGCAATTTTAAATAATTTTGAGATCAAAGCCGATGAGATTCACAAATTAGAAAAACTCGCTGAAAAAGAAATTATGCCGAAAAACAAAATTTCGACCAATCACGAACAAATCACCACTCTAAATATCCTAAAATCCACTCAAGCTCAAACTGGATTTATCGGCTCAACTGGTATTTTTGAAGTGGTTAGCCTTATCGATGGCAATCAGAGCGATAAAATAAAAAATTTCGTGCTTTCGGCACCAAATGGCTCACAAATTAGAGATTTTGCTTATAAAAATGGCGTTATTCCACTAAAAATTGACGGTTTAATCAGGGTACTGCGCGGAGAAACCGCCATCGAGGAACTTTTCAGGAAGGTCAGTCTCTAGATTTTCACTTTAAAACACAAAACACTTGTGGTAAAATATTAGTATGTTAATACTCGGATCGCAACTCAATCAAACCCCAGTAATGAGCCTTCAAATTGGAACTCAATTAGCTGTAACCGGAGATCCGTTGATCAACCCAGCAAATTTGCAGATTTTAGCCTACAAATTAGAAGATTCCGCAAGCGATGCTAAGCAAACCGAATTAATCAGGATTGCGGACATCAGAGAATTGAGCAAACTTGGCTTTATCATTGATTCAATAGATGAATTTATCCAACCGACCGACGTTATTAAAATAAACGAGATTTACAATCTTAATTTCAGCTTGGTTGGTATGAAAGTTATCGATCAAAAAAATTCTAAAATCGGTACAGTCATTGATTTCACTCTTGACTTAGACACTTTTATGATTCAGCAGCTAGTCATCAAACGACCGATCTTAAAGAGCTTCAACGATCCAGAATTAACAATTCATCGCAGCCAAATAACCGCTATAGATGATTACAAAATCACTATAAAAGCCGAGGCTGAGCCTATGCCCATCACAAAAGTTGAAGAAGTTGTCCCTGAGGCTTTCACACCTAACTACGTAAACCCATTCAGAAATTAACACCGCCCATTTATTGGTCGCTAAGTTCACGCAAAATGTCACCATACAAAAAGCCTTGACGCAGCAGGTACGAAATAAGTTTCTGCCGGTCAGCGTAACGTTTGGTTTTTTTAGCAATTATTTTTTTAAGTTCTTGCTTGTCATCACGGTTCGATTCTTCGACGACTTGGTCAATTGTAAATTGATTTATGCCTTTTTGTTGCAGCTCCAATTTTAGTTTCTTCACAGACGAGCCTTTTCTCTGATTACGATTTTCTACCCACCACTGGGTAAATCTTACATCATTAATATGGCCTTTTTCTTTTAGCCGTGCTAAAACTTGATCGGCTGAAGCCTGCGAAACACCTTGCCTTTCATAAAATTCGCCAGTTTTTTTGTTTCTTAATTTTTTATTTAGAGTTTTCTTCCAGAGGTAATCCTTAACTTCTTTTTCGGAGTGCGGCCGCATCAAACAATACTCCAATGCGCGAGAATAAAGCTTTCCAAATTCACTTTGTTGCTCCAATTCCGCCAACTCTTCAGGCGTAAATTTGGCACCAATTTTGACCCCCAAAAAAGTTAGCTGAAAAATGTCCAACGAAAACCGATATTTTCCATTAACTGAAATATTTACTCGGTTAGGATTACGCACCGCTTGTTTGATGTCGGTAATTATAAATTCATTACTAGCGTGCTCACGGTTTGAACGCTTATTTTTAGAGATTCTGATATCAGGGGCATTCTTACCTGATTGTTCTCTTGCTTCATCTGCACTAAAAATTTCCAAGCTCATAATAATATTTTAGCATAAAACAGCCCCCAGAAGATACGGGCTGTTTTTATTTTTGCCGAATTTTATTCTTCTGACTCTTTTGCTATCTCTGGCTCAGCAACATCTTTGTCTTTAATTTTTGCACGAACTTTCCCGTCAATTTCTGTTAGAATATCCGGGTTTTCTTTCAAATATTTCTTGGCGTTTTCACGACCTTGTCCGATATTTTGGTCATTATATTTATAAAATGCGCCCGACTTTCCAATGACATCGTGCAAAACTGCAAGGTCTAGCACATCGCCAGTTCTACTAATTCCTTCGTTATACATAATATCAAACTCTGCAATTTTAAAAGGCGCTGCAATCTTGTTTTTAACAATTTTGACTTTTGTGCGGTTGCCAACCACGTCATCGCCAGCCTTAATTTGTCCGCTGCGGCGAATGTCTGCACGAACTGAGGCGTAAAATTTCAGCGCGTTTCCGCCAGTTGTAGTTTCCGGATTGCCAAACATCACACCAATTTTCATGCGAATCTGGTTGATAAAGATAACTGTTGCCTTTGACTTGTTGATAATGCCAGTCAATTTCCTCAGGGCCTGACTCATCAGGCGGGCCTGCAAGCCCATATGAGAGTCTCCCATATCACCATCAATTTCGGCCTGTGGCACAAGTGCTGCCACCGAGTCAACTACAATTAGGTCAACTGCATTCGAGCGAACCAGAGTTTCAGTAATTTCTAACGCTTGCTCGCCGTTGTCTGGCTGGGAGACTAGTAGATTTTGCGTATCGACGCCCAACTTCTTAGCGTATGCAGGATCAAGCGCGTGTTCGGCGTCAATAAATGCCGCGGTGCCACCTTGTTTTTGAATCTCTGCAATTGCGTGTAGCGCCAAAGTAGTCTTACCGCTTGATTCTGGGCCATAAATTTCAATAATTCGGCCTTTTGGATATCCACCACCAAGCGCAATATCTAGAGATAACGCGCCGCTCGACAAGAGCTCCACATCCACCTTGTGATTTTCGCCTAGCTTCATGATCGAGCCTTCGCCAAATTCTTTAGAAATCTGGGCAATCGCTAAATCTAGGGCTTGTGATTTGCCCTCGGCCACTTTAGCTTCAGCTTTTTTCACTTTTTCTTTTGCCATTTATCCTCCTTAAATTATCTTAAGTATAACTTTTTTGTTTAGAAAACACAAGCACGCTTCTAATTTTAAAACCCCGCTCACTATGGTAGTTGGCGGGGCCCTATTTACACTATGGGTTGGTGCACTCGACACCGCCGCTCGTAGTATTGGTCGTCCAGAAATTTTTACATAACGGGTTGCTAGCGTCTTCGTTTTGTACGGCAAAATCTGGCACTGGGAAATTCGGATCAACAAATTCGATTCGGCTCTCGACTCGGCGGAAGGAATCGTTAGCTCGCCCCGTGCTGTCCACCTTTGGCTGGACTCCGTCAAACGGAATTATAGCGCCGCCGCTATTTAACATCTCAACCTGAAAGCTAGCCTTGTTGTAGATCGAGGTTAGACGCAAAAACGCTGAGTGGTTGGCTTGAACTGTGTGGCCAAGGTTTATAGTGACGGTGCAGGCATAACCACCAAGAGTGAAGTCTTGGGCACAGAGGACTGGGGTAGCCGAAGTCGTTCGAGTAGCCGAAGTTCGGCGAGCGGTTGTTGGCAAGCTATCGGCGTTCGTAGCACCAGTACCACGAGATGGGAAATAGATGCGCTCGTCTAGACCTTGACCATCTCCAGCAAAGGAATCATCAAGCTGGTCGAGGCTAACAGCTCCGCCATTTATGAATCCAAAAAATTGAGCTTTCATAATCGGTGGTTTATTAATTTCAGCTTGCCATTCACTGCGGCTTGGGAACTGAATACTATTTGGCGTCACCACATTGTCCAATGCGATATTATTATCAGTAGAGCTTGACCTATCGTCTGGCAAGTACCAACGAAGTCTGACTTGATTAAAATCACCTTGGCCTTTCAGAGGAACGATTCGAGCTTGGTCAGATTGGATTTCGCCTAAGAAATCCGATGTCTCGCGCTGAACCTTCACACAAGTGTAGGCTTGGTCTAGAGTTGTGTCAGCCCCGTTAGACGAGGATTGAACTTTAGTCTCGCCAGTTGCTGCGCCAATTCCTCCAGTGGCCAGCATATTACAAGTGCCGCCATCGCCACTAGTTAAAACGGCTTTCATATTATTACACTTAACCGTATCATTGTAACCACCGGCGCATTCTCGATTGTAAATCTCAAAGAAACGTTTAGCGTCTTCTACTCCAGCCTGAGCTGAGTCGTAAGCAGACTGCGAGACGTCTTGTGTAGTAGATTGGCTTTGATCTCTAAGCACCAAACGGATAAAGCTCCCCGCAATGACAGCAGCCAAGATACAAGCAGCGACCACAGCAAAGATTGAAACGCCACCTTGTTTAAACTTGTTGTATTGTAAATTATTTTTCATTTTAGCCTTCCTTTAGAACCTTGCCGGTAATTCTTTAGAATACGTTGTAATAATCTTACCATCACCACCAGATTGGCCATATGCCCAAATGTAGGTATCCGGTCGTTGATTGTAGATTTCAGATGGAGTGTCTAGATTTCCGATATCGCTACCACCAGTTCGCCATGACTTTAGATTATTAGAAATGATTGGCCCATTGACTCTGAGTGATCCACCACAGCTAGCCTGAGTAATAAATGATGGATTAGTGATTAATACTCCGCTAGCAGATTGTGCGCAGGTTACAATATCCCCGCTTGAAATCAGCCAAGCATCTACTTGTCCAACATGCGACGCGATTCTGATATTTTTACCAATAATGATGATCTGTTGGAACTCGCTGACATTGCCGTCTGTTGGCGCACGCGATACAATATCTCCAGTAATATCTATATCTGTATCACCTGCCATTATTATAACTGTCTTACCTGGCGCATCTGCATACGGATTGCCAGAAAGGGTATAACGAGAAGCAGTTGTGCTCATTACAGCAGCGTTACGGTTTGGAACATCTCTAAAAATTGCACCTGAACCTGGAGTCGCGCCATACGGATAACGGGACTCGAGATTGGAAATTACCGAGCTAACACTAGTTGAATTCCATACGCCCCAGTTTCCTTTTTCTGTGCGGTTATTTGAAAGTGTTAAGCGGTCTGGGCTCTCACTCGAGAATTTATTGGTTGCAGCTGAGGCAAAGCCAGAAATTCGGCCAGTAGCTAGGGCTTCGTACTCTACCCACGAACCAAAGGTTTCGCCATTAATGGTTGAACGGTGAGTTCTAATACCACCTGCTGAGTAAATACCGTTGCTCCAGACTTGCATCTTTGGATATTTCACTACCAAGATACAAACTGGAGAACTGTGCCGCCATCCACTATCGGCAGCGTCTTGTTCTTCCTTAGTTTGCCCGTCGTTTAAGCTGTATGGACTAATCGAGAGCGCAAAGCAGAATCGACTACCAAGCTCGGCATCATCTGGAACAGTTAAGCTATCAATCTGACCGGTTAGAGTGGTCGTTGAGTTAAATAGTCTAGTGCCCTCATGAGTTACAGAACAGCCAGATTGAGCTCGAGTCGTACCGTAATGGCTGTCAAAGATTGCGCAAGGGTCATCATTGGTATTATCTATCTCGCCCCCCGGAGATTTAACACCTTCCAGAGAAGCTGGGACCGTCCATTGGCTGACCTTCCATCTAGTGTCGCGTGTTGCAGTTCCGCCTGGGTTCTCAACCACGGGCACTGGGTCAACTCTCGTGCCACGCTCTTTTGGTAGGTCTATACCACCACCGGTGCTTTCACTAGGAACAGTAATCTTTGGAGTGAGCTCATAGTCATATGGTACATACACACAAGCTAAATTACCGCGGACCAGCGCTCCACCGAGCGAAGCATCTCTATGTTGGCCAACATATGCCTGCTGGCAAAAACGCTTACCTACATCCCCCGGTTTAATTTGCTTAGATGTTGGCGGCTGGCCGTTGTTGTTGAAGCCGTAGTTCAGATTTGTGCCGTTAGTATCTTGACCATATGTAGTACTTAGCCCACTATGAGCATTCACACTCGTAGTCGAAGTCTCGCGGTTGATTGTACTATTCGCGTCAATATTAATCAAATTCCCATTACCCAAGAACCGGACGTAACGATTAGTTGGGTCTTCGGGGCTAGTTCCGTAAGTCATGGTGTGCCCAAAGCTTTTATAACCTCGTGCACTATCTAAGCCGGGCGCTTGATGACCAGTACTATTTACGAGTGCATGGCGCCAATCTACAGTCTCGCCGACGGTAACGTTCAGGTCTTCACTACGATCTTTGTACGAATCATCTGTTGCGCTCGATTTAACTTGTGAACTAACATCTAGCTGCCAGGGGCGCGCAACAACTTTAACACACGCACGTTCATCGATTAAGGACTTACTGCCTTTATCATGCCCAATTTTACTCATATAAATCCATTGGCAGTAGGTAGTGCCAACATCGCTATTGTCAGGCGTAAATGTCGTATACGCAGTAGACCTCTCAATACCCGCAGCGCTGGCAGGACCTTCGGCGCGATAATCAAAATTGGTCGTAACATTCTGTCGTTGATCTATCCATGCTTTGCTACTGCCACCTACAGTATACCCATCATAACCGTTCCAGCTAGTTCTAGTATTACCAGAACCTTTTAGCTGGATATCATAATTTATGCCCTGAGCACCACCCCCTATAGCGGCCGTATGGTAAAAGTAGGCGGATTGACCAGGATAAATTGTCACCTCCTTAGACCCTTGATAATCAGCAAAATTGCCACTTCTCACAGTGCTCACATATGATTGAGGGTCGGCAGACCATGATCCCTCTACAGTAGCACATCGCCAGGCACTTTGAGTCTCGCCTGTAGCCCCAGGCCTGTTACCGCCAATATATGTCCGCTGGCAGAATTTTTTGCCGACATCGGCTGCAGTCGGAGTATATTGAGTAGGCGGCCGGCCATTGTCTTCCCAACTATATAAGTCAGGAAAGGCCCCACTTACGTCATCGTAGGAAGTAGTAGTTGAGTACTTATTGTTAGTGGAGTTACCCCCCCAATCATAAAGCGCGCGATTATACCCGACCCAATGAGCAGGACCAACTGAAGCATCCGGTCTGCTAGATACGCCATACAGAAGATGTGCGCCAAATGATCGCCATCCGTTAGGTCGGTCATCGGCAGGAGCGCTGTAATTAGTAGTATTAGTACCCCTGTGCTGCCAATAAATAGTCTCTCCTGGAAAAACGCTAATATCATTTTCTACGTAATCTGGATTTTGCGTTTCGGAGCGAATACTAGTTACGATATCAATATTCCACTCGGGCAATTCGGGCAACTTGTTTAAAGTGCCCACCGGGTTGCCACAATCACGGCGGATTTGATACAAGGGAGTTCCGTTAGCGTTAAAGAACACAATTCGGCTATCGGCCAGCGTCGAATTATACCACGCAATATCATTATTAGCGTAATAGGTATTGTAGCTAGTAGTTCTAAAATCATTCCAGTTAATCAGCCCTCGTTTGGCATAACCTCGGACAATCCCTTCCCAAGTAGAGACTTTGGAATCGCTAGAAGTCATGTTTCGCCAAGAAGATTGACCAGTCTTGTTGCCCAACATAGTATTTATAATAAAAGACGCTGCCGTCCTGCGCCTACCACCATTGTTAAGATGACCTTTCATTACAGAGACGAAGTCATTTATATTATTTGATTTGATTCCGCCTATAATAACATCCGAATCCTGATCACCATACGCAGCATAAATAGCCTCATTAGTAAAATACCCCTGCCCCGCATCTCGGTTAAAAGCGCTCGCACCAACATCACTACTAATTATAGA
>RZZT01000053.1 GCA_010014525.1 Candidatus Saccharimonadota bacterium | reverse complement strand
CACTCGAACATCTTCGATAGAAGCACTAGTCACCTCTTTTGCTGTTTCTGCGCCCCTAGACTTAAGAGTGGCGCGGAAATAGCCTAGATTGCCCAAATGCACCGTTTCACCACCAGCGATTCGCCCAGCAATTTGGTCGGCAAGCTCCACCAACACTGCCCGCACATCAGCCTCAGAGACCGTCGTGCTGCCCTTGGCAATAGACTTGGCGATTTCGTCAAACTCGGTTTTCTTTAGCGCCTTTGCCGTAGCATAAAATTTAGCCGGCTCAGTTGGCTTGAGCGGATTTGGGCGTTCAGTAACTGTATAATAAATTGGCATAAATATATTCCTTTGTTTAGATTACTATATATTAGCGAACCTGACGATATATATTAGCGCCGCGGCTACCACATATCAGCGTAGCTGCGGATACGTATTACCTATACACCATTTGCCCACTCTGTGCCTTTCCGTTAGGTTGACTTGGCTGTTAGCTAGCTAGAGTATACCTCTACGTCTTAATTCTGTTATAAAATTATCGGTATTACATATAATTACTTTACTAGACCTCTCTCTCATTCCGTCCATCTTGCCGTCAGTATAGTATTCGCCGTCACCAATCGCCGCAAATAAATAGTCATCATCAGGATACTGGTCTGCACTAACAACAAAAGCGAGTAAATCATTACCTTGGTTATCTTGAGCCCCACCAGTGTCTTTGGTATATTTATGCGCAGCGAATATTATTTTACCGTTATTTAAAGTTATCCTGAAATCAATTGATTTATGACCATTTTTTTCGGCTTTAGTGAAATTATCCGTTTTGTCAAGTATCCCATCTACTATTGACCAAGAGTTTTTTCCAGACTTTGACAATATCTCTACTTCACGGATTTCATCAAACTGCTCTAAATACTCTTTAGCAATACCTTCAGTTAAGTTTTGCCTACTTGGGTCTTTAGCTAAGAAAGTAGGTACGGTTTTGGTCGTCTGCATCTCCCTAACGATATCATCTTTCGAAATTACACCCTCCCATCGGTTGACATGATTACTTATCTTAACCTCAAGGTCATTATCAGTAATCACACCACCCACGATTTGAGACTTAACAATCTTTAAGTTATCTCTTCGCACTCGAGAGAAAACTCTCTGATAATCAATCTTATCCATCGCTAAGTTCCTCAATAGCCTTATTCACAATTAGCCTCGTAGTCCCAAAATCAATTCTCCGACGATATTTACCATCCTTCCTTAACCCCTTAAAGCTCGTTAGAAACACGTCCTGAGTATCTTTACGATACTTATCCAATATAATATTAGCCCTGTCAATAATTTTAGTAATATCAATATCAGTATCTACAGATATTCTGGTTAAAGACCTAGAAGAATGTTTAATTTTTTCTGAAGGTATGGTATTCCCCAACGTGAAGCTTATGCTAGGAGTAGTACTATCAATCGCTCTTAGACCGAGCCTGCCATTCGGATCATTAAACTTCATATAGACATTCATTTTTGATTTTATCTTTAATTGCTCCATATGGGAGTTGTATCCTAAGAAAGTATTCATAGACCATATTTCGTAATCGGGCGAAGAATTAGGTGAAAATAGAGCCAAACATACTGGACAGTCGGTGTCTTCAAACATTATAGTCGTTAAAGATATTACAATTTCCAAGCGCTCCCTGAATTCACCACTCGTGATAAAACTCTCAGGAATTATGGCTGCCACATAATTAAAACTATCAAGCATCCTATCTAATGAGAATTTATACAAATCATCGTATACATTATCTTTATACCAGTCCATTTTCAGTCTCTTAGCTGAGCTTTTCCCTAGATAAGGCGGGTTAGTAATGGCTATATTACCTTTAGGCATAGATAATAAAGTATCTCTCTGTGTGATGTTATCAGCTTGAGGCTCTATATCATATAATGACCACGTCTTTTCGCCAAAGATATCTTCGATATGATAGACTATGGAATTTGCGCCGGCAAATGGTTCGGTGATTTCATCCTTATTCTCGATTTTCTCAAACCAGTGGACAAAAGGAATTATCTCAAAAGGGTTCGTAGTGGTGAAAAACTGACCATAGTTTCTCTTATCGGCTCGGCTCGGCTCGGCTCGGCTCGGCTCGGCTCGGCTCGGCTCGGCTCGGCTCGGCTCGGCTCGGCTCGGCTCGGCTCGGCTCGGCTCGGCTCGGCTAATATATTATCACTGATGCTTTTCATAAAGTCAATTTTATCACATTTACTCAAAAAATCGTAACCATATTATTGTTTTATTCGTTTAACATAGTAGAACTATAAGCGATAGCTCTTCCTTTTCAATTATAAACCAAACGCCAGCTCCCCAAAAGCTGGCGTTTATTGGTTTGACTAGGAATGAATTAGATCCTATTCTTCGTCGTCTTGTTGATCTTCAGCAACTTGATTTGTTCGGGCGCCGGTTCCTACTGGAATCTTGCGGCCGATAATCACGTTTTCTTTCAAACCGTGCAAGCGGTCAATTCGTCCGCTGGTTGCAGCGCCAATCAACACGTGAGTTGTGTTCTGGAACGATGCAGCCGATAGGAAGCTGTCGCTGTAAATC
>RZZT01000016.1 GCA_010014525.1 Candidatus Saccharimonadota bacterium | reverse complement strand
TCATCTGTTATAAATATTCGATCGGCGTTTTTGGCGGCAATTTGGCCCATAATTGGCCGTTTTTCTTTGTCGCGATCACCAGTTGCGCCAAAAACCAATAAAACTCGATTTTTGGTGATAGCTTTGGCAGTTTCAAGTAACTTTTCGAGAGCGTCCGGTGTATGGGCATAGTCTACGACCACATCGTATGGTTTACCTTCTACGGCACGCTCAAACCGGCCAGGAATTGCTTCTAGGTTTGCTGCACCTTCCTGCAGGCTAGCTAGCGGCACGCCCAAAAGATAGGCAGCACTAGCAGCAGCGGTCATGTTGTAAACATTATATTTGCCGGGTAAATTGGTAGCCAACTCGACGCTTACATTATTATCAATCGTTAAGTGAGCCTCACTACCCTTTTTATATAGCTTAACGCGGTCAATCTTAACTTCGGCGTTTTTATCCGAGCCATAAGTAATTTTTTGATCCCGTGCTTCAAATTTATTGAAGTAGTCAAACCACTCATCGTCGCTATTAAGTACGATAAACTTTGGCTTCATTTTGAACAATTTCGCCTTCGCAGTAGCATAATTGTCCATAGTTTTGTGATAATCTAAATGGTCTTGGGTTAAATTCGTCATAATCGCCATTTCAATCGGTACGCCGTCGAGTTTATGCTGCACCAATGCGTGACTAGTTGCCTCGATGATCACAAAATCTACTTCAGCTTTTTTAGCATCTTTGAAAAATCTTTGCATCCGCGCAGTCGTGCCAACGGTGGCGTTGAGGTCGTTCAGGATTTGTTCGCCCGCAATTTCAATATTGGCGGTACTAAACATTGCGGTTTTATTGCCGGCTTCTTTCAGGATTTCATTTAAGAAATTAGCGGTGGTAGTTTTACCATTAGTGCCAGTAATCGCAATCACGCGCAGACGACGCGAAGGACTTCCGTAAAAAGCCGCAACGAGTTTGGACCTGCTTTTGCGATAGGTCGTTTCAAGGTTTTTAATGGCCGAATCTGGCAAGGCGCTTCGGACGGTTTTAACTAATTTATTTTTGATGCTCATGGATATATTCTACCATAATTAGGTTTGTTTAGCGAATTATAATTCGAGCCAATTTTCACCAATCGAAACGTCAACCTTTAATTTAATATCGAGCTCGGGCGCAACAGTTTCCATCTCTTGTCGCAATATCTTGGCGATTCTCTTGGCATTTTCTCTTGGTGCTTCAATCATAATGCTATCGTGAATCTGCAGAATCTGTTCACCTAAGCCTGCACGGACAATTTTTTCATCAACTCTCAGCATCGCGCGTTTCATCAAATCTGCCTCCGTGCCTTGAATCGGCATATTGGCAGCCGCGCGGCGAGCGGCTTCGCGCACGATGAAGTTCTGTGAATTTATATCTGGTGTTGGTCGGCGGCGGCCATAAAAAGTTTCGACGTAGCCGATTTCTCGTGCTCGCTCAAGCGTTTGGTCTAGAAAATCACGGATTGCCTTATGAGTTTTGAAATAACTATTAATATACTCGCGGGCTTCGCTCAAACTAACGCCAATTTGCTGCGATAAATTGTGAGCCCCTGCCCCATATAAAATACTGAAATTAATTGTCTTAGCGGCCCGGCGCTGAGATTTTTTAACTTCATTTTCTGGTACGCCAAAAATTTCAGCTGCCGTGCGGGTGTGAATATCGGCATCTTCATTGAAGGCTGCAATAAAAGGCTCGTCGCCGCTCAGAATTGCTGCCAAACGTAGCTCAAATTGTGAATAATCGGCTGAAATCAAAACTTTGCCGGGCTCTGCCACAAAGCCCTCGCGAATCGCCCGCCCCAGTTCGGTACGAATCGGAATATTTTGCAAATTTGGATTAGTTGAGCTCAGCCGTCCGGTTGAAGTCACATCTTGGTTAAAAGTTGTGTGAACTCGTGAATTTTCATCGGCCAGTTTCGGCAACGCATCGATGTAAGTATTTTTAAGCTTAGAATGCTCGCGATATTTTTCAACGTATTCAATAATCGGGTGTAGCCCGCGCAACTTATTCAGCTCTTTTTGACCCGTTGAAAAGCCAGTTTTAGACTTCTTGACGCCTTTAGCCGGCAGCTCTAAATTTTCAAATAGCACTTTTGATAATTGTTGAGGGCTACCAATATTGAACTTTACGCCCGCCATCTCATAAACTGCGCTTTCAATTTTGGCGAGTTCTTCTTCGAATTTTGTACTAGTTTTGGAAAAGAACTCCGGGTCAATTTTAACGCCGAGTTTTTCCATTCGGTGCAAAACTTTTATCAACGGAAAATCTAATTTTTCTGCGATTCCGCGCGTTTGAGGCAAATTTTTCAGTGCTTCAAGCTGGTTTTTATAGATTTCAGAAATAGCCAAAATCCGCTGAACGGCGATTGTCTCATCGATTTCTTTTTCTAAAATTGCGCTCAGACTTTTGTCTCGGATAAGAGGGTTTAGCAAAAATGCCATCTGTTCTACGTCGTAAATTTCTTTGAAATCAGTGCTTAATTCGCAATTATCAAGCGCGTGAAATGAATTTTTTGCGTTATAAAATACTGATTTAATAGCTAGAATTTGTGGCCAAAAATCTTTTATTTTGTCAGGCTCAAATTCACAAGCTTGCCGGTGATTAGCAACTGTAATCTTTCCAGTGACCGCATCCACGTCAATAAAAATCTCTGCCTGTTCTTCATCGAAAAAGTCTTTTGGCGCGACAATCTTTAACTTTGAAGTTGCTAGACTGAATAAACTAGAGTTAAACAGCTCGGCTTGCCCCTCATAAGCGTCTATTTTTCGCATTTCTTCGGGGATTTTGTTGATAAGCGAGGCGAACTCTAATTCGCGTAATTTTTCAATAAATTTTTGATAATTGAAGTTTGCGGTTTCGGCCGCTTCTAAATCTAGATTTACTGGCGCGTCGCACCAAATTTTAGCTAATTCACGGCTCATATATGCAGAATCCTTGTTCTCTGCTAGCTTTTTGCTCCAAGTTGGGCGGATATTTTCAAGATTGGAGTAAATATTATCGAGAGTTTTGTATTCTTGTAATAGCTGAGTCGCAGTTTTAGGACCAATTCCTGGGACGCCGGGGATATTATCAGAGCTATCACCCTGTAAGGCTTTCAAATCTAAAAACTGAGATTGCTTCAGCCCGTATTTTTCCTCGAAACTTTCCAAGCTAAATTTGTCAATCTTTGAAAAACCACGTTTCATCACATAGACTTCAGTATCATGGTCGATTAGCTGCAACATATCCATGTCGCCGGAAATCAAATAGGTGTTAATGCCCTGTGCGTTGGCTTGCTCGCTCAAGGCTCCCATAATATCATCTGCTTCGTAGCCGTCGCACTCTATAAACGGCCATCCCATCGCGCTTAAAAGGTCGACTAGTAGCGGAATCTGCGCGAAGAAATCCTCTGGTGGTTTTTTTCGACCGGATTTATATTCGGGATAAATTTCAGTTCGCCGCGCGGTTGATGTCCCTTTTTTGTCCCACGCTACAATTACGTAGTCGGGTGTAAGCCTTTTTATCACCTCAAAAGCTAGGACGATAAATCCGTAGACTCCGCCAGTTGGTGTCCCATCGGCGCGTGAAAGTGATCTCATCGCATAATAGCCTCTGTAAAACACACTTTTGCCGTCGATTACTACTAATTTTTTCATTACTTCTATTGTATCATTTCGGTGGAGAATGACAAAATCTAGTACAACCCATGTGCATATGAGGACTTTCAAGACCGGCGCGCTAGCTAAGCGCCTGACTTCTTTGATTATAACATAAATTTTGTAAAATGTCAAATTTGACTTTTTTTTTTTTAGCATAAAATAGAACTATGAATAAACACAAGCAAAAACAAGGATTTACAATAATAGAGGTAGTCTTGGTCCTAGCGATCGCGGCCCTAATATTTTTAATGGTGTTTATGGCCCTGCCAGCACTACAAAGAAGTCAGAGAGACACCCAGCGCAAAAACGATATGGGGCGTCTCAAAACAGCTATCGATAGCTACAAAGCTAACAACCGCGGTCGGTTGCCGACGGAGCTTACCAGTAGTAGCCAGCCGTTTTCTAGTTTTTCGTTTGGAATTAATTATATGAAGGCCGATCAAGGAGAATTCAATGACCCAGATGGCAGCCCGTACCTAGTCAGATATTCACCGAGATTAAGTGGCTTTACACCGTCTGGTTGGCCGCATTCTATTTTTATTAGCCCCGGATCAAAATGTAATGGAGAGGCACTGGACAGTGCCGGTGGTCCAACTAATTATGCCATTCAGTATAACCTAGAGAATGGCGGTGTTTATTGTATAGATGGTTAGCTTGGTTATTTTGTCTTGGATATGCTAAAATATACCTATGAATAAAAAGATTTTCCGTTTTAAAAATAAAAATATTAAAAATCCTAGCTCGGTCAAAATTGTTGGTTTGGTTGGTTTGGCCGGAAGCGGTAAATCTGAAGCTGTTGAATACCTTAAGGAGAAAAATTACCCACATGTTTACTTTGGTGGTGTGGTTTTGCAGGCGTTAAAAGATGAGGGTTTGGAGCTAAATTCGGCCAATGAAAAACTAATGCGGGTTAAACTGCGCGATGATTTTGGCCAAGATGTGATTGTGAATCGGATTGTTAAACAGATTGAAAACTTGATTGAGGCTGGTCAGAAACGGATTATTGCCGATGGGGTATATTCCTGGACAGAGTATAAGATTTTGAAGAAGCGTTTTCCGCGTGAGCTAAAAGTAATAGCTCTGGTCCCACCCAAGAATATTCGCCAAAAACGGATTGGTTCGCGTGCTCACAGGCCATATACTCTGGCAGAAATTAATGATCGCGATTATAACGAGATTGAGAAGCTAGACAAAGGCGGTCCGATTGCGATGGCGGATTATTTTGTCGTAAACGACGGACCAGTGCTAAAAACTCGGCGTAAACTTGATAAAATTTTGAAAGAAATTGATTTTTGAGTAAAAACGGCCGCACCTGATTTTGACGAGCCCTAGTTGCAGTCTCAAGCGTCTCTACATTTTTTCTGGGACTTCGATTCCCAGTATGTTTAGACCATTTTCAAAAGTTTGAGCAACTTTTTTAAGTAGATCTAAGCGAGCGGATTTTTCAGCGATTGGTGAGTCTGAAACGCGAGTTTTCTCATAATAACGATTCATTTCACGAGCTAGGTCGTATAAATATTTGGCGATTTTGTGTGGTTCTAAGTCGCGCGCCGCCAAGCTTACAATCTCTGGAAATTCTAGTAACTGCAGCAATATCCCTTTTTCGCTGGCAAAATCGTAATCCTTGTAATCTTGAGGCACAAAATCGGCTTCTTTTCGTAGAATATTATTGATGCGCACGGCGGCATATTGCACATATGGGCCTGAAAAGCCGGTTAGGGCAAAAATATTATTCCAGTCGAATAAAATATTTGTGCGGCGATCGGCAGCAAAATCAGAAAATTTGATTGCACCGAGGGCGATTTTTTTAACATCGTCTTCGCTCACGTCGCGTCCTTCAACTACTTGGCGGGCTTTTTCTTCGGCTTGGTCAAGCAGTTCTTCCATTAAAACCACGCCTCTACGCGAAGACATTTTTTCGCGGGTGCCGTCAGCGTTCAATTGGTCAATTACGCCAAACCACAGGTGGTATAAATCTGTTTTGACGCCAAGTTTTTTGCTCATTGCGAATAATTGTGAAAAATAAAATTGTTGCTCAGCGCCGACTACATAAACGACTTTATCTGGCGCAAATTCTTCTTCGCGAAAAAGAATTGTGGCAAGGTCTGTAGTGGCGTAAAGTGGTGCACCGTTGCTTTTTTGAACTAAAAGCGGCACGTCAAAACCGTATTCTTCGAGTGGCACAATCACACTGCCGTCTGCATTTTGAGCAGCTACACCAGATTCGAGCAGTTTTTGCACCGCTGCCTTGCCCTTTGGTGCAAAAAACGCCTCGCCGTATTCGTAGTCGGTAGAGATTTTGAGCCGCTCCATGACTCCGTGGATATGGTTCATCGAAATTTCTTTGAATTTATTAGCAAAATCTAGTGCTTCTTGGTCTCCTCGGTCAAGCTTAAGTAACCAATCTTGCGCAGTTTGAGCTAATCTGCCATCCTCACCCTGCTCTTTGATGGCGGCCTTAGTTTTAATGTAGACATCGCCTAGCTCGTAAATTCCGCGTTCGGATAATTTCTCTTCGCTTGAAAATGTCAAAAAACCGGCTACCCAAATGCCAAATGGCGTGCCATAGTCGCCGATGTGGTTGTCAGTTATCACGTTCCAACCAGTAAAATCTAGAAGTTGCCGAGCGGCCCAACCTTGGTTGCCGGGTCGCAAATGACCAACGCTATACGGCTTGGCGAAGTTTGGACTAGGATATTCCACAATGACAGTTTTACCCTCGCCACTGTTGTTTGAGCCGTATTTTGCAGTGAAGGCCTGCAAAAGAGTCTCTTCAAGCTGTCTTGCTGCTACTCGAAAATTAATAAATCCAGGGCCGGCAATTTCAACTGATTCAAAAAAAGCGTTATTTTCTAGCTCAGATTTCAGTTCTTCGGCAATTTTGCGTGGATTCTGACCGAGCTTGCCTGCCAATTGCATCGCAATATTAGTTGAAAAATCACCGAATTCTGGCTTTGGTCGCGTCAAATTCACCTTCACTTCTTGGCTAAATTTAGTTTTAATAAGTTGGTCGATAATTTGTGCGGCTTCATTCATAGAGCTATTTTAACACTTTTAGGCGGTAAAATAAAGAGGTGGATAAGTATGTTGCTCCGCCTAGGATAGACCGAATAAAATATCCGCCAACATTCATCGGCGGATATTTCGGTTTTAGTGCAAATTATTTGCGTAAACCTAGTTTAGAGATTGTCTCTTTGTAAGCTTCAAAGTCTTTTCGTTCAAGATATTTCAGAAGTTTTTTGCGTTTTCCTACCATTTGTACCAAACCGCGACGAGCCATAAAGTCGTGCTTGTTTGATTGGAGGTGCGCTGTCACTTCTTTGATACGAGCCGTCAAAATTGACACCTGAGCCTGTGGGCTACCAACGTCAGTCTTTGAAACCTGAGTCAAAGCGATTGCCTTCTCTTTGTTTTCTTTAGTAATCATCTCTAGTATTTTAGCACAGATTGTGCGTGGAGTCAACTGGTTGAATTTGTATAAACTTTAAATTATGTTAAGATAGTTGGGCGATGGAAAAAAATTTTAGCACAGATAAATCACTCAGAAACGAAATCATCGTTGAATCCGCCGAGGCTTTAGAAGACATTTTGGCTGAACACAATGTAGACATCTCAAACTGGAAACACGAATTATCGAATAAGACAATCGATGATTTATGGCGGGAAATTACTGATAATGAGGCTAAAATAACTATTGAAGACGGTGAAATTTTTAGAAATATAGAAGTTCTGCGAGTCAACGCTATTGCCTTTATTGAAGGCTCGGCGCATATGCTTCACGAGTATCAGCAGTATAACGGTCATGAAATAAGAAGACGGAATATTGAAGCTTCGTTTAGCGAGAAGAAAACTCCGAATGAGCCAGTTGAAGTTGCTTTAGCCCGGGCCTTCTCTGAGGAACTAGGAACTGAATTTTTGCCTGAAAATCTCCGTACTATAGACGAGACTCCGAAACCCTCAATCAGAGAGGCCAAGGTTTTTCCGAATTTAAAGACAAAGTACAGTTTTTATGATGCCCAGATTGAGCTTTTCGGCGACCAAATTAAACCAGAGTATAAAGAAGAGCAGCCCGAAAAAGGTAAAACTAATTACTTTTTCTGGGAAAAAATTCGGTAAAATTTAATCCAAAATCCCGAAATCTTCTAATTTTAGGGAATCCTCAATCTTAAAATCAGCGATTTCGAGGCGCCTTAGTTGCTGACAATAAGCTTTAGTATTTAGATTGGCGCCGATATCTTCGGCTAGCGAGCGAATATAAGTGCCACTTGAAACGTGCGTGCGGATTTTTATGTTTGGAAAATTATATTCCAACAGTTCGAGCGAGAAAATCTCTACTTCACGGCTTGGAATTTCGACTTTTTCGCCTTTTCGGGCAAGATTGTATGCGCGCTGACCGCCAATTTTAATTGCCGAAAATATCGGCGGTGTCTGGGTAATCTTACCAATAAAACTTGCTAAAACCTGTTCAACTTCAGTTTGAGCTGGCGGGTTTTTTATTTTATAGGCAACAATTTCTCCTTCTGGGTCGCCGGTCGAACTACTTTTGCCGAGCATAATCTCAGCCTCATAAACCTTATCAAGTTTAGTTAGACTCATCGCGTTTTTAGTTTCTTTACCGTAGACTAGGACCATTAGCCCCGTAGCAAACGGATCGAGCGTGCCGGTGTGACCTACTTTTACCTTGCGTCCAAAATGATTTTTTAAGACTCGGCGGATTCTGGCGACTACGCCAAAGCTGGTCATTCCGCTTGGTTTATCGATTAGGATTTGCCCACCCTCTGGTAGTAGTGGTAGTTTTTTGATTGCATCCATGTGTTATTTAAGCCTACATTCCGGGAATTTTAAATTTCGATGGATCGGCTGGATAAACTGCATCGGGTATTACACTAGCTGTACTAGCATTTGAACCTTGGGCAACCTGACCAGAAATATTTTGAGTGTTGAAATCTTGTATATCAAAATTTGGCAAAGGCGGCATTTCTGGCGGTAATGGCATTGCACTAAAGTCAGGGATTGGTGGTGGCAACGGAAAACCATTTATGCCATTGACGGCTGGTGCTTGATATTGTGGGGGTTGTTCGACTGGCTGAGCTTCGACTGCTGGTTGCACGTAAACTGGCTCGGCTGGCTGGTCTGTGTAAGTTTGCATTTCTACTGGCGCAAATTGGGGTTGGGCTACTTCTTGTACTTGAGGCAATACGGTCTGAAAATCCACTACTGGAGTTTGTGCTCCGGGTACGCCATGGCTCAAAGTTGTTCGATTTTCTCCGTCATGTTTTTCCATTTCGGTGGCAAGCACTGCGGTTTCAGTTAGGGCATTTAGATCTCCACTAATGGCTGGCTCATTAGCTCCAATAGCGGATTGGGCGCGAATATAAGAAGTGTCCTCGGTTGGCGGCGCCAGCTCGGTGACAGAGTCTTCAAATACTGGCATTTGCTCGTGAGCTGAAATTTGCGGCACGGTGTATTCGGCTGGCTGATAATTTTGCGCTAGGACTGGCTCTTCGGCTACGAAGGCACTTTCTTCGGTGGGCAGTATAGTTTCAAATGGAATTTCTGGCTGATAATTTTCAACCGGCGGCACAATCTGCGCGTATTCTAACTCTTGCAAAGTCTCACTTTCAGTCAAGACTGGTTCTTCGGGAGCTACAATTTCTACTTGCAAGTCTTGAGAAGAAGCGTCCTCTGCGGGCGTTGGAGCGAGCTCCCCTAGTGCCTGTTCAAGTTGGTCTTCCTCGGTCATTGAGATTTGTGCGATTTCGGTGGCGTCTTGTATTTCTTCGGCTTCGGAAACCTGTTCGGCTTCAGCCTCTGACTCTACAGTCTCTTCCATCGGCTCATCTACGGGCTGGTTTGTCTCTTCTTCTTGAAAATCATCAATTATTTCGTTATCGTCTTCGCTTGAGTTATCGTGCGAGATTGAAAGTGAGCCATCATTCGCTGGTTTTACAACTTTCTCTACCTCAGGCTGTTTTGGCATTTGTGGGGCGACGACTACAACTTCATCATCGTCTTGTTTTTTGATTTTAATTTCGCTGGCTTTTTCGGCAGCAGCTTTTAATTTCGAAACAACCAATTGCTGATCGGCGCCAGCTGTCATAAGCTTAGAAGCGACATTCATTACGCGAGCCGAAGTTTTATCATTGCTAAAGCGTTCGGTCTCGGCCACAATACCAGTCAAAAGTGCGGTCGCAACGGTTTTAGTGAAGGCTTCTTTGTTAAGACTGTTGACAATATCTAGAACTACTTCGCTCAGTGAGCTGGCATTTGGTGAGTGCCAGTTTAGTTCGCTAAGGCTACTGTTCTGGCTGCCGACGGTGATTACCCCAACTGAGGCATCGTGCAAGATTCGGCCGTGCGCAGCCAAAGCAGAGTCAAGATTATTTTTATTGCGTACGCCGAGTGCTAATACCAGGTCAACGTTGAAGTCGCCCTGCTCAAATTCGAGATCTTTTTCGGAAACAACTGTTCGATAAGGAGTAATAAAAATTTTAACGTGGTCGCCAACTATTTTGTAGCGCAAATGGTCGGCCTTGTCCTTGCTGAGCGCTATGATGAAGTCGCGTAGAGAGTCCACTGTGTCTTCAAAGGTCTTTTCTGGGCGCAAAAATTGCAAAGCATCGGGCATTTCGCCGCTGGCCACTGCCGTTGCCCGTTTGCCGGATTTATTGATAGCCACAGCTAGACCAAGCGCTGCCGCGAGTTCGTCAACGCTAGGGCTACTACTTACGGTCACTAAAATATTTTCGGCTGCGTCGATTTTATCAATAATCTGTTTTCGGGCATTAATTTCCGCCATCTTTTGATCCTGTTTATTTTTTACTTTTTTTGTTTTCAATGTTTTGAATAAACTCATATTACCATAAACTATATGGTTTTGTCAAGTCTTTTTAGGTAAAATACTTTACTTTTAAGTAGTTTTAATGTATAATTTATTTTGAATTGTAAATAATAATCTAAAAAAAGGAACTAAATGCCAATTATCAAATCTGCCATAAAGCGCATGCGACAAACTGCAAAGCGTCGTGAGCGTAATGTCGGTATTAAAAAAGATATCAAATCTTCTGTTAAAGCTTTTGTTGCCGAGCCAAGCGCTGCTGCTCTATCTAAAGCCCACAGCGAGCTAGACAAAGCCGTCAAAAAAGGCTTAATCAAGAAGAATACCGCTGCCCGCCGCAAAGCTGCCTTAAGCAAAGCTGCTAAAGGCTCTGGCGTAAAGCTAGAAGCTGCCGAAAAAACAGCCGCTAGTAAACCAGCAGCTAAAAAAGCTGCGCCGAAAGCTAAGACTACAGCTGTCGCGGCTAAAAAAGCTCCAGCCAAAAAACCAGCTGCTAAGAAAACTACAGCTAAAAAAGCTGACAAATAATCTTACAGATACTAAAAGACTTGCAAAACCGCAAGTCTTTTTTAGAAGCGACATAAGGTCTTATCACCTATTACTCTGGTCTAGGTACATATACAGAGCTGTTACTATTATCTAAGCAAACTTTACCTCCGCCTTCAAGTTTATATTGTATAACATAACCTTTTGTTCGAGCACCAGTAGTTTTAGCTGTAAGATTTTCGCCATCGCATCTAGCACCGCCACTGATATAAATCGTATGATTGAATTCTTCTGGCTCATGAAATGATGTTTCGTGCCCCCAGTATCCAAGCATCTCTATTAGATATTCAGATCCATCTGGGTCAGAGAACTCACCTTGATCAGCTTTTAAGTAGCCATTGAGGATTGCTTGATTAAATCCTCTGCTATCATAACCGTCAGCATAAGGTAGACTCAATCTTCCGGAGCCATCAGTAGTTCTTGCGTTATTTATAACCCACCTATTGATAGCGTCGGCTAGCCGGCTCATATCGTTTTTACGCTGGGCGTCGCGCTGACTTCTCTGTAGTGCAGGAAGCGCGATGAATACCATCAAGAAGATCAAACCAGCGATGGCTAGCACAAGCACAACTTCGATGATTGTAAAGCCAGGCTTTTTTATCGGTTGTTGTTTTACATAATTTAGCTTAAGTGTTTTCATACACTTATTTTATGACTTTTACATTTAAATAGTAATAGAGCATCTAGATATTTTTATCGTAAAATTCTAAACCTTCGGCTGCGCGAAATTCCCAATCCTTTAAAACTGGGTCAAAAATTCGCCAGCTTTCTAATATCTCTTTTTGGCTCACGAAAAAGTTCTTTTTACCTGAAATTGCATCCAGGAAAACTTGTGCGTATGGTGGTGTATCGGTGGCGTCATCGGCTATATTGATTAAAAGTGGCTTGCTGCGTTTGCTTGTGAATTCAATCTCAATTTTACTCTGTTTTTTGGCCATAGCCTTGCCGTGGCGCAGGATGAAATTTACGCCTTGCCACGATTTTTCACTTGAATTTAGCTGAATCTCACAAAAAGTCTCGGTATTGGAATTTTGATTAGCTACCTCTTGGCGATAACCCTTGTATTGCGCACGCTTAGTTTGCATAGATATATCGCGGATATTGTTAAGACTCTCTAGTGCGCCAGCCCGTGCTACTCTAAAATTTGTGTTCTCATTAGATAAAATCGTCGCTAAAATACTGGCCAAGTGGTTTTGCACAAAATCTCTCAGCGCGCCAGTTTGTTCATAAAAAATCGCCCTGCCCTCAATATCGAGCGTTTCGTGGGCGGTAATTATAACTGATTTAATCTGTTTTTGGAGCCTTAAATCACGTAGAATCTGGTTTTTTTCTAAAATCGCTTGTAGCCCACGAATTGGTGTTTTCATCAGATAGTGATCAACCCTAAGAATCTGTTTTTCGCTAAAATATTGGCTAGTACGGGCGAAGAATTCCTCGGCGCTCCTCAAATCAATCCCGAATGGCTTTTCAAATAATATCTTGAAATTATCCGAATTTAAGCTAGATTTTCCTAGTAATTCTGAAATTTTGGCGGCCGAGGTTGGTGGTACTGAGAGATAGAACAAAACTTGAGTTTCGCTTGCCCTCCAACCGCGTTTTGTGCGCCTAGAACGTAAATGTTGCTTTAAAACGATATAATCATCAATATCAGCTAGGTTCATCTTGTGGAAGCTTAGTATTGGCGTTAGGGGCGAACTTTGAGCGTTGTCTTGGCCTAGAGAAGCTTCTAGAATTAATTGCGCATCAACTTGGCGACGCGAAATACCAATTACCTCAAGATTCCCTGCGTCGGCTGACTTATCATTCAAAATATAATCAAGCGCGGGCAAAAGCTTACGTTTGCCTAAATCTCCAGCTAAGCCAAAAATCACAATCTGTGTTTTCATAAATCTATTCTAGCACAAATCAGTATGGTAATCCATCTAGCGTCTTGGTAATATCGCCGAAAGAAGTAATATAATAAAATATTATGCCGAAGATTGTGATAATCATTGCTAAAGAGGCTAAAGTTTTTTGTTTAGACTTTTGGCCGACCGCATATTCAAATTTTTGACCACGTTTATAGCCGAGGTTGGCAAAAAAGAGCGCCACCGCCCCACTCGGAATGCCGGCTCCGAAAGTCATAAAACTAAGTACCAGAGCTAAAACGCCGAACATCTTTTCTTCGTTTTTAATTTTAGACTCACGAACGGCCTGATATTCGCTCAAGATTCTTTG
Organism: Candidatus Saccharimonadota bacterium; assembly: GCA_010014525.1. Classification (GTDB taxonomy): domain Bacteria; phylum Patescibacteriota; class Saccharimonadia; order Saccharimonadales; family Saccharimonadaceae; genus Nanogingivalis. The sequence continues at coordinate 179 of RZZT01000016.1, read as the reverse complement.
ATTCTTTAGGTTATCTGATTGCTCATCTGGGGCTTTATCCATAAATACATTAAATCATTTTGCGGATTTTAATTCAAGGACTAGAAGAACCTAAAATAAAAGACCCTTTATCGGGGTCTTTTATTTTAGTTAACTAATATGATTAGTTATTTAGGCAGTATACACCACCACCTTCAAGT
>RZZT01000052.1 GCA_010014525.1 Candidatus Saccharimonadota bacterium | reverse complement strand
ACGTATAATTTTGCGCACATTGTTGATGACTACGAAATGCAAATCACTCACGTAATTCGTGGTGCGGAATACGTGGCTAGTACGCCAAAATATCTTTCTCTTTACGATGCGCTAGAAATTACACCACCGGTCTTGGCTCACGTGCCACATATTTTAGCGCCAAGCGGTAACAAAAAACTTGGTAAGCGCGATGGTGCAAAAAGTGTTTCCGGATATCGTGATGAAGGGATTCTACCAGAAGCGATGTTAAATTTCTTAGCCCAACTTGGCTGGAATGATGGTACTGAGCAAGATATTTTCACTAAAGAGGAGTTGATTGAAAAATTCTCGCTCGACCGCGTGCAAAAGTCTGGCGCACGGTTTGATGAGCAACGTCTTTTGTGGCTCAACGGTCAATGGATTCGCCGCTTGGAGCTTGACGATTTATTTACGCGAATAAAGATTTTTTGGGGTGAAGCTGGTGCCAAAGCTACACCCGAAAAACAAAAACAAGTCCTTGCGTTAGTTCAGGATCGTCTCAAAACACTCGCCGACCTGCCGGCCGCTAGTGAATATTTTTTCACTAGGCCCGTACCGAATCTCGAAATGGTTTCAACCAATAAGCAACTAAAAAAACTAGAAAAAACTGAAATTAATGAATTATTAGCGACCACCATTGGTGATTTCCAAAGCTTACCAGCAGAAGATTGGCTCCCAGAGAATATTCAAAACCTGCTGAATAATTTATTAGAAAAAACTAGAACCAAACCCGGAATATTATTCCAATTGATCAGAATAGCAGCAACTTGGGCACCATTTTCGCCACAGTTAAACGACACTTTGGCAGTGCTCGGCAAAACCGAAACTATCGCACGCTTGCAAGAAGCAAAACAGTTGTGTTAAACTGTAACCAATGAATATAAAAACCACAGGATTTGCACGTATTGGACACTGGATTTCAGCGCATAAGAAATCTGCGGTGTTAATTTTAGCCGTTTTACTAATAGCCATTGGTGTTGGTGGCTGGCTAATATACCAAAATTTTAGTCAAAAATCAGATGAGACACCGCGCGTCACTGAAAAACCAAAGGCCGAAAAGCCCCCGCAAAAATATTACTCCAAATTATCTGGTGTAGAAGTTGAATCTGAAGAGTCGACTAATAAAGCAGTCGTTGGCGTGATGATTGAAAACTCACCAAACGCTCGGCCACAATCTGGCCTACAAGAAGCTGGCGTAGTTTTTGAAGCGATTGCCGAAGCTGGAATTACACGTTTTTTGGCGTTATATCAAAATGAGTCACCAGAGCTAATCGGCCCAGTGCGTAGCGTGCGCGAATACTATATCGATTGGGCGGGTGGCTTTGATTCGTCCCTAGCCCACGTTGGCGGATCGTACGCCGCATTACAACGGATGCGAGACGGTCAGCACAAAGATATCGACCAATTTTTCAACGCTGGGACTTTTTGGCGTTCCACCGACAGATACGCACCGCATAATGTTTACACTAATTTTAAAAATCTAGAAACAATTCACCAGTCTAATAATTGGAACTCGTCAAACTTTCAACCGCTTGAAAGGAAAGACAAAGCCTTAGAAGGTGAAGAATATGCCGCGGCCACCAATGTTTACATCGATTTCAGTAGCGCCACATATAGCACTAGCTATGTGTACAATTCAGAAACAAAAAATTATGATAGGTCATTGGCTGGCGCGCCGCATCACGATCGCGAAAAGGGCCAGATTTCACCAAAAAATATCGTTGCGATGAAAGTTGATATGTCTCTAGAAAGCGACGGTTATCACAACCAAATCCAAACATTAGGGCAGGGCGAAGCAGTGTTTTTCATTGACGGAAAGGTAATTAACGGATTTTGGAGTAAAAATAGTGAGAATTCACCGTTGGTTTTTAAAGATTCAAATGAAAAACCTATCAAATTTAACAGAGGTCAAACTTGGATTTCTGCAGTGCCAAATCATTCAGGCAGCGTAAGCTGGGAATAAAATATTGCCGAGGCCCACAAAAGTCGTATTGATTACGCCTATGGTTTGATTTATAATATAGATTATGATAGACTACAATCCGCAAAAGATTCGCCAATATTGGCCTAAATTTAGAAACAAAGTTATTCTAAATTTATTTTTATTTCAAATTTTTAGTGCATTATTTTTAGCCGTAATGCTATGTTCGCTGACCGACCTCCAAGCCACAGATTTAAACTTCTGGCTAGCAATCGGGGCACATACTTTGGTCTCTGGACTAGTCTTATGGACAGTGCAGGCCATAGTACTCAAACCACAACGCGATATACTCAATATAATGTCGCAAATCTCAAGCGGATCCGGCAACACGCACAAAGCTCCAGATCTTAATTCTGAGCATAATATAGAAACTGGACTTAGCGATGTCCTAAGGTTCATCTACAGCCTAGATGTTACGCCCGAAACAACAGATGACAACGCCGAGAAAATTGCCAATCCTTTAAACATAATTTTAGATAGTTCACAAATCGGAGTATTAGCAATTAGCCAGAAGAATCATATCGTATACAAGAATGAAAATACTCCAAACATTGAAGACCTAATCTTCACTAACCAAAAGTCTATCGCTAGCTGGATCAAGAAAGCGCGCGAGTCGAAGATTAGCGACAGCATTAGCTGGAAGCGTATACCAGATGACGTAGCGGAAAATGATGAGCGCAA
>RZZT01000015.1 GCA_010014525.1 Candidatus Saccharimonadota bacterium | reverse complement strand
AAGGTTTATTTGAGATTTGATTGTGTTTATTGATATAATGTGAGTATACGAGTAGAAGATAAAACTCGGCGGGTTAGTGGTTCCGCCGAGTTTTTATATATCGTCTCTGGCTTAAACTTCCCACCGGCTATCCACAAGCTCAAAAACCTGCGCGCCAATCATAATCCGTGAATTATTCACAGCACCAATGCGCCGCAGCTCATGGTCAATCCCCATTTTGCGCATAATGTCACGCAAACGGTTCACGCCATGCACACTCATAAAGTTAGTTCGCCGAGCAAATTTTTCAATCTTATCCCCCTTCACCACATAAACATCTCGCTCTTTGTCATACTCAGCCGTCCAAGATTTACTAATCTCCTCTTGACTAAGCGAAATCACAGGCAAGCCTTCGTCTTCCTCTTCTTCAGCCTCAGCAGCTTCTGCCTCTAAGGCGCGAGTGGTATCAATCTCGGTCCGTAATGCTCGCAGAACCTCCTTCAGACCTTGATGAGCGCTTGAAGAAATCGCTAGTATCTTAGCATCTTCGCTAGCCACCGCTCGCACGCCATCAATTTGCATGCCGAGTAGCTCGTCATCCATACCCTCAGTTTTAGTCAAAGCGATAATCTCTGGTCGATCCAATAATTCCGGCTGATATTTCTCTAGCTCGCTACGAATGGTTTGATATCGCTCGCCGATTTCATCTTCATAGCCGTCAATCAGGTGCAGCAGAACAGCCGTCCGCTCAATGTGGCGCAAGAAGGCATCACCTAGGCCTTTACCCTCACTGGCGCCCTCAATTAGCCCTGGGATGTCGGCAATTAAGATATTTTGGCCGTCGATTTCAGCCACGCCCAGATTTGGCGTCAAAGTAGTAAAAGCATAATCAGCAATTTCCGGTCGAGCATTTGAAACCACGCTCAAAAAAGTAGATTTGCCGGCATTCGGAAAGCCAACCAAACCAACGTCCGCCAATAATTTCAGCTCCAATTCTGCTTCAAAAGTATCGCCTGGCTCACCCATTTCAGCCACGCGCGGCGTCTGGCGAACACTCGATTTGAAGTGCGCGTTGCCAAAACCGCCGTCGCCGCCCTTAGCTATCACCACCTCTTGCTCATCTTTGCTTAAATCTGCCAGAATCTGACCATCGCGTTTAACTAGAGTTCCGACCGGCACTTTTACGATTAAATCTTCCCCCGAACGACCGGCTTTGTCGCGTTTTGAACCATTTCCGCCCGGCTTAGCTTTCAATTCTGGCTTATAGCGAAAATTCAAAAGCGTATTTAAATCTTTGGACGCCTTAAAAATAATATCGCCACCACGACCGCCATCGCCACCATCTGGACCGCCCTTTTCTATGTATAATTCACGCCGAAAACTGACCGCACCATTGCCGCCACGACCCGCCTGAACAAAAACTTTCGCTGTATCTACAAACATATTATTCCTATAATAACATTTTTCAAACAAAAAAGCGACCCCGGTTTTGAGGTCGCTTGATAATTGCTTAATTCATCTTAGTGAATGTAGTTGTATGAGCCGACAGACCCAGCAGGAATTGTTCGACGGGCAATCACGTTCCAACCAGCAGGACCGTTCATTTCAGAAATCTCAATTGAGCCATCCGCGTCGACAGATTCCACAACAGCCACGTGTCCGTAACCACCACCGTTTTGCATAATCGCACCCACTGCAGGAGTACGGTTAACAGCGAATCCAGATGCCGCGCCACTAGAGGCCCAAGAGGTCGCATTACCCCAGAAGCTACCGATTGGGCGACCAATTTGAGCACGGCGCTCATATGCCCACCAAGTACAATATCCATAAGCATATCTATTTCCCACCGAGGCCGAAAGATTCGACCTATAAGAGGATTGGACAGACCCGCCACCTTGATATCCCGTAACCGTTGTGGTTACCGCAGCCACTGTAGGCGCCACATATTCTGGGCGGTCTTTTTCCGGCAAGGTACCGCTGGGGATCACCAATTCACGGCCATTTAAATCTGTCACTAATTCAAGACCGTTGAATGAAGTAATTCTTTCAGCACTCGCACCGTATTTCTCGGCTAGTTGACCAACTGTTTCGCCCTCTTGAGCAGTACATATTACGCCGTCAACTGGCAAAAGCTTAATTTCTTTACCAATTTCTATATCGTCATTTTTAATACCATTAGCCCACTTGATTGTTCGAGCGGTAATGCCGTTAGCTGAGGCAATAGAGTCATAGGTATCGCCGTCTGCAATAGTATAATGTTTGACAGATTGGTTCGCGATAACCGCCTCTAGGGCTTGAGGCTTAATAACCGCAATATTACCGTCCTGAGATAGGTTTTGCGTTACAGATAAAGACACAGATAGCTCAGCCGCATTAGCAGCTACCGGTAAGTTAGCGGTCTCGGCTAGCCCAGCCACCACGCTAGCCTCTACTGTTTTATCCACTAAAGCCACTTTGACTTGTGGCGCGCTCGCAGATACAGTATCAGAATTGTTTGTAATATTGTTTAATTCTGGTGTAATTTTTAGGGCGTTGAAGCCCAAAGCAACGCCTGCGACTAAGGCCACGAATACACTAGAATAAATAATTACCGATTTTTTATTGAATAATTTCTTAATATCTAATTTAGTTTGGGAATTTCCCGCAGTTTGGTGTCGATTTTGAATAATTTCGACATCTTGTGAACCAAGGTCCACGGTTTCTTGATTACGAATAATCCTTCTCCTGCATAGCACATTACTGCGCTAGCTACTACCGTAATTTCGCCTTTCTAACTTTGAGCTAGAAATGAGTATGGTGTCGACCTTTATTAGTTAATATTAGAGAATCGTATACCCTTTTGAGCAGTTTCTGGCAGGTTCCTCAATCTAGACTTTAACTCCACATCTATTTTAGGTCTTCTAAGCCTAAAACAACATAAAATCTAAACTGATTTACCTCTTAATTATATCAAACTTTGGACCAAAAGTCAATATCTTAGCTAATTTATTAGCTTGAGCACTGTGGAAAACCTACAGCGCAAAGCACTTTTTTTGGCAGTATTGAAAGGTGTTCTGCTGATGCTCAGCATCAGTAGTGGCAAAGTATAATTTATCATCATCGCCACTTAAAAAGAACAGATAATCATTATCATCTGGTTCAGCCACAGCCTGTAGTGCTGCAGCGCCCGGAGCAGCGATTGGCGTAGGTGTTAAGCCACTATGGATACGCGTATTGTACGGTGAATCTAAGTGATATTGCGCCCGCGGATTAGCTAAACCAAGCTTGACGGCTGCGTATTCGTAGGTTGGGTCAGACCCCAAATTCATCCCTTGGCTTAACCTGTTATAGAACACCCGAGCAACCGCTTTTTGATTTTCAATATGCGGCTCTTCTTTTTGCACGATTGATGCCAAAATTATCCCTTGATACAAGTTTAAACCCTGCTCAGCATATTTATCTTTTAGATTCTCTTTTACGACCACGTCTTGCATCTCTTTAAACGCCCTGCGCAGAATATCTTCTACTTTTACGCCTTTTTCAAAATTGTAGGTTTCGCCATAAATATAGCCTTCTAGATCAGCTTCGGCAGACTTATCTATAAATAAATTCGGAAACTCAGCTGTATAATCTTTATCTAAGGCTAAGTTTATCTCTGACTCATCGAAACCAGCTTCTACCAGCACGTTTTTAGCCATTTGAACAGTGCCACCGGGCAGAAATGTCAAGCTAATTACTTGCGAGCGGCCCTCGTTTAGAGTGCTTACGATTTCTGGAATTGTCATTTTCGGTGATAATAGATAATGGCCTATTTTAATATTAGTTTGCTCATTCAAGATAGTATACAATCTAAATGATTTCCAGTTCCTAACCAAAGACGCATCTTCTAGCCTACGACCGATTGATTCAATACCTTCGCCACTTTTAACCTCGAAGTCCTGGGCTTCACCAGAGGCAGAGTATCTTATATCTTGGCGATAAACGATAAAAAAAGTTGCGCCAAATGCCACAATGAAGCTAATCAAAGCTAAAACTATGAACGAGACAATCTTGCCTAAGCTACGTTTAGATTTTAGCTCGTTGATATTTTCTACGGCCTGCTCTGGGGTTGCTTGCTTTTCCACTAAAAATTCTCCTCTAAATAATCTTGTAAAATAATTGCTGCCGCGGTCATATCAATGTCGCCTTTGGAATATGGTTTTTTATAGCTTTTGAGCTGGTCTTCCGCCTGAACACTCGTCAAGCTTTCATCCTGAAATACGATTTTATCAACCGAAAGTTCAAAGTTTTTGGCAAATTTCTTAGTATATTCACTCTGAGAAGTTTCTTCACCACTTTGATTGCGCGGCAAACCTACCACTAAAATATTTATATTTTCGCGCACAATTATCTCATTTATATCAGTAATCTCGGAATGAGTCTTTTCGTTTACCTCTATCGTATCGAATGGCACAGAAATCCTGATATTAGAATCCGCCAGAGCCACGCCAATTCTACGCGTCCCAACATCTAAAGCCATTAGATTTTTTGCCATTTTATTCGTCAACCGTAAATTCTATTTTAATCTTATTGTCGTTATCTGGCACTGTTCGCACCCAAAAGATCGAGAACTTAACATCAACATCTTTTACGCCGTCAATTGATTTGATCTGAGACTGAACTTCACCATAACGTTTCTTTTTAGACTGGTCTTTAATTTTCTGCTCGTCAATGTTTGGACCAGTTTTTCCGCTAGCGGTTACAACTAAGCTAGTAGCGCCGTCACCAGAGGCAAAATCAGAGAATGCCGCGCTATCTACGCCATTTTGGTAAACTTTTTGTTCTTTTAGTTTATCTGATTGGCCTTTTATTTCGCTTTCAAGAAATGAAGTGAGTTGTTTTTTGTTTATCGCCATCAGCGTGTAGGTTGTGTCAGACTTAATAGATGCTTTGCCGTTCCCCGCCTCTTCACCAACTTTTGGCGAAACCGAGGCTTCTGCGTAGTTTACACTATAGCTATCGTCAATAATCTTATAGGAGTCACCAAATTTAGAGACTAGCTCAGATTTAACGTTTTCGTCTTTTTGATCTGCCATTTTTTGCTTGGCAGTTTGGACATCTTGCTCTGTGACGACCTTGATAGTTTTCTTGCTACCGCCGGACATAACTCCACCACGAGCAGTCACAATACCAATTGGCGAAAGGTAGGTCCTAGCCGATAAGTTGCATTGTTCGCCAACATCAAGTGCTTGGACCGACACCTCTATCGTACCCGGAACGCGAGCTTGCCCACCAGAAAAATCATCGCCCCCCGGGATCACAACACTACTAATAGTAATAAACGTACAATCACCGCTTGAAAAGCCTGTGCCTGACTTAATAGGCACGCCGGCTTGTTCAGTATTTTGGGAGAGAGTGATTAAACCCTTAGCCTTTTCGCCAACCTGCTTTTCTCCAGTCGCATCAAAAGAAACTTCTGACTCTTTCTTGATAGATTCGGCCTTTGAAAGCAATACGCCGTCCTCTGGTTTAGCCAACTTCTCATCAGTTGTTAAATCAACTTTACTTCGGACATTCGCTACGGTTGTCTGCGCGTTAATAATAATAGTCGCGGCTGGCACAAACCAAATTGCCCAGACCAAAAATCCGATTAGAATTAGTGAACCCCCACCAATCAAAAACATTTTCTTGCGAAAATCAGGGAAATTAGGCACCTTTTTGCCGGCTTTACCTTTTTTCTTACCAGTATTCGGCGCTTTTTTACTAAAAGACTTGTTGTCATCAATATCTATATCATCAAGAATTTCATCCTCTTCTGATGGATTTTTTTTCATGAACGCTTCAACAGGTAATTTTTCGCCGTCAATTACATCTTCGCCGTCTACTTCTAGGGCATCAATTTCTGGAATTTCAGGTTTACTTTGTAAAGTTTTAGCTACCGGGATCCTAGCTGTAGCTGCCATAGTTTTTAACGCAGAGTTATTAGAAATCAGCACCACGCGCTTATCAGCTTGCTCAGCAACACGAGCTAAGAGTCTCAGGTTTACTGCGCTACGCAAAACTCCAATATTCTTAGGTGGAACCAAAGCAACAATCTTTTCTTTAGCTTGTTTAACTTTATTTATGACATCTGTTATATCATCTTCATTGTCGATATATAGCACTTCTTTATTCATATCTTACCTCTTAAATTCGTAAAATTTTATTTAATTTATCTTTAAACGAATCTTCTTGTTCACCACCAACATAAGTGTCGTATCCAACCCGCAATAAGCCCATAGCAGTAATAAATGTGTGATCGGTAATTTTGCCAGATTCATCTTCAATTCCAGTGACCTCGTCCGGTTTTACGTGTTTGACTATTGGTTTTTTAGTAAACGGCAGATCCTTCCACCAATCAGTATTCTCTAGCCGATCTTTTACCGCCTCAAGGCTAGCACCACCACCACACAGCAAGAGCCTACCCGGCAGATGGTCTACGTTGTCAAATTCACTCAAGGCTAATTCAACACCCGAAATCCACACGTCAAGTGTTTTGTCTACAACTTCCATCGCTTCTTTAGCGACAGTTGATTTCAATTTCTCATTTGAAAGGTTTAACTTTAATTTTTCAGCATTTTTATAAGATAAATTTAGTTCATTCGCAATTTGATGAGTAAAACTTCGCCCGCCAATGCCAAACATTTTAGTACCTTCTACACCGCCATCATTCACAACCGCGATGTCGGTTGTGCCGCCGCCAACATCGGCTAAAATAGCGGTAAAATTGCTGCTTGAATCCGTACCAATGACGCTTCTCGCCACAGCAAAAGGTTCCGCCGCTACCGCCAAAAGATCAAGTGAAAGCTCACCCGCGACACGCTCAAGCGCCCCAATATGAACCATCGGCGCAAAGGCTGTATAAATCTGAATCGAAACATCTTTGCCCTGAAAGCCAATCGGATTTGACACTTTATAGCCGTCAATATGAATCCCAACTATCGCCGAGTTGACAAGTTTAACTTCAACGTCTTCATTGCCAGTCTCTAACCGAATCTGGCGCTGAGCTTTGAATTGCGCTCGCTCTTGGATTTTATCAATAATAAACGACATCTCGTCTTCGTCTAGCGGCCGGTTTGGTTGCGGTCGGCGATAACGAATGGTGTTAGTAGCACCCTTAACCAGTTCGCCAGCGATTCCAATCACCACTTTGTGAGCTTGCAGTCCCGCCTGCTCTTCGGCTTCAATTAAAGCCTTTTCGCAGTTCCGCACTACGCCGGCAATATCAGCAATCGCCCCCGAGTGCATGTCTGACAATTCCTGTTGCGCACGCCCTACGCCGACAATTTTAATGTCATTGCCCTCAAGTCGCGCAATCAACGCCTTGACGAACTCAGTACCGATATCAAGCGCGACAATATATTCATCTTGATAATTATCAGTTTTTTGTTTAGTTTTAAAAATCATCTTGAGTCCATTTTATAATATTTATGGTTTTTTTGCAAACAGTTTGCCTCAATTCTAGGCCAAGAGTCGGCAATCGGCTAATATCTATTGCAGAACTGCTTTGATTCGCCGCACACCAGCGCTGGAGCTTTGTTCTTTTTTGATTTTGAAACGTTTTCCGCCTTCTGCTAGAATTGCGGTATGTTCAACGTGTGGACCGCCACAAATCTCAACGCTAAACGGCCTTTTCCCCGGCTCACCCATTACATAAACTTTCACCATATCACCATATTTTTCACCAAACACACCAATTGCTTTCATCTCGTTCAAGGCATAGTCAACCGGATGCTCGGCAAATGTCACCGCCAAATCCTTTTCAACCTGTTCATTAACCATATCTTCGACTTGCTTAATCTGTTCTGACGTCATTTTTTCGCCCCAAGTAAAGTCAAAACGCAATCGCTCAGCGGTAACATTGCTGCCCTTTTGGCTAACGCCTTCGCCCAGGACTTGGTGAAGTGCTGCGTTTAGGAGGTGAGTCGCGGTATGAAGTTTCAAAATTTCTGGCGAATCGCCCTCTAAACCGCCCTTAAAACGACCTTTTGAAGCAGTTTTTGAGCGTTCGCGTTGTTGTTTCATATTTTCATCAAATTCAATTTGCCAGTTTTCGGATAAATCGATACCTTGCTTTTCGATTTCTTCAACCGAAAGCTCAACCGGGAAACCATAAGTATCGTGGAGCATAAAGATTTCAGTGCCGGTCAAACCGTCCGCGCTAAATCGGCCAAGTTCACGCAAGCCTTTGCGCAAAGTCTGGCGAAAAATCTTCTCTTCTTTTTTGAGCATGTCGATTGTGCTGGCGATATTCGTAGCCACTTCTGGATAGTCTTCGGCGTAAGTTTTGGCGATAATCCGTGCGATGTTTTCTAGAAAATCATCTTCGATTCCCAGATTGAAGGCCTTCAAAATCGAACGGCGCAACAAACGGCGCAAAACATAGCCTTGCTCTTTATTCGACGGCAAAACGCCATCGGTAATCAAAAAAACCGAGGCCCGCAGGTGGTCAGAAATTACACGCATGTTTTCGGTTTCAGCTTCGTATTTCTTACCCGACAATTCTTCTAGTTTGTCCACAATCGGCTTCAAAAGGCTAATTTTGAACACGTCAGGATTATCAATTGCAGCCGCCGCAATGCGTTCTAGACCGCCGCCAAAGTCGACATTTTTGCTAGTTAGTGGCTCAAAATTACCGCCCTCGAGCCGCTTATATTGCATAAACACTTGGTTGCCGATTTCCATAAATCGGCCAGAATCACTAGCCGGATGAGCCTCGCCGAAACTCGCATCGTGTGCGGTTTCTCCAAAATCATAAAAAACCTCGCTGTCTGGACCACAAGGGTCACCGAGTGGGGTAGTCTCAATTCCGCCGCCACGCGACCACCAGTTTTCTTTGTCATCATAAAAGAAAATTCGACCGCCTTGGAGGCCTAATTTGTCGCCATTTTCTGCGCTACCAAGTTCGATAATTTTTGCGTCAATATCATATTTCGCAAAAACCTTTTGCCAAATTTTAGCCGCCGTTTCGTCTTTTGGAATCCCATATTTTTCATCGCCAATAAAACAAGTTACGTAAATCTTAGCTGGATTCAAGCCAACTTCTCCGACTAAGAAATCAAAAAACCATTCAATCTGCTGTTCTTTGAAATAATCGCCCAAACTCCAGTTGCCGAGCATTTCAAAAAACGTCGTATGGCGATTATCGCCGATATCATCTATATCTTGCGAGCGAAAACAAGTTTGAACGTCGACTAAACGCTTGCCTTTGGGGTGAGTTTCGCCCAAAAGATATGGCAAAAGTGGCTGCATCCCGCTACCAGTAAATAAAGTTGTTGAATCGCCCTCTAGATAAATTGGAGCGCGCTTGACGATTGCATGTTGGCGGTCATGCATATATTGTATGTATTTTTTTCGGATTTCTTGTGCATTCATAGGTGTTATTATAACATACATTGGGCGCTGGTGAAAGGCACGCTCCGCCACAAAGGTAGAAAGTTCGTCGTTAGCCTAATAGCAGATACCGAGCTAGCAAGCCACCCAATGCACCAACAATTATGATACCTAGAATTGCTAAAACTATAGTCCAGCCAGATTTTTTCTTTGGTCGAGCTATAATTGGCGATGAATATTCGTCGCTGTTCAAAATAGGCACTGAGCCTCTAGAATCGGCAGTTTTTTTAGATTCTCCAGAAGGCGCTCCATTAATTAGTCGCGACTCTGTATTTTCGGGCAAATTACTATAGGAAGCCGGGGTCACGCCAAGTGGCCGTTTTTCTACTCGCGCGTTCGGCAGGAAAGGCGTCGTTAGCGGAGCTTCAGGCTCTTCATCTGTAATTATTGGCTGCTTGGTTTCATTTTTTAGGCCTACTATAGCACCTCTAGAAACTTCCGCTAGATGGCTTGCGTTAGCTCGAGTATTATTTGCTAATGTGTCTGGGGCAATCACATTTCTAGCTTCTTCGGCTGAAGCTCTTAGTGAAATATCATTTCTAGCCCGCTCAATAGCTTGCCTATTTATACGCTCGCGAACTGTCTCATGCGCTTCACCGTATACCAGAATATCATCATCATCTTCTATTTGCACCAACCCCGGAACACCAGAAGTTCTAATTTCATCGTTCAAATCAGTCTTCTCTAAGCGTGGCGTGGTGAGAAAAGGTTCGACAAACTTATTATTTAGCGCCGTGGCCTCAACTCTAGCTGCGGATTGCGTTTTAAAACCGCCGATTGATACATCTTCAGCCGGTAAAACTTGTTGGGCTTTCAGGGCGTCAAAATCTGGCATTAAAGTTGGTTTAGGAAGTTCTGCAATTTCCACAGCTCCCAAAACCGGCTGTTCGTATTTTATACTGCCTGCAACTTCTAGCTCCTCGTTTAAACCCTTCAATATAGGCTTTCGGGCTCGTCGCTGATGAAGGTTATCGCTCAGGTTTTCAACTAGATCTGCTGGGCTTTTTACAGGCTTCGCTTCTATAGCAGGCGTTTGAGATTGAGGATTGGCATCATCAAAGATACTCCGCGCAGGAGAGGTGCTCGCGGCCTTATCTTGGCTCGGACGCATAATGTCCATAAATCGCCCGGTTCGTGGAGCTTGGCCTCCGCCAGTAGCCACTGATTGACTATGAAGCTCCTTGGCTGTTCGGCCTAACGGCTTATCCCTGCCTTCAGCAAGCCCGATATACTCAGTCACATCTTCAGTCTTTTCTGGCGTAGCAACAGTTTGCACTTTTTCGGCTATATCTTCGCTCAGGAATCGATTCACCGCTTTATCTAATTCATCAAAATCAATATCTTTCATCTTTTGCCTTTTATTTTATCTGTTTATATACTTTTTCGATTATCTGTGTAAACTGGTCAGCGTTTAAACTCGCGCCGCCGATTAAAAGCCCGTCAACACCTGGGACAGCTGCGTAATCAGCTGCACTATCTGAGTTAATACTACCCCCGTATAGCACCTTTATTTCTTTAGAAGCTTTTTCTCCGTATAAGTGTCTAATCTGACTGCGAATAGTTCTGACAGCTTTTTCAACGTCTCGCGGCACAGCATTGTCACCCGTGCCAATTGCCCAAACGGGTTCATAAGCAATAATCACTCCGCCCACGTCTTCGCTTGAAACATTTGCCAAGCCTCCAATTAACTGGTCGTTGATAACCATATTAGTCTCATTATTGTTTCGCTCATCTGATGTTTCGCCGATACACAGAATTGGCGTAATATCATTTCTTAAGGTCGCCGCGACCTTCGCTCGAATATCTTTATCTGTCTCGCCAAAAATATGTCGGCGCTCACTGTGGCCAACAATCGCATATTGCACGATTCCTCTTAATTGTGAAATCGATACCTCGCCAGTAAACGCACCGCTATCACGCCAATAAAAATTCTGCGCCGCTAATTTGAATTGGCGATGGTTAACTTGTAAACTCAAAGACTGCAAAGTAAAGATTGATGGAGCAAGAATTATCTCTAACGCGCGGTGTACAATTACTTTTTCGCTAAGCTTGTACAAATATAGGCTCGACTCCTGCATGTCGAGATTCATTTTCCAGTTAGCGACGATAATTTTCTTGTTCATACTTCTTACCCTTATTCTACCATTTTATTTTTAATTTGTAAAACCAGTTTAAGCCTTATCCTCTAAAGCCTCGACACCGGGTAATTTTGTGCCGCTCATTAATTCTAAGGCCGCGCCGCCGCCGGTTGAAATCAGCGAGAATTGGTTCGGCTCGGGCGATTTCTTTTGCCAGTCTAGTACGAACGATGACGTATCGCCACCGCCGACCACGCTTAAAGCGCCTTGAGCAGTTCTTTCGGCAATTTTCTGCGCAATCCGACTCGAACCAAGGGCAAATTTGTCAAATTCAGCATAGCCAACCGTACCATTCCAAACAATTGTCTGGGCTGAATCGAGGGAACTCACAGCTTCAGTAATCGAAACCTCGCCGATATCCAAAGCTATGTCACTTGGGTTTAAACTATCTACCGCTTTATTATGCCTTTGGCTGCTCGATAAAAATTCATCCGCCACGCCAACATCTTTTGGCAAAATTATAAAATTATCAATATTGTTTGTTTTTTGACCGGCCGCCCGATAAATATCGTCAATAATATCAGCTTGACCCGACTCAACTCGGCTTTTCGCCATATTATAGCCTTTGTGGCAAAGAATCGTATTTGCCAGCGCGCCAGATACCAGAATTTTATCAGCTTGCTCGATGAACCTGTTAATCAGCGGTAGCTTGTCACCAACCTTTGCACCGCCCATCACTGCCACGAATGGCCGCTTTGGGTCCATAAATGCTTGTTGAATAGTCATAACTTCTTTTTCTAGCAACAAACCGGCCACGCTCGGCACGAATTTCGTAATTGCATCAGTCGAAGCGTGCGCTCGATGCACCACACCAAAGCCATCCTGCACAAAGACATCCGCGCCACTCACCTGCAATAAAGCCTCCGCCAACTCGCTAGAATTCTTTTTTTCATCAATTGAGAAGCGCAAATTTTCTAGCATTTCAATCTTATAATTATCATTCGCCTGATTTATCGGCATGGTGTAGCGAGTCCGCGCAAAAATTGGCATTGAATGAAAATTCATTGGGAAATTATTGTGAAAAGTCTCGACATCATCACCGTATTGCTCCGCCATCAGTTCGGTTAAGCGGTTAAACGCTGGCCGTAACGAGTATTTGCGAGTTCCGTTTTCGGCTCGTTCCAGCTCACTCACATCAGATAGCCCCTCAACACTTCGCGGACGACCTAAGTGCGAAATTATGATAATTTTTTTAACATTCTGCGCCAGTAAATAGTTGATAGTATCTAGGCTACTACGGATTCTAAAATCATTCGCCACAACGTCACTGCCGTCTTTTAGCTGTTTCAGCGGTACATTATAATCAGTTCTCAAGAGAACGATTTTATTTTGTAATTCAATATCTTTGATAGTTTTTTTGTTGAACATATTTATTTTCGTTTAATTTACAACGTTTATTATAGCATAAGCATCACAATAACACAATAAAATTTACAAAATATCGCTTGGCTATTGACATTTTTGATAGCTTATGCTATAATATAAGTATAGTGATGCAAAAATAAACAAAAAACATAAAATCCATCACAGAAAGGAAAATTATATTTAAAGTAATTTCCGTTGGTCAAAACCAAGATACTTACACAGTCTCTGTAAGTGTAAGCCGCGAAAAATAGCAGTATCTTGTAAATAATTAAACCCGCCCTTCTTGATCCTTGGGGCGGATTTAATTATTATAGCCTAAATCTGGTAAATGTAATGTGTTATTGCCTACGTTGTTTCGCAGCTCTAACATTAGCAGTCGCTTTTTGTCTGCGACTTATTACACTTACGGTATATCCTGCGCCAACAATTGCTGTCACGGCGAGTACTATCATTACACTAGTTTTGTCATAAACCTGGTTGCCAATTTGTAGATAGCCGGTGTTTGGCGCAGTGATGTCTGGTAGTGATATGGGGATATCTGGGGCTGAGGGCGTACCTGGGGATGGGGGTAGGATTTCTGGAGGGATTTCAACGTGGGAGACATTTAGGGTGAATTGTTTGTGGAATGTATTGCCATCAGAGTCTGTGACTTGGACGTAGATGGTGTAGTTTGGTTTAGCTAAGTGATTTAAGGTCGTGTTCAGCCTGAGGGTCGAGCCAGAGATGATGAAGGAATCATTGTCGTAAGAGTTGCCTTCGTACGGGACTAGTATGTAGGTAAAGCCTGTCTCAGTTAGTGAAGTGGTTGGCGTAAAGGTAGCGACGTCATCTCCGGAGTAGATTGAATCTTCGACGGTGATTGTTGAGATATTTATGTCTGTGATGCGTTGTGGATAGAACGTTACATTGCCCTTCTCAGTTGAAGTTTCTGGTGTCCATTCGGTGTCATTAGGGAAAGTAGCAAGAGTGCTGGCGGTTTGCTCACCGCAATCTGGGGTTGGGGTGGTGACTGAGCAAGAAGTGCCGTCGGTGCGGTACCAAGTATAGCTTCCTACAGGGGCGGTGATGTTGCGAGCGGAGGCACTATAGGTTGGGTAGATTTTTGCGCCAGCGGTGATGACTGGATTGTCTGTAGGGGCGCCAGAGGGGCCAATTTTGACTGAATATACATTAATGAATAATTGGTCTTCTAGCGTTGCTCCGCTATGTCCGAAGGTGGCGGTTCGGCGGGCGTAGTTACTAAAAGTA
>RZZT01000051.1 GCA_010014525.1 Candidatus Saccharimonadota bacterium | reverse complement strand
AACTTGTGTTTATAAAACTGAACGTTCTGCCATCAAAAACGCCCGTACCGAAGCTGCCATAATTCGCGTTAAATTCGGTCAAAATATCCAAATTTTAGGGCCGACCCCAGCTTTTTATGAAAGAATCGGCGAAACTTACCGCTGGCAAATTGTAATTAAAAGCAAAAAACGCGGTGACTTACAAAAAATCGCCGCAGAATTTACCAGCAAACCACACTGGCGAGTGGATATTGACCCGCCGAGCTTATTGTAGTGAAAAGAATCGGACATCTCCTATTTTCATTAGGCACAATTTAGTACAAAAATGCGACAGATTGAACTATCTCCAAAAAAGTGCTACAATATACCCTAATGAAAAAAGAAGATATCCTCACTTTGCCAAACGCGCGTTTACGCCAAAAAGCCGAGCGTGTTCACGTAATTACGGATGAAACTTTGGAAATTATTGATCAAATGGTCGAGGCTAGCCTAGACTGGGAAAAGTCCCATCCACACGAGATTTCAGCAGCGATTGCAGCACCACAAATCGATAAAATGTATAAAATTATCATTGTTCGTAGCGATTTAGACGACAAAACTAACCAAGATTTTACTGCTCTAATCAACCCCGAGGTTGTAAAGTTTGAAGGTAATATCGTTGAAGATTTTGAAGGGTGCCTCTCAATTACTGGAATTTATGGAAAAGTGCCCCGCCACGAGAAAGTTCGCGTCAAAGCGCTAGATGTTCACGGAAACGAAGTCCGCATCAAAGCTGATGGTTTTTTAGGACGAGTACTGCAACACGAAATCGACCATACTAATGGAATTGTATTCATCGACCACATAAAAGACCAAAAAAATGCTTTTTATACCTTAGACGACAATGGCGAGCTCCAACCGCTAGATTACGATAAAGACATAAAAAACAACCACGATCTTTGGGAAGACTAAATAAAGTCTTAAGTTTTACACTTGAGTTTTTATTTCTCCCATTTTTGATTATATTGTAGTAAAATAGTCTTCATAATAGATTTTATGATCAATCTTTGATACAATTATACTAATGGAAAGTAGAAAAAAACCAATCATTTTCTTTGGTACAGAGGAATTTTCAGCCGTTGCTTTAGATAAGCTAATTAAAGATGGCTATAATATCGTCGGCGTTATTACAAAACCAGATTCTAAAAAAGGTCGCGGACAGAAAATATCAATGCCGAAAGTCAAAGAAATTGCGTTACAGCACAAAATTCAAGTTCTTCAGCCACAAAAAATGAGTGGAGCTGTTGAGTTTATTCAGCAATTCGATCAGCCAGCTGGCGTTTTGGTATCATTTGGCCGAATAATTCCACAAAGGATTATCGACCTATTCACGCCCGGGATTATCAATCTACACCCTTCGCTTTTGCCCAAATATCGCGGCCCCAGCCCAATTGAAACGGCGATTTTGAATGGCGACGCAGAAACTGGAATTTCAATTATGCAGCTTTCAGCCAAGATGGACGCTGGGCCAGTTTATTATCAAGAAACTATCCCGCTAAGTGGCGATGAAAAATCTAGCGACTTATACGAGACTACTGCTAAAATTGGCTCCGAAGCCCTCTCTAATGTCCTACCAGCAATCTTGAGCGGCAAAATGAGTGCCAACACGCAAAACGACACTAAAGCCACGTACTGCAAATTATTGTCCAAAAATGACGGCTTGCTAGACCAGCACGAGATGACTGCAGACGAAGCCGAAAGGCGCGTCCGAGCTTACGAAATATTTCCAAAAACTAAGCTCGGAATTGATAATTTTCTATGCATTATAACAGAGGCTAGTGTCACAAATAAACCAGAACAAACAACACCCCTAGATATAAAATTTAAAGATGGCCGATATCTGTCTATTAGAACGTTAATCACGCCGAATGGCAAGCAGACAGATGCTAAAAGCTTCCTAAACGGCTACTTAAAATAAATACCACCCTAGATGGGTGATATTTTAAATTACAAAGCCCTAACCAAGAATTCTGTCTGTATTTGATTTCAGTTCGCTCTTCAGTTCATCAACGACCGTTGCAATAATTTGCGTAAAATCCGGTCGATTTATGGATAGCCACTTCATGGCTGCATATTCTGATAAAATCTGCTCTTCGCCAGCGCCAAAAGACTGCGTTTTCAGTGCCTTGAATATATTATCCTCCGTGTAATTCGGTGAGTTCTTCACAAGCCACTCCACTACATATCCGGGGATATTATCAATAATATTTTCAAATTCTTGCATTTTTTCGACAGTCATACCATCGGCAATACGTTCGCCTATACGAACCTGTATCTCTTCTTGAATATGCACCTTAAATGAATCTTTTTCAGCTTCTGGCATTTGAGTCAAGCCAATCTCATCAAAAAATCTATCGTCTAATTCAAACATTTATTTTCCTTTTCTAATCTATTTTTATTTTAGCACATCACGGCTGAAGTTTCAAACCGCTTACGATTTTAGAGTTCGGCTAACGACTTCACGCGTGAAAAACTCTAGTTTATCGCCGATTTCTAGTTGGACTTTCTTTTTAGTTTTTAGAGAAAGGCCACACATTTCGCCCTCAATCACATCTTTAGCCTCTTGTTGCTGACGCTGGACTTTTGTGACTTCTACTTCGGCAATTTGTTCTTTTTTACGAATCACACGAGTTAATAAACCTGGATAAATTTTGCCTGAAGTCACTTCTCCGCCGGCAATAATTTCTTCTTTCATCGTCCTAAAGACACCTCTGACGGCAAGCGCTCCAATCTCTGTTTCGACTATTTCTGGCGCA
>RZZT01000014.1 GCA_010014525.1 Candidatus Saccharimonadota bacterium | reverse complement strand
CCCTCACTAGTCTTCACAAAAAGTGCAAAGTATGCTAAAATTACAAGGTAAGCACCCGTAGCTCAACTGGATAGAGTACTTGGCTTCGAACCAAGCGGTTGCAAGTTCGAATCTTGCCGGGTGTACCATTGAAGATTAAAATATGAGTTAGCTTAATCGGCTAACTCATTTTGATGAAAGACAAAATGCTAGAAATTAAACAAAACCTCAACTTGGCGAATTACACCACAATGAAACTTGGCGGTGCAGCGCAGCACTTTGCTACATTAAATGATGAAGCCGAGATTCCGGAACTGATGAAATTTGCAAAAAATCAAAATTTACCGATTTTTATTTTGGGCGGTGGTAGCAATACGATTGTTGGCGACGCCGGATTTGCCGGTCTTGTGATAAAAAATGAGATTTTGGGCCGAAAAATCGCCTACGAAGACGAAACCTCCGTTGAATTTGATCTTGGCGCTGGCGAAAATTGGGATAAGTTCGTGCATTACGCTGTCGATAAGAAAAACTTGAGCGGTGCCGAGGCGATGGTGATGATACCAGGAACGGTTGGCGCGTTGCCGATTCAGAATGTCGGTGCCTATGGTCAAGAAACTTCAGACATCTTTGTGAGCCTAAAAGCGTATAATCTGGAAACGGGCAAGTTTGAGACCTTAGACGCTGAGGCTTGCGAATTCGGTTACCGCGACAGTATTTTCCGCGCGCACGCAAGCGGCAAATACATAATCACTTCTGTGCGACTAAAATTATTTAAAAAACCGCCCACGCCGCCATATTATGCCGCGATCGAGAAATATTTTACAGATAGAGATATCGCACTTGAAGACGTAACAACGCAGGAGATTATGAACGCTGTTGTCAAAATTAGATCTAACAAACTACCAAATCCGAACGAAATTGCTAGCAGTGGAAGTTTCTTCAAAAACGCGATTATCACGAGCGAAAAAGCCTCAGAGTTACGCCAAGAATTTGGTGAAAATATTCCATTATTTGCTCTTGAAAATGGCGATTATAAAATCGCAACCGGCTGGATGATTGATAAAGCCGCATTGAGGGGTAAAATGATTCATGGTATGCGACCGCACTCTGGAAACGCGTTAGTCTTGACTAATATTTCAGCCAAAAATTATGCAGATTTAGCCGCGGCGCGCACAGAAATCCAACAAAAAGTTTTTGAAAAATTCGGTATAAAAATTGAACAGGAGCCACTAGAAATATGAGAATTTTAAACGGTGCAGAATTGCGCGATTTTATCAAAGAGCGACAGGTTAAACAGGTACGAAATTTGCGCCAAAGCTGGAAAGTTTTCCCTAAACTGGTGATTTTCTATGCGTCTAATTCGCCAGTGATTAAAACCTATATTCGCTTGAAGAAAACTTATGGTGAGGATATTTTGATTGATGTCGAGCCGATTCGAGCAAATGCAGACGAGCTACAGAAGCTAATCAAAAATGCCAATCAAAATGAGACAATTCATGGGATAATTGTTCAACTGCCTCTAGAAAATCATGCTGGCGAGCGGTTAGATAATTCCGAAACGGAAGAAATCCTCGCCACAATCAGCCCAGAAAAGGATGTAGATAGCTTAAATGGTGGCGATTTTGACGCCGCTACAGCTACGGCCGTAAACTGGCTGATAAGCGGTTATAACATTGAGCTAAAAGGCCAGAGAATCGCAATTATTGGCAACGGTAAACTAGTCGGCGCGCCTCTATCTAAGATGTGGCAAGATTCTGGCTACGACGTAACGGTTTTTGATGAGAATACCAGCGATGAAATGACCAAAATGCTTAACCAATTTGATATAGTAGTTAGTGCGGCCGGCGTGCCAGAACTGATAAAACCTGAAATGCTGAAGCAAAAGGCAGTCGTGATTGATTGTGGCACAACTAGCGAAAATGGCACCATTAAGGGCGATGTGGCGGAATCGGTTCGCAAAACTCGCCACGATTTAAAAATCACCCCCAAGATTGGCGGTGTCGGCCCACTAACGGTAGCGGCTTTAATTGATAACGTAATAATTGCGGCGCGTCGCGTGGCGGATAAAAACGGTCAGCAAGACCTAAATACTTAAATCTAGGTTGCTTAAAGCCAAAATAAATTAACTGTCAGTCTGTAGTCCGAAAGCTAATTTTTGTCTAAGCTTTCTTTTACCCGACTAACAACTTGTTTCGGCGTCATCTCGGCCTTCACGATATAGCCCTCGATTCCTAGTGCGCCGAGCCCTTGCGGTGCTTCCTCTTTGCCAGTGTTAGTCAAGATAATTACTGGGATTTTTTTGCCCCAAACTTCGCTACGAATTTGCGCCAAAGCTTCGTCACCGTTCATCCCCGGCATCTGTAAATCAAGCAGGATAATATCTGGCCGGAATTTCTTAACCAGTTTGACGCCGTCTTGGCCATTGCTGGCGACCTGTACATCAAAACCCTCAACCTCGAACTTCATCCGATACATCTGATTGATCACGGTATTGTCTTCAATAATAGCAATTTTTGTCATTATCTTAATTTTAGCACAACTGCTTTGAGATTTCAATTTTTTTGTGATAAAATAGAATTATGGAACTTATGCTTTTTTCAATCGGCACGCTAGCCGGAATGGCCCTAGGTATTATTGTGCATAGACGGTACAGTCGTCAACATAAAGTTAACGAGTTTTTGCGCTATGCTAGGATGCACCAAGAACACGGTGTCAACCTCAAGCCGCTACTCAATAAGTTATCGCACTATACTGCCGATATTCTGGGCGCAAAATCCGTCCAGTTTTTTGTTAAAATGGAATTAAGCGGAAAAGATTTATTGGTTGGCAAAGCTAAAAATACTAAAATTCCACAAAAAGATATTGATATATTAGATAAAATAGTAGGGAAATCGGCTAGAAAATCGGTATTATTTATTTGGCCCAAAGATAAAAATAAGTCGGATCATAAACTTTCACGAATGTTCAAATCTCATAATTGGAATCTAGTTGTGCCGCTAAAGATGCGGGATCGAATAATCGGATATATTTTTATTGGCCAACCCAGAAAGTCTCACTATAAAATGGGCAGTATCGGCACCTTGAGACGGACTTACGATAGTTTTATGTTAGCCATTAGCTCGGCCACAGCAATCTATAATGCTAATGAAATCAATAATACCCTTGAGCAACGAATTAAGAATGCTACCAAAGATTTGCAGCGGGCCAATGATCACTTGCGCAAAGTTGATGAAAGTAAGGATGAATTTCTTTCTATGGCGTCTCACCAACTTAGGACTCCGCTTACCTCTATTAAAGGATACATCTCGATGGTGATTGACGGCGATGCTGGGGAAACAACTGAAATGCAGAAGAAGTTTCTGTCTGAAGCCTTCTCTAGTAGCGAACGAATGGTGCATATTGTCAGTGATTTTCTGAATGTTTCGCGCCTGCAGACCGGTAAGTTTGTATTGGAC
Source organism: Candidatus Saccharimonadota bacterium (assembly GCA_010014525.1). Lineage (GTDB taxonomy): Bacteria > Patescibacteriota > Saccharimonadia > Saccharimonadales > Saccharimonadaceae > Nanogingivalis. The sequence continues at coordinate 10,971 of RZZT01000014.1, read as the reverse complement.
AAAACTACTGGCAATCTCGGTATTATCGTGGCTAAGGAATCTGAAATTTTATCCGCATCGGCTGAATCTCGTGGGCTTAAATTAGAACTAGAGATAGCGGATAATATTCCAGATTCATATGCTGACTTTGATAAACTCCGTCAAGTTATTATGAATATGGTGGATAATGCTATTTACTACTCAAAGCCGAATACTAAGATAACTGTTAGCGTGGCTAAAATTGGCAATAAATTAGAGTTCGGGGTCGATGATAACGGCATCGGTGTACCAAAAGCTGAACAAGCTGGGCTATTCGGTAAGTTTTATCGCGCAGGAAATGCTCGCCAGCAGCGGCCAGATGGCACAGGGGTTGGCCTATATCTAGCTAAAAAAGTTGTTTTATCTCATAAGGGAAACGTGATTTATAAAAGCAAAGCAAGCGGAGGTAGCGTGTTCGGCTTTTGGATTCCAATCGTCGGTAGTCCTGACAAATAAAAATAAGCCCCTGAGATAGGGCTTATTTTGTTTAACTTGATGCTTCAAGTAATAAGTTGGAAGCGGTCAAGCTATAGGAGTCGTCGGCGGCTAGCGATGTAATAGCCTAAGGCTGCTGTCATCGATCCGGAGCCGATTAGGGCTGAAACGGATTCAGCCATACCAGTTTGTGGTAGTTCCGGCGGAGTCTCAGGAGTTGGATCTTCTGGGGTCGGTTCTTCAGGGACAATAGGTGGTTTTGGCGGAACTTCGATGCTCGCATCGTCACAATCATCTGGCGAACCAGTTACAGTTGGCGTATCTACGCAGGCTGTATTTTTAGCCGAAATACCTTCTTTCGTGGCTTTCGCCTTGATTTTGATAGTTTCGCTTGCGCCAACCTTTAGAGTAGGGATTTGATAAGTGAATTTGTTATCTTTGATTTCACCTTTATCTGCTCCTATAAACTTAACGTCTGCGGGTGCGTTATCGGTAACTACAGCGTTCTTTAGATCTACATTCCCAGTATTTCGGACAACAAGTTCATAAGTGAATTCTTTGTTTATGTCAATCTTGAGGTTCTCTTTACCGTTTGCAGTCTTCTGGATTGAAATTCCAGGTTTATCTTCTCGCGCGACCTCAAACTGTCCTTTACATTTGGGGCTAGTTGCCTCACCCTTACCGGTGATAACTATTGCCTCAACTGTGTATTTGCCAGTATTTTGGTTTTCATAAGTTAGTTTTGTGCCATTATTGACAGTTTTTTCTGTGACAACATTACCATTTGCATCTTTAATGATGTATTTCACGCCTTTGAAACCAGTATTCTTTACGGTGTAATCTGTGTTGAACTCAAACTTAGTTCGAGTTATCTTAGTGACTGAAAGCGCATCGCAAGTATAAGCTGGTTTTGGCTTAGGGGTCTCAATCTCTGCATCGTCACAATCATCTGGCGAACCAGGTACAGTTGGCGTATCTACGCAGGCTGTATTTTTAGCCGAAATACCTTCTTTCGTGGCTTTCGCTTTGATTTTGATAGTTTCGCTTGCGCCAACCTTTAGCTTAGCGATTTTGTAACTTAGAGCGTTATCTTTGATTTCACCCTTATCTGAGCTGATAAACTGCACATCCGCAGGAGCCTTGTCAGTCACGCTTACATCTTTCAAATCTACCTTGCCAGTGTTTTTAACGACTAGCTCATAAGTAAATTCTTTATTGGCTTCAATAGTAATCTTTTCCTTACCGTTTACGGTTTTCTCGATTGAGACGCCGGGTTTTTTAGAAACTGTTTCACAATCCTTCTTGACTGTGATATCGGCGGTGTCTTTTTTGGAACCGTTTGTAGTACTTACAGAAGCGGTGTTTGTCAATTTTATATCTTTACTACATTCTTTAATTTGGTCTTTATTTGGAGCAGTAGCTGTAAAGCGTAGGAAAGCGTTGCTATTTGGATTGTAGGTTCCGATATTGTAGCCTACAGATGCCACACCATCACTTATCTTTGTTGGAGTAAAGTTATTGTTGGCGTTTGCCAGTAAGCTGCTTCCTGCTACGTAAGCCATTCCTTCTGGAAGACTATCTTTGATGATGACATCGCTTTGGCGAGTTGAGCCAGTGTTTGAATATTCGATTAAATAATCAACTTTTTCACCAGGTGCAACTGATACATTTTCTTGCCAGTTATTTTGTCCAGCTTTAGAAACCTTCTTACTAATCTCAAAGTTTGGCTGAGCAGTTGTTACTTCATAACGAACATATCCAGCAAAGGGCAGACAACCGGGCACTTTGCCGTTTAGGCTGTCGTAACCTAGTTTTGTGCCAGTTGAGAATAAAGCGTCTGGCAATTTAGCGCCGTCTACCTTACCGGCACTATAGATAGTAGCTGATTCGGGCACAATACGGATACCAATTGGTCCGCCAGTATTGTTTTGGCCCCAAGCTTGGTCCCAAACAGTTTGTGGTGCTGCATTGTCTGCAGAAACACTAGTTAGGAATTGTGCTTTTTCGCCAGCCGTAACAGTTGCTGGGATGTTAACCTTCATAGTTACGTTTTTGGCGATACCCGCATAGTTATGCTCGGCATCATTCAAGGTTGTTGAGGCGTTGTTATGGAAGTAGTTGAATACCTCATATGTCTTACCGGGTTGTAGGTCTACTTGGTTGACCCATTCTCCGGTGCCTTTTTCTTTAATCAGAACGAAATTCCGCTCATCACCGTGGAAATATTTTCCTTTTGCGTTGGTGATAGAGTTAAATGTTACGTAATCTGCCGGCTTTTCCATCGTAAAGGTTGGGCGATCCGGTCCCCACGCCAAGATGATACCAGGAACGGCTAATCCAAGCGTTAAAACACCCACTAAAAATTTGCTTTTTAGCGAAGCATTTTTAATTAAATTTAATATTTTCTTCATATTTTCCTAAAACTCCTTTTAGTTTACCTATATTCTATCATATATCTTAAATAAAGTCAAGTATTATACAATAATTAGTCTATAAGCACAAGCTCTTTAATAAAGAAAACCCTGTGTCATAAACGACACAGGGAATTTATAAAGAACTTTCTAGGCCTATCCCGCCTAGAAAAGCGTGTTTGGTTAGATTTTAGCCTCTTCGGATAATGAATCCAGCAGCATTTGCCAAATTCATTGAGAGGCCGGTGGCAATTAGTGCCGCTTTGCCCGCTGTAGAAGCTACTGCGTCTTGGACGGTCTCTTCAGGCTGTTCAACCTGAACCGGTGCTTCTGACGGCGCCGGGGCTTCTTCTGCGGGTTCAATTTGAACCGGAGTTTCGGCTGGAGCCGGGGCCTCTTCAGCAGGTTCGACTGGTTGTTCTAATACTGGAGCAGCAGGTTCTTGAGCGGGTAATTCCTCTACATATACTGCGTCATCTCCAATTGATGGAGTCGGTGCGTAATCTGTAGACTCTTCCACCACCGTTTCTGCTGCTGCAGGCTGTTCTTCTTGCGGTTGTTCTTGTGGTGCTGATTCCTCTTGAACCTCTTCCACTAATTCTACTGATTCCTCGGTTGAATCTGGTGAAGAGAATGGATTTTCGCCCATTCCTTCATTTGGTTCCTCACTAGAACTATCGGAGGCTGCTTCTTCTACATCCTTAGAATGGTCTGTAGATTCCGCACCTTCTGCCAATTCGTCAGACATTTCGGTTGAATTATCTGAGGTAATAGGCGCCGTTTCAGATGTTTCGGACATTGATGACTCCACTGTATCTTCAACTTCTACATCTGATGGCATCCCGCTTTCCAACGTTTCCTCTTCTTTAGGAGCAAGAGGTTCTTCTGGCTCAGGTTCCGGCTCCGGCTCTGGCTCTGGCTCCGGCTCAGGCTCTGGAGTAGGCTCAGGTTTTGGTTCCGGCTCTGGAGTAGGTTCAGACTTCGGAGTCTCAGGTGTTTTTGGCGGAACTACAACCGTTGGAGGCTGCGGAGTTTTCTTCCACGTCTTCTTGGTTGTCATTCCTAGATTCACATTTATACAAGGCTCATAGATGGTATTGCCATCTATGTTTTTGCTTGCATTAATGTATTTTTTAACAGTAGACTCTTCTATATATCGAGAGGCTTCTCCTTCAGAAGCCCACACTCGATTAGAATTTAGCTCTTTTCCGGCTTCATCGAGTGTGATGATTTCGACAGTATTTTCGCCGACCTTTTTGATTTTGAAGGTCTGCTGAATATAGCCGTCACTCTCACTAGCGTGGACTATTTTCACACCCATAAAATCGTTTGCAACTACTGCAAGCTCGCTATTGGCGCTATACTCAACGCCGTATTCGTCAGCAATTTTTTCCACCATTTCTGGTGGGAAAATATTGATAACAATATTACTTGATTTTCCAACCTCAGTTGGATAAGCAACGACCGTTCCAGCTCCATTGGCATCACCGCCAACGATTGAGCCAGATCCGATCAATACTTCACCTTGCGGCTTAGCTACAAACCCTAAGGCGTCTTCGATATGGAGACCTGCGCTTAGCGCGCTATCAACCATTTCTTGGACGTCTACATTTTCGTCAGTATTACGGCCATAAGCCACCATACTGTTAAAATTAACGTTAGGATTTTTCTCCTCAATTTCTGCCATAATCTTAACAGCTTTATAAAAATCATTATATGATTTATAGCCATTAATCTTATGGAATCCATTGGCTGTAATGTAGCCTGGCAAACCTGCACCTGGTAAATCAAGAGCGTGCAACAATTTTGCATAACCAGTTAATTCCGTCCGGTCGTCTAAAACTGGGGGAATTACATCGTTATGCGCGCCAGCTAGCACTGGTTCTTCCTCGCCTTCATCTTCGGCTTTTTCAGCTAAAGGTGTTGGTTCGACCATCATTGCGACGGTTTCTGGGTTGAACTGTGCCACGGTCGACTTCGGTGAGTCCACTAAAAGCAGACTGGTAATAATTGGTAGCGTCATTACGGCAATACCAATTAAGCTAATTGCAGCCCGTGCTACCTTTCCTTTACTTAAGAGTGCTGCCAGTGTTGTAAAAGCAGCGAATCCAGCAAAAATCATCCAAAAAATATTTGTATTAAACATTTTTATTTCCCCCTTGAGGCAGCAAGATATGCTGCCAATATTTTTTGTGAAAATTATAAAGCAACATCTATCTTGAAGCCAAATGGAGGATAGCCATTTAGCGTTTTACCTAACCAAATTTTTAATTAACTAGCTGAGGTGTATAGCTACAGCCTGCAGCTACTCTCATTGTATCATATTATTGCAAGAAAGTCAAGTAGTATAAAACATTATCGGAATAAGTAAATACCCGCAGAGTGGCGGGTATTTAGGCGGTAAGGGGATAATTAGTATTTACTTGCCCTGTAGACTTTTTTCGTAGGCGGTAAGCTGGTCGGCTACTTCTTTGTCTAGCTTAGGGTTTGTCTGCTCCTGTGGTGGTTCGTAAGCGTGAGATTTGTTGGCCTCATAATCATTGATTGCATCCGCAGTAAATCCAGCTATAGTGAATCCGAATATGGCCATGCCGCCTAAGGCAAAGTTTCGCCACTTTTTGCGCTGAGCTTCTTTATCCTCTGTACTTTTGCTGTCTTTTTCGGCTTTTTTCAGCTCTTTTGCCTGTTCACGCTTGATAGTGGCCGTATACTGGCGCGCTAGTATGGTAGTGCTGAGATTTATAGAAAGAGTATCAATTTTATTGTTGAATGCGTTGATTTTGCCCTTTAGGTTACTGTAACTATTGAGCGCGACCTCTCCGATTTTGTTGAAAAAGCTTTGTTTTTTCTTATCGGCTTCTGGGCTTGTTGGGTCGTTATTATTCCCGCTGTTGGTCTTAATCACCTCATCGATGGTGTCAAGCAGATTAGGTTCTTTGTCCTTATCCTCACCGCTAGCTTCAATTACCTCATCTATAGTATCAAGCAAGCTAGGCTCAAGTTTCTTATCGCGAGATTCTTCAATCGCTTCATCGATATCATCGAGCAGGCTAGGAGTGTTTGTATCTTTGGACACATTTTGTTGATTAGCTAGGTTCTCCGCATGGGCAGCCAATTTTTTGGCTATATCCGCCAGTAGGGAATTCCTGCTGAGGTCGGCCTTCTGTGGCTCTATATCATTTTCTTCTTGGCCTATTATGGATGGTTGGAAAGCATTATCTGGAGTATACTCCAGCGCCAATAAAGGCTGTTTTTTGTCGGCCTCAATTTGGCCCAGAATATCAGACTTCTTTTGGATGTAGGCGTCATTGTACAAACGAAAGTCATCTGACTCGGCTCCAATAGCGAACGCTTCTTGGCGCTTCTGGTCTAATTCGTCTAGCGACAGTTTGGGCGCGTCTTCAAGCTTAACGGCATCAACCGTTGGGTCCTTTTTATGCCCACTATCGTTATCCCAATCTATTTTGGCGTAACCTTCTTGGTAGGCTTTATAATCGCCTCTACTGTAATATTTTCTTTTATGTCCTTCTTCCATCTCTTTCAACCCTCGCTAATTAAATGTTTTTTCGTGAGCTCATAGCTTTTTAGGGCTAGTTAGACTACAGTTATTACGTATACCAAACCTACTCTTATATAGTTTTATAAAATAATCTCCGTGTAGTTTGCCATATAATAGCATAAATACTTATAAAAGTCAATAGTTATAAAATAAAAACAGCAAAACGCTAGTGGTTTTGCTGTTTTTGGTTATTTAAAAAAGTTTTCTAATGGCTTCTCGGATTTTTTCCAAGATTGCCAAATTTGTTTTCTCAACATGAGAGATCTTTTTCTTTATTTCGCTCATGTTCTTTATGATAGACCTATCGTTCGTTAGTAAATAGAAGACTGCAGCAGCGTTAATAATTTTTTCTGCCGTACCGCTATCTTTTTCTACTAAAGCCTTCTCGATAGCGGGCTCTTCTACGACCGACAGTTGATTGAAGAGATCCGCAGAGATATTTTTTGTAGATGTCTCTGTAAAACCCGCTTCTACCAGAATCGCCTGAACTCTATCAAGCATTTCTTCGTAGTTTAGCGAGGGGTCTGAATCTTCGCCTTCAGGCTCCCCATCCTTAGGCTTTTCGTCCTCAGATTTGTTCTCGTCGTCGGACTTTTTGTCTCTCAACTTTTCGTCTATAGCAGCCTGTAAAGTTCCTTTGATGAATTCCCGAGGTTTTTCAAAATAGCCCGGAGATTAAGTGCCGTGAACACAAACCCGACGAGCCCAATCATGCTTAAGATAGGATTAACTGACAACCATAAAAATATTGATATTACTGTCAATATTTTTACGTAAGTTTTTCTCTTGCTGCGCTGCACAAACGCCACGTAAAGGGCGATTGCGACTGCTCCAGTAAGCATTTCTAAGGTGATAAAATCACCTAGTTTCAGGAGATAAAAAGTTATATTCCAGATTTTTCCTATCCAACTTCCTAAGCTTACTAATAACAATATTTCCATTTTTTATCACTCTTTCTTAAGAATTTTCAGCACGCAAAACTCGGTGGTAAAACTTAAAATAACCAAATTAAGGTACTAAATTAGTAATATTTTAACATAAAAGTGTTATTTTGTCAATACGAGGAGGTGGGTAGGGTAAACAAAAAAACTCGCCTAGACTGTAAAATCTAGACGAGTTCGTATAATCTCTTGGTGGGTGATGAGGGGCTCGAACCCCCGACCCTCTCGGTGTAAACGAGATGCTCTAGCCAACTGAGCTAATCACCCAATATGTAGTATTTTATCAGACTAGATGGCTGTTGTCAATAAATAAAAATAATTTCTGTTTTATGATGCCTATGCTATAATTGAGTGGTGGTATTAGATTCACGCAGTCGAGGAAATGCAGAGAGGTACAAAGAGTTTCGAGCTCAGGCCAATGGTTGCCCATTTTGTGAAATCAATCAGAACCTCAACAAAATAGTTGAGGAAAATTCTACTATGTGGGTGATTGTCAATGCGTTTAAATACGAAATTTGGGATAATTGTAGCGTACTTAACCACTTGATGATTGTGCCTAAGCGGCACACTGATTTTTTGGGTGGTTTTAATTTTGATGAGTCGATGGACTATGTTGAATTGTTAGAAAAATATGATGAGCTTGGCTATTCGGTTTATGGTCGAGCTTCTGCCAATGAACAGAAATCGGTGGCGCATCAGCATACGCACTTATTTAAATTGGGTGCTAAAATCGCGCTCGAAGATTATCTAGATGATCATTTGCGCTAGATCGGGGTGTTATAAAAACTGGATTAGCTCTTTATTTTCTGCTAAAAATATGGTAAAATAACCAAAGTTTTTAAATTATTAGTCTAAAAGAAAAGAGAACAATGGAACCAGCAAAAATTAGAAACGTGGCGATTATCGCGCACGTCGACCACGGTAAGACTACACTGGTGGACGGGTTGCTGAAACAGAGTAATACCTTCCGTAGCAATCAGGCTGAAATGGGCAAGGCACTGTTGATGGATAGCGGAGACCAAGAGAGCGAACGCGGAATTACGATTACCGCCAAGCAAACTTCGGTTTACTACAAAGATTATAAAATTAACATTATTGATACACCTGGGCACGCCGATTTTTCTGGTGAAGTTGAGCGAACTTTGAATATGGCGGACGGTGTGATTTTGGCAGTTGATGCTCAAGAAGGACCGATGCCGCAGACAAAATTTGTGCTTTCAAAGGCGTTAGAGCTTGGTCTCAAGCCAGTAGTGGTAGTGAATAAAATCGATAAGCCCGCACGCCGAATTGCTCAGGTAAATGACGAAGTCTCAGATTTATTTTTAGAGCTTGCGGTTGATGATTCGCAGCTGCTTTATCCAACCTACTATGCGATTGCTAGAGACGGCAAAGCTTGGCCCGAGATGCCAGAAAATCCAGAAGCGGCCGCTGACTTTTCGCCAATTTTTGAAGCGATTTTGAGCGATATTCCGGCACCAAAGGTTGATGAAAACGGTGATTTCCAGATGCTGATTACTTCTTTGACTTATGATAACTTCCTTGGTAAATATGCGATTGGGCGCGTGCAGCGTGGTATTGCTAAAGTCGGTGATGCAATTTCTTTAATTAAGCGCGACGGTGCCGAAATCAAAACTAAAATTGATAAATTATTTGCTTATCGCGGCCTTCAGCGCGAGGAAATCGTGCAGGCTAAAGCCGGTGATATTGTGGCGATTACAGGTGTGAGTGAAGCCGAAATCGGCGAAACTTTGGCTAGCCGCGATAATCCTGAAGCTTTACCTACAATTGAGGTCGAAAAGCCGACTCTTTCGATGTACCTCGGCCCAAATACTAGTCCGATGAAGGGCCGTGAGGGCGAATTTACTACTAGTCGTCAGATTGGTGATCGTCTGAAAAAGGAACTTGAGACCAATGTTTCACTGCAGGTTAAAGAAGAGGGTATCGGCTTTATTATTTCGGGCCGTGGTGAGCTGCATCTTTCGGTTTTGATTGAGTCTTTGCGCCGTGAAGGTTTTGAATTTGAAGTTGGCCGTCCGCAAGTGGTGACGATTATTGAAGACGGAGAAGAGAAAGAGCCGGTTGAAGAGCTAACTATTGAGGTTGTACCAGAATTTATTGGCGCGGTTAGCCAAGAAATGGGAACTCGCCGTGCCGAAATGCGTGGTCAAGAGAATCTTCCGACTGGTGCAGCACGAATGACGTATATTATTACCACTCGGGCGATGATTGGCCTTAGAAACCTGATGCTGACCGCTACAAAGGGCACGATTATTATGAATAGCTTGCCGCACGGTTACCAAAAACTTGGTGCTAAGATTCAATCGACTAGAAGCGGCGCGTTGATCGCCTTTGAAAAAGGCTCAACAACTCCTTACGCGCTACAAAGCACTGAAAATCGCGGGGAACTATTTGTAGGGCCAGGAACTGAAGTTTATGCCGGTATGATTGTGGGCTTAAACAACCGCCAAGAAGATCTTGAAATCAATGTGGTTAAAGAGAAGCATTTGACCAATATGCGTAGTAAGTCGTCTGATGGAACAGTGCAATTGACGCCATTTACAGATTTGAGTCTTGAGCAGTCGATTGATTTTATTAACGATGATGAGTTGCTAGAAGTCACGCCAAAAAGTTTGCGCCTTCGCAAGCGATATCTAGACCCAATTGAGCGCCGACGTATGGCGAAAAAATCTTAGATTAAGTTGCGAAATAGAAACCCCAAGTAAATTGGGGTTTTTATTGCATTCAAACCATAAACATGTTAATATGGGCTTAGCTATAATTTATAATAAGGGAGAGGTTGAAATTTTGGAACTCACATACCAAAATTTCTAAATAATTTTGGTATGTTTAGTATGAACAAGAAGTCTTCGTTTATTCGTCGTAGAGGTATGTGGTCATTTTTGGCGGTAGGAGTTTTAATCATAACCATACTATCTGGCGTAGGAGTTTTTCTTGCTCGCAAAAACAACGTCTTAGCCGCCCCAGACAACCCAGCCGACGTACCTGGATTATTCCACTCTAACCCAGCCTCAACCATCTCAACCTGCTTAGGGCAGAGCGAATGTTTCGCCTTCACAATTAACACCAGACTAGACGAGTCGGGCGGACTAACCGGCACCACTCCAAATATCTTCTTAATCCCAACCTCAAACCCAAGCCCATTCAACTGGACTATAGATTGGGGTGACGGAGGAGCTACTCAAACCGTCTCTGGGACCGGAGCAAGCAACTCCGCCGGCATCCCACACATCTATTCAGCCCCCGGCGAATACCGAATCACTATCCTACCAAATGGCACCGCCGCTAACGGTTGGTTTAAGGCATTCGGTTTCTGGACCAATACTAACAACGGTGCCAACGCAAACCCCAACAAATATAAATTCCGTTCCATCAACACCCCATTCACAACCATGATGCGCAGAAACTCCTCGCTCCCAGATAGCTGGGACTCAAGCTTTGCTCGCATATTTTACGGTGCCACAAATGGCCTAGGTATCCCAACTGGTCTATTCGACTCACTCAACACCACTAACGGCACGAGCTTCAGCTCTATGTTCGCCGATACTTTCTCTGACTACGCCTACAACTCCACCACCGGCACCATCCC
>RZZT01000050.1 GCA_010014525.1 Candidatus Saccharimonadota bacterium | reverse complement strand
CTGAATGGTTAAAAATTTATGAAAATATCTTTCCGCCAGAACCTAAAGTCTGGCCAGAAGATATTGCGCCAATTATTAATCACGATGAAATTAAACAATTCTTGGATAAATTACAATATCCGCTTTATTTTCTAGATTACGAAACAATGTCGAGCTTGATCCCGTATTTTGATGGACATCGGCCATATCAACAAGTACCGATGCAATATTCGTTACATATTTTACGATCGCCAGAAGCTGAACTTGAACATTGCGAGTTTTTACATAGTGAAAACTCTGATCCATCGCGATCGCTAACCGAACAACTTATTCAGGATATCGGGACAGAAGGCTCGGTCATTGTATGGTTCGAAGGTTTCGAAAAATCCCGCAATAGTGAACTAGGTGATATGTTACCAGAATACAAAGAGGCGATGGAAGCGATTAACGATCGTGTGGTTGATTTGATTATTCCATTCAAACAAAAATGGTATGACGATCCGCGATTCGAAGGCAGTGCAAGTATCAAGAAAGTTTTGCCAGTGTTATGTCCTGAATTATCTTATAAAACACTCAATATCCAAGAAGGTGGCTCAGCCCAAAGATTGTGGATGGAAGCTGTGCTTGACGGCGCCCGTGCATCCGAAAAGGATAAAATCTTAGCTGATTTGTTGAAGTATTGTGAATTGGATACTTTGGCTATGGTGGAGCTTTATCGTAAGCTCAGTAATCCTTAGGCCATAGGCGTACAAAACCTTGGTTAATTGTTCATTTGAGCCTAATCACTGTAATTTGCAGATTCTTTTACGCCATATTCCTATACCACTGTCGCTATGAGACAACCAGTTGATAGTCGAATTGATAAAAAGGTTGATATGCTTGATCCCTAGTGTGAGAAATAAGTTAATAGTTTTGCTGAATCGTCGTCGATATATTAGAAGAGGGTATTATTTAAAGCCAGCTTTGGAAATTAACATCAGAATTGACGTAGATACTAGATCATATGTCGATTTGTTTGGGAAATGTATGATTGTGAAAAAATCTATGATTGAGACAATAAATTTAATTGACGAATTTAGTGCTGTGATTAATAACATCAATCCAGAGTTTGATGTTATATACAATATAACTGCTAAATCAATTGAATCAGACGCTGGAGTCTCGGTAGTTAATGTTATAAATTCGGATAAATTAAAGAAGCGAATAATAGGTATAATAAACAAAACAAAAAATAATCATCACAACTTCAGTATTTACATCAAAAATACTCAATTTTTAAAAGAACCTACACCAGTCTTTGATGGTAGGCGCCATGTTTGGTGATTGTTTTAGATTATCTAAAAGTAGTTAATCATTGTATTATATCTATATGGATTACACTCCGATAATTGCTGTCATTATATCTTTATTATTTAGTCTATTTATTGAGCTGTTTTTCAAGTTGTTAAGTATAAAGATTCGATAAATAATAAATATCCAACGCAAGTTACTGAATATGATCATTTTATGAATCCAATATACTATTCGTCTGTGTCGAAATTCGTTAGTTCTGGTAATCGTAAATGGTTAAACTATTTTTTATTCCGATTAATGCCTCCGTTTATTATTTTAGTTCTGTTAAGTTCAGTGTTGAGTAAGTATCTAGATATTCAATATGTTGATTGTTTTGTAATTTTTAGTGCATCTGTATCGTTGATTTTTCGTGATGCTATTAGTCTGTATAAAGCAGAGCTGATATCTGAGAAAATGATTCATTTCATTAATATCACTCTTGTATTGATAGTGGCGAAGATAATATCAGTAATGTCTGGTGTTTGGGATTTCTCGTTCTTGGCGCCTAGTATAGAGGGTCTAATAGATAACCTCTGGTCATCGCTATTTGTTGCTTTGTTAGTGATTTTATATTTTAAGATTACGAATATGAATAGTACAAACGAAGATTCAAGATGAATAAGACAGGTAATAAACTGCCTGTGGATCCCTTTGCACGAGCGGAGCATTTATACAATCTGATAGAAAGCGAGGAATAAAGTGACGGAGAAAAATATTACTGTCATTCCTGCTCGAAAAAGAGTGGGAAACACAGTAGCAAAAGAAAAAGTTAAGAAACTTCGTGTTGCTGCCTATTGCCGTGTTTCTACAGAGACAGAAGAGCAGAATTCAAGCTATGAGGTACAGGTCGCACACTATACAGAGTTTATAAAGAAGAATGCTGAATGGGAGTTTGCAGGAATCTTTGCGGATGATGGTATATCCGGTACGAACACTAAAAAACGTGAAGAGTTCAATCGCATGATTGAGGAGTGTATGGAGGGTAACATTGATTTAGTCATTACCAAGTCCATTAGCCGATTTGCCCGTAACACGCTAGACTGCCTTAAATACATTAGGCAGCTCAAGGATAAGAACATATCGGTATATTTCGAGAAAGAGAACATCAATACAATGGATGCCAAGGGAGAAGTTTTACTTACCATTATGGCTTCCCTTGCCCAACAGGAGAGCCAGAGTCTTTCACAAAACGTTAAGCTTGGACTTCAGTATCGATATCAACAAGGAAAGGTACAGGTCAACCATGGGCGTTTTATGGGCTACACGAAAGATGAAGATGGAAATTTAATCATCGTTCCCGAAGAAGCCGAGATTATAAAACGTATCTATCGAGAATGCCTTGAAGGTAAGAGTCTAACGGGTATTGGCAGGGATCTTGAAAGGGATGGCATCTTAACAGTGGCAAACAAACCAAGATGGCGGGCGGAAACAATTAAAAAGATACTGCAAAATGAAAAATACATCGGAGATGCCCTCCTACAAAAGACTACTACAGTGGATTTCCTTACCAAGAAACGAGTTAAGAACGAAGGGCATGTTCCA
>RZZT01000013.1 GCA_010014525.1 Candidatus Saccharimonadota bacterium | reverse complement strand
AACTGGCTTAGATTTTTCACGTTTATACTCCTTAACATCTTGAGCTAAATAAACCGGGCGATTCTTGGTTTCGATAAAAATCCTGCCAATATATTCGCCAATTATTCCGATTGATATTAGTTGAATTCCGCCGAGTAATAATATTCCGGCCATTAATGAAGTATAGCCACTCATATCGACACTAAAGAATATTCTTCGAATGACCAAATAAGCTACCCAAATAAAGGATGCAAATGATATTAAGAAACCAGCAAAAGTTGATATTCTAAGTGGGGCGGTAGTAAAACTGGTAATGCCCTCAATTGCTAAATTAAATAGTTTACCATAATTCCATTTAGTTTCGCCGGCGGCTCGAGGATCTCTATCGTAGGTAATCTCTTTTTTCTTAAAACCAACCCAAGAGAACATTCCTTTGGTATAGCGATTACTCTCGCGTAAAGTTTTGAGTGCTTCGACTGCTCGTCTATCTAATAATCGAAAATCACCCGTATCGCGTTGAATTTCAACTGAAGAAACCTTAGACAAAATAGAATAAAACCACTTGCTGGTTGATTTTTTAAGCCAAGTTTCACCTTCGCGATTAGTTCTTTTGGCGTACACGTCGTCGAAACCTTTTTGCCAATAATCTATCATCTGAGGAATTAATTCCGGCGGATCTTGCAAATCAGCATCGATTATCACTAAAGCATCACCCTGGGCATAGTCAAAACCAGCCAACATAGCCCGCTCTTTACCGAAATTACGACTCAAATTAATATAAGACACTCGGTTGTCTTTATCGGCTTTTTTACGAATAATATCCATGGTTTTATCTTTAGAACCATCATTTATAAATAAAAATTCAAAATTATAATCCTGGTTGCCTTTAGCTAAAGAATCTAAGCGAGAAAATAAATGAGGTAAAACTGCCTCTTCGTTATAGGCGGGAACCATAATTGTGATTAGTTTTTTCATATTATAATTTTAACATATTTCAGTTTTTTTTGATATATAGGTAATACGTAGGTACTATATTGGTCATTACATATGTACTATCTAAGATACAATGATGGACAAACGTAGGAAGTTTATTGACATTGTCCTATGTTTGTGGTAAGATATATTTATAAAAATGAATGAACAAGAAAAATATTATATCAAAAACTCACCGATAATAAATAGCACCAATAAAGCAAGCTTATTTAGGAAATATTTAATGAATATGCCAAAATTTGATGAATTTATTAAGGATATATCTGAAAATAACTATCTTTATTGGGATAAAGTGAAGTATAGGAAACCCGTTGAGGGCTATACGGTTGAAGAATCTTGGCAAGTTTCTAGATGGGTTAGAACCATTAAATCAGTTAAAATGCCTGTGAAAACAGTAAGCGGGGAGTATTTTTATTCGTATAGAACACAGAAGGTTGATTCTCTACTGCGTACGTTTGACATGAAGGCTGGTGGTAATATGATAGGCCATAAAATCCAACTTAGTGATTCGGAAAAAAATAGATTTATGATTAGAGGTATAATGGAGGAGTCGATTTCTTCAAGTGAGCTTGAAGGAGCGGATACATCTTCAAAATATGCCAAAAAAATGCTAGCTGAGAATATTAAACCCAGGAACGCAAGCGAGCAAATGATTTTAAATCATTATAAAACGCTACGGAAGATTGACAGAGATTATAAGAATAGAGAAATGTCCAGAGAACTACTATTAGAAATTCAAGAAATATTAACAGAAAATGCTATTGAAGAACCGAATCAGTCGGGCAGGTTTAGAGCTGATAAAGATGAAATTGTAGTTCAATATAAACAGAAAATATCTCATATTCCACCAAACGAAAAGTTCTTGAATGAACAGATAGATGAGATGATTCAATACGCTAATAATACGGAAGATTCAGTTCACCCACTAGTTAAGGCTATCGTGTTACACTTCTGGATTGGATATCTACACCCTTTTTGCGATGGTAATGGTAGGACGGCTAGGAGTATATTCTATTGGTATTTACTAAGGAATGACTATTGGGCTATATTATATTTACCCATTTCTAGTACTTTAAAAAACGCAAAAGATCAATACGCGATGAGTTATATATATGCTGAGCAAGATCAAAATGATTTTACTTATTTTTTTGAATTTATAACTAAGAAAATATTACAAGCCATTAGTGAATTTGATTTGTACATAGACAGGAAAGTGTTAGAAAATAAATACCTATCTAGCAAAGTTAAGAACCTTAACTTGAATCCACGACAACAACAAGTCGTCGGTCTCTTATTGAAAGATCCGTCTAATAAAGTAACTGGTAAATCTCACTCTATCATGAGTTCAGTTAGTTTAAAAACCGCCTATCGTGATCTTAAAGAGCTAGAGAAATTAAAGATTGTGTCTACCTCTAGGAGTGGCAAAAACGTAGACTACTATATAAGTGAAAAATTTAGACTATAGTGACTAAACTATGATATAATTATATATATTATGAAAGAAATGGGAGTTTTAAGTAAGAAAAATCGAGTTTTATTATATGAGCTCGTAAAAACCGATTTTAAATTGCGGTATCAAGGTTCATTCTTGGGAATATTGTGGTCAGTTTTAAAGCCATTAATGCTGTTTGCGGTGATGTATATGGTGTTTGTTAAATTCTTAAGAATTACCGACGGCACGCCACAATATCCAATTATCTTACTATTAGGAACATCTCTATGGAGCTTTTTTACTGAAGCTACAAATGTTGGAATGCAATCAATTGTTGGCCGGGGCGATATCTTACGCAAGATAAATTTCCCAAAATACATAGTTATTCTGTCGTCAATGATGAGTGCCCTAATTAGTTTATCTATCAATCTAATGGTCGTTGTTATATTCGCTATATTCACAGGTGTTAAATTCACTTCTTGGGTATTTTTAGCGCCAATTAGTATCATTCAGCTTTTTGTTTTAGCCTATGGATTCGCTCTATTTTTGTCGACCTTATACGTTAAATTTCGTGATATTAGCCACATTTGGGAGGTTTTACTTCAGGTTGTATTTTACGCAATGCCAATAATATACCCTTTATCACAAGTGGCAAATATTAAAGTTTTAGGTATCGAAGCCCAAAAAATATTGATGCTCAACCCTATCGCTCAAACCATTCAAGACATTCGTCACAACCTAATATCGCCAGATACTACACCAACGGCCTGGAGTGTTCAAGATAATATTTTCTTCGCCCTTATACCAGTAATCTTAACGGTTGTAATATTCGGAGTGGGAGCTTGGTATTTTAGCAAAAACAGTAAGAAGTTTGCGGAGATTATGTAAATGTCAGTCAGATCAAAAAAGAACAGCCTTAAAAAATCAGAAATTGCACTGGAAGTCAAAAATGTTAGTAAAAGTTTTAAACTGCCAATTGAGCAAGCGAGCGGGATTAAACAAGCCTTCTTAAACTGGACAAAGGGAATAAAAGGCTATAAAAAACAAGAAGTTTTAAAAGATATATCTTTTAAAGTTGAAAAGGGTGATTTTTTTGGAATTGTCGGACGTAATGGCTCGGGTAAGTCAACTTTATTAAAATTGATCTCTCAAATATATGAACCAGATTCTGGAAAAATAAAAGTTAATGGTAAGCTAGTTCCTTTCATCGAACTGGGTGTTGGTTTTAATCCCGAATTGACTGGTCGCGAAAATGTTTATCTTAATGGTGCGCTATTGGGCTTCTCTCATGAAGAAGTGTCAAAAATGTACGAAGAAATTGTAGAATTTGCCGAACTTGAAGAATTTATGGATCAAAAATTAAAAAATTACTCAAGTGGTATGCAGGTTCGTTTAGCTTTTTCGATTGCGATCAAGGCTCAGGGCGATATTTTAGTGCTTGATGAGGTTTTGGCGGTGGGCGATTCTGCCTTTCAACAAAAATGTTTTAATTATTTTGCCAAACTAAAGAATGATAAAAAAACTGTCATACTTGTATCACACTCTATGGCTCAAATACAGCGTTTTTGTAACAGAGCTGTTCTAATAGAGAAAGGTGAAATCATAGAAGATGATACTGTCTCCAGTGTTACTTCAAAATATGAGAATCTATTTATTGACGACATAAATAATATAGATAACGAAGGGCGAAACCTGAATACCGTACTAACTCCTAACCTTACTGTTGAAGTTAATACTAAGCAAGACGGCGCAAACAAAAAAGTCATAATAGCAAAAAAAGTTTTCGATATTATAATTAATGTTTCAACGGCTAAAATGATAAAGGCTCTCAATGTGGGTATTAGTGTCAGAGACTCTTTTGATAATATTGTACTATCGACTGGGACTAGGAATTTAAACCAGGATCAGGCCTCACCCTTAGATAAAGGTGAGAGTATAGAGTATTCATTTTCTATTCCTTGCTATTATACAAACGGTAATTACGAAATAGATATTGTGGTAGTGGATGAATTGTCTGACGAATCTAATAAGGTATTAATGAATCGCAACAATATCGCATCTTTTCAGGTTAAGGGCGTGAAAGACTATGCCCATAGCATGTTTCATCCTGAAATTATATTAAATTCTAGAAAATACGGCGATGATAGAAAGAATTAACTTTTTTATTCATGTGCTATTGAGGAATAGTTTTTTTTCTCATAAAATATATAGATCGAACAGTTTTTTGGGTGAATCGAAAGTTATTGGATTGACCAGGTTGCGTAATGAAGAACTAATATTACAAGACTCTTTAGATCATATGTCTTCAATTGTTGATGGGATTATAGTGTATGATGATAAATCAACTGATAAAAGTCTCGAAATAGCTAAATCCCATCCGTCTGTGATAGAAGTTATAAGTAATAAAAATTGGAGAGGTGAGCAAAGAGCTTGGGAAGAAACGGCAAATAGAAAAAAACTTCTAGATAGGGCAAAGCGATATAACCCCGAATGGCTATTTTATTTTGACGCTGATGAGCGATTCGAAGGTGAGATAAGAAAAAAAATACTCAACGATTCTAATAATGTTGATGCTATAAAAATAAGACTATATGACGCTTATATAACCAAGGATGACAGTAGAGATTATCAACAGGGGGATAAGCTTTTTAATTTCCGAAAAAAATTTGGACAAGAGCGTAGAGATATTACTATGATATGGAGAAATAAAAAATCAATAGATTATTCATATAAACCCGATATGAGAGAACCTAATGGAATAGAAAGTAGTAAGACTATCATCGATTTCTACTGTCAGCACTATGGCAAATCTATTTCTATTGAACAATGGGAAGATACCTGTAGGTACTATTCTGAAAATTTTCCTATGTATGCAGATAAGTGGGAAGAAAGGAAAGGAAAGGCTATACATACTAAATCTGATTTTGGAACGGACCTGATGGACTGGGATAATATAAAAAATAGTGACGGCATAAAAATATGAAAAAGTCACACCTTGTAGGAAAAAAAATATTAATAACGCACTCAGCTTTAAGGCTTCTTGCTGGTTCTGAAATAGTTGTATTGGAGTTGGCGGAATATCTTCAATCTATTGGAATGGAAGTTATTGTTTATACTAATTTCTTTTCAGACCCAATAAAATTTTTTTATGATAAAAAGCTAATTAATGTAGTAACGGACGAGTCAGAAATTTCGATTAATAATTTTGATTATGTATGGGTTAATCATCAGACACTACCTCCCAATTTTCTAGATAATTTCAATAGTGATAACGGACCTATTTTTATCTTCCTTCATATGTCCGAATTGATTGATCATTTCTTAGAGCAACCATATATTTGGGAATTAGAAAAGAAACTGTCTTCTAAAAGCCTTTTTATAACCCCAGTATCGTTGGAAAATAATAAACTTATTTACGGCGGAAGATATTTTTCACAACCCGATTTATATAGAAATCCGGCTCCGATATCATTCTGTAGATATAATCATACATCCAATAGGGATATAAAAAATATTCTTGTAGTATCGAATCACCCTCCGGATGATCTTACTAGTGCGATAAATATTTTGAATAACGACGGAATCAATGTAGACATTATGGGTGAAAAGGGCAATAAATATACTTTAGTTGAGCCATCAATCTTTAAGGGTTATGATGCTGTTATATCTATTGGTAAAACAGTTCAATACTGTCTATGCAGTAACACCCCTGTATTTATATATGACAAGTTTGGAGGACCTGGCTACTTGAATAAAGACAATATTAAATTAGCTATGGATAACAATTTCTCGGGCAGAGGATTCGCCAAGTATTCTTCTGAAGAAATAGCTACCATGATAGTAGACGGCTATAAAGAAGCTAGGCTATACCAGAAAGATAACACAGAATATTTTTTGAACGAGTTTTCTATAGAGAAAGTTGTAAATAATATTTTTAATAATATACAGAAAACTAACAACATTGATATATCAAAAAAATATGCGCACTATTTAAAGTCTACTTTGACGATGATGAAGTGGAAGTTCGTGGAAGAAAATCGTATAAAAAATATCGAAAAAGAAATGTACGATGTTAAAAATTACTCTGACGAGTTAAAACATAATATCAACGATATAGTTAATTCCAAGTCTTTTAGGATTGGACAATTGATTGCCAAACCATACCGGAGATTAATAAAGCTACTGAGATAAGTAGCTTTATTTTTTTTATAACAATATAGAATACTTACCGCCAACGCCAGTTATAGTGCCTCTTTCATATTTTTGTACCCAATGACCATCAACCCACTTCTCAGAGTCTATGGGGAAGCCTAGAGGACCTTCGTGACCACCAGATTCTAGATATTTTATACGTATTTCTCCAGTACTCTCCCAACAATCTGCGTTGATACATATTATTGATCCGCCCTCGAAGTTTTGATAACTGCGAGCATTCCCAAGACTAACTTCTGGCCCAATAGGAAAACCCATTTTGCCGTGTTCGTATTTCAAATCCCCATATCTCTTACGAACTATGTTGCCATTTTCCCAATATCCAGTTTTTGGACTACCTATAATATAACCCGTTTCATATGCTTGATAAAACCCACTATTGACCGTTGAGTGCTCTGGCCCAATAGGAAAACCCATTTTGCCGTGTTCGTATCCAAGTTGGCCATAACGGTTTCTTACCAAGCCTTTATTTTCCCAATAGCCAGTTTTTGGACTACCTATAAAATACCCATGTTGATATTGTTGGGATATGCCATTATTAATTGTTGAATATTGACTGCCTATTGGATAGCCCATCGACCCTTTTTCATAGCCAAGACTACCATATCGAGACCTGAATAAATTGTTATTTTCCCAATAGCCAGTTTTTGGACTACCTATAATGTAGCCATTTTTGAACTGCTGAAAACAAGATTGGTTGTCGCACCATTCTTTATCTAGGGAAACCCCTAGAATACTATTTATCCCACCAATAGCCTGGTAGCGTTTGGAGATATCACCAATGATTGCTGGACCAGTTGTGCTACCAAACCACTCCCTAAAAAACATAAAGAAATTCCTATTGCCATAAGCCCCACAATAGGCTGTACCCGGGTAATTAGCTAGTGCACCATTATTCGGCGTGTAAGGTGTATAAATATATAGGCTTAGGGTTGCCACATTCTCTATAAAGACACGCTTAGTGCCGCAAGAAACGTCGGGCGAATATTGAATATCGTTCCAGCCGATTTTATAGCGATAACTGTTTGAGTTATCTTTATAATACTTCAATTGCCAAGCGGCAGTCATCATTTGCTTGTAAAACCCAGCCTGATTGGCGTTACAGTTAGCCGTGTTGTCGGGTCCGCTATCGGGGCAGGCATAACCCATGGCATATCGATATTGAGATTTTAACGGCCAAGTGTCCGAAGTCAACGGTCCGGCTGATTCTTTTTTCAATAAAGTTAATAGAACTTGGGGATTTATACCATATTGCTGTGAGGCATTATAAATAATTTGAGCAGCCGAAATTCCGCCCTCAAACCAGCCACCGCCTTTTTCGAAAGATGTCTCGCCAGTATTTGGGTTTTCGTGGTAATTATTTAAGCATGCATAAGGAGCGCCGTGCCAACCCATTATTTGCTGTGCATACTGGGCATTATTTAAGTTGCCATAGCCCGAGCGATTAGTGCCCCAAGTGTCACAACTAGGAATTAGCTTATTTAAAAAATCTTGAATTTGCTGAACGTTCATAGTGTCTTTATTATAAAATACGGCATCGCTAATAATATTACCAGCGTTAAAATCTTGAGCCGACAGGGCATTGGCCTCATTTTTGTTGCCAAGAAAACTATAGCCAATTAAAGCAGCCGAGCCTAAAATTATAACTGCAATTAAAGGCAATAATATTTTTGGTTTACTTAATTTCAAATGTATTTTCATTCGTTTTACCCTCAGTGTTATCTGATGCGTAATTTAAAGTATATTTCCAGCTACCCCTAGACAGCTCGTTAGTGTTAATCGAAATTGTCTTGCAGTCAATAGTAGCTGCATTGGTGAGTAGTGTAGTGTCTTTTTTGACTGATTCGCCGTTCGGGCCAGATAATTGAGCGTAGCAATTGCCACTAAACTCAGTTGGGTTATTAATTCCGCCGCGAATGTATATAACATTGTCAGAAATATCTACCGAAGTTACCATTTGAACTGCCTGTTTGCCAGTCTCTTCGTCTTCTGTAGTTGGAGCAGGGACATCGGTGTTATTCTGCGATTCTTTTAATTCCGGACTTTCTTCAAGCTTTTTCTCTTGCTCTTTGTCTGACTCTGATTTTTCTGGCTCAGTAGTCTGGGCAGTATTGTCGTTTTCGTTATTATTATTTCGGTTTAAAAACCAATACGTTGCTCCGCAAGCAACTAGTAGCAGTATTATAACTGATACGATTGTGATAATTTTTTTATTGTTTTTTGATTTTCTAATTTTCATTTTATTCACTCCTAAATATATTTTAGCATAAATGTTTTATGAGTGCAATATTTTATTTAAAACTGTTCGAGCTTAATTTTTTTATCTTCGGATCTAGCAATTTTTTTACCATTATCCGATATTTTTATAATTAACCAAAACAGCACGGGAGTGAAGCTTGCGATATAAAATACCAGCTCAGTTACTTTTTTGCCTCGGCTTAATTTTTTAGACGTATTTTTAAACTTTAATTTCTGATCTTTTAGTGCGAATGAGATAAGCTTAATTTGCTGGCTAGCTTTTTTGTTTGATTTAGCAATATTTAACGAATAGGAAATTAGCCACCGCCACTTAGTAAAGTTAGCTAAATCTTGGGCATATACATCATTTTTTACTAATGCAGAAAAACTATCTAGAGCTTTATAATTTTCTTTCCAGAAATCATAATTTAAGCGAGAAGAACTAACGACACTAGTTGGGCTATCTTCTTCGTAAGTATAATATGGCTCAAGATTTGAAAAGTAAATCTCATTTATGTGTTCTAAGAAGCTAAAATTAAAGAGTACATCTTCGCCTAGTTTTAGATCTTCACGCAGTTTTAGTTTATTATTTTTGATGATATCGGCCTTATAGATCCGGTTCCATAAATTATACATTCGGCCATTATTAGAAAACGACCTGATAGATCGAACGATTATGTCTTTATTACCAGATATTTTTTGTTTTGGTTGAGTGATATTACGTCGAGAGATTATTTCGCCGTTCTGGTTTTTTTGAATTATGTTCCAGCCTAAAACTACCATATCAGATTGAGTATTTTCATTTTCTTTTAGTATTTTGGCTAAATTATTGCCGTTTATTTCGTCATCGGCATCGCAAAAAATGATAAATTTACCAGATGCATTTTTAAGGCCGTTATTGCGTGCAGAGCTCGGTCCGCCATTAGTCTGACTTATTAATTTTATTCGTTGGTCTTTTTTGGCGTATTGTTTAATTATTTCGGCGCTACTATCTTTTGAACCATCATTTACTAGAATCAACTCAATATTTTTATACTCTTGATTTACTATAGACTCAATTATTTTGCTAATTGTTTTTGCGGCGTTATAAACGGGGATAATTATGCTGTATGTTGGTTTCATTATCTTATGTCTTTTTTGACAGATTCGATAAACTTTTCCCAAGAATGTTGAGTATTAAGAAGTTTTTGTGATTCTTGAGCTAGTTTTTGAGCTTCCGCTGGATTATTTTTAAGATCATTTAAGGCTGTAACATATCCATCAATATCTTCTATATCGACGAGTAGTCCGGTTTTTTTATCTTTTACAAATTCACTGATTCCGCCTGCATCACTCGAAATGATTGGGAGTCCAGCGGCAGACACCTCCATTAAAATATTGGCAACACCATCTGTTTGGGAGGTGTAAAGATATAGATCATAGTTTTTAGTATTAATTGATCTAATACCGTTAAAGCCGCCTTTGTAATTTATTTTTGAATCGTTAAAGTAGCTTTCACTAAATTGCTTTTTTTCAATTATGCCATAGGCGTCTACTACGAAATTATCATCAAGTTTCGCGACTATTTCTTTTAATAAATCTGGACGTTTTTGAAAGGCAATTCGGCTAGCCCATAAAACTCTAATCGGCTTTTTATTGTCGATAAGCTTTGGCTCGGTTGTCTCTGTAGATTCTTCTGGTTGGTAGTGAACGATTATTTTATTTTCATCAAATGAATTATTTTTTAAGGCATCAGTAATAACTCTTTGATTGTCTGTAAATACTTTATTTACTGTTGGCCAGATCTCCATTAGGTCTGGATCTGCGAAGGACTGGATTCTGCCTTTTTCATGTGTAAATTCTCTCATAAAGAGGGAGATATTTATTTTATAATTATTTTTTATTAATAATTGTTGATGATTAGCGATCCAGTGATACCAATAATTATCGTTTACTATGTGCAATCTTTTTACTTTGGACTGAATTAATAATCTCGACCATATAATATTTTTTTCATAGTTGCCAATTCCACGAGTTAGGCTTCCGAAGTCTAACATATCTACATCAAGCTGCTTGAAGTAATCTATCGTTAGATCGTTATAGGGTTGAGTAGATAGAATTGCAATATTCCATTTAGGGTGAGCTTTTTTTAGAGCTTTGATATAATTAGTGATTAATTTTTCGGTTCCACCACGACCGCTCATTGCCGGGGCTAAGAATAGATAATCGATTTTATTACCGGAAATTTGTTTACATAATTCATGGTAAATTATACCAAAACTATTTTCATAGGGGTTTAAAGAGAGAGGGTGAAATTCTAATTTGGCAATTTGCCCCTTGGTCGGCCATAATTGATTTTCGATTTTATTAATGTTTTTCCATTTCTCAACTAACCAATTTGGTATCTTTTGAAGCTTGTTTTTGTAAATAATATCGCGAGCAACTGGCGACATAACCTTGTTGATTGGCTCAATTTTCTTGGCAGTATCAAAGGTAAACCTATATAAGCGTTTAAAATTATGTTTGGCTTTTTGTTGAAAAGACGGCGTGGCTGAGCTAGTGACCGGTATTTTAATGTTTTTTATGTATTCAATATCGAATAAATCTGAATAATCTAAAATTGTGTTAGCGTGAAGGGTACTGACAGAGAAGCTCCTTTTACGATAAAATAGAACTGTCCCCGGAGCAATAATATTTTGAATACCTTTGGCTATGGTTTCAGTGCAAAAAAGATAATCTTCAAAGCCAAAGCCATCAACTGGTTTTCTATAAGGATTGTTAACTAATATGTCTTTAGTTGTAAATAGGCAATTTGTCCAGAGATTCCAATATGACATTTGAATAGCGTCTACGTCTTTTGATGAGGAGTTTCTCATTATCCAGGCAGTACAATTATGCTCCTCATAACCAAATTGAAGATGTACTTCGGGTCGCACAATCGTTGGTTTTGATTTCTGGGCTAGTAGTGTTTTCAAAGCCGTAATAAGCCAATTTTCTGAGATTAGGTCATCGCCGTCAAGGATCGCGACATACTTTCCTTGTGCTTTTTTAATTGCACTGTTTCTGTTGTCGGCTGGGTTTCCAAACGACCCTTCTGTTATTACGAATCTTTTGTCTTTTGACCATCTTTTGACGTAGTTTTTTGTTGCTTCATCGGGGTTGTCGAGACTTAAAATAATTTCGTAGGTTTTGTTGTGATCCTCGAGTTGTTTAGCCGATTCTAGAATACTTAGAACGGTTTTATGTAAGATGATGCCTTCACGATGGGCAGTTATAACTATTGATATATCAAAATTTGAGTTGCTCATAGTGTATATTATACACCATTAAATCCTATTATGATATAATATGGTGTGAAACCTTAATTATTGAAAGTTTATGAAATTATATAATTATACCGTTAAAACTTTGTCACTGTTTGTTGCTTCATTCGTCATGATAGGCATTTATGGGGCTATTTCTTTTATACATAATCGTAGTGAGATTAATTTGGCAACTCTTTTGATGGTTATTGCGTCAATACTACTAATTAGTTTTTATTATATGATATTAAATTTTAAAATTCCAAAAATAATTATAAAAAACCGCAAAAATATTCTTATTAGTATGACTATTATAATGTTTATTGCTCAATTAGTTGTTGGCATATCCCTTTATTCAAGAGGTCACTCGTGGGACGTATCAGTAGTTGAAATGCTTGCTCAAAACTATGTCGATAATGGCACCACTGAAGTTTCTGAAGACCTATGGGAACATGGTTATCTTAATCGGTATGATAATAATACACCGATCACCCTGTTAATTACTAGTATACTGAAAGTTGGGCAATTAATTGGTGCCAGTGGACACCTACTGTTGTATATGACTAACGGTTTTTTACTTTTTTCTAGTTCGGCCATTGTTTTATATATTGTTTATAAAAAATTTGGAGGTAGGTATAGTGTTGTAGCTTACAGTATTTTATTCCCCCTATTGACCATTTCTCCTTATGTTGCGATTTTTTATACAGATACAGTTGGAATATTTTTCGTTTCTTTAATTATGCTTTGCATATTTAAGGTAAGTCAGGCTAATAGCAGCAAACACAAAAAAGGCTGGTTGATATTTTTGGGTTTGTGTGCCGCAATTGGCTTGTTAATTAAACCAACAGTTTTTATTGTTATGATTGCACTTATATTATCATTAATAGTTGTTGCTACCACGAAAAGCAATAAATATAACTTTAAAGATATTATGTGGGTTAGTATACCGTTTATTTTAGTTTTGCTATTTTATAACGTTACCTTGTGGGGTCTACCTAATTTTGCCAAATATAGTCAAGAAGAAATTAATGCCGAGCGCGTCTCTTTTATACATTATCTAGGAATGGGATCACTACGAGGCTTATCGCCACACGAAAACTGCAAAACTGGTTCGTATTGTGTCTCATATACTGATTGGATTATTAGTGATGAGGGGCCTAAAACTTCAGAGGGCAAGAAAGAGTATTCTTTGAACCTTTGGAAGGAAAGTGTACTCACTGATTTTCCAACTGGTTATCTTGGGTTTATGATTTATAAAATTAGATTAACTTTTGGTGATGGGTCATTTGGGGTGTGGGGCGAGGGATCGAATAGGAATGAATATATTGAATTTCGCTTTGACGATACCCTATCCAGAACGATCAGAAATTATTTGGGACCTTTTGGTGCTTACCTAGACAAAACTAAGCTTGCCTGGCAAATTATTTGGCTGACAACATTAATTCTAATGGTTTTTTTGCCAATTTCGGCTATTACTCGAAACTTTAAGCTTACTAAAAAGGCGAACCTGACACTATTGCCTATTCTACTGTTCACATTTGTCGGTTTAATTGCTTATCAAATGCTATTCGAAAGCAGAGCTAGATATATTTTCTTATATATACCGGTTTTTGTATTGATAGCCATGGGGGGTCTTTATTGCCTTAATGAGCTAATAAAAAAGTCTTTACTAGCCATAAGGGCTAGTGGTGTGATAAAATTGAAGCAATGAAGAGTAAGAATTTTCTCTCAATCAAACCATTCCTAATTCTATCAGATATTATTGCAGTGGTGTTTTCGTTCGCTTTGGCATATTTTGTGCGAACTCATATTGACTCTAGGCCTTATTATTTTGATTATGACATTCGAAACTATATTTTTTTAGGGCTAACATTGATCCCCCTCTGGCTAATCGTCAATTTTATCTCTGGCTTATATGATCGAGCTATTTTTCTGTATCGGCCAAAAGAGTACGGCCGAGTGTTTATTGCGTCGATAGTTAGTATTATGTCGATGATTTCTTACGAGTTTTTTATTGGTGATGATATTTTTCCGGTAAGGATTATTGCTGTTTACTTTATCGGTATTAATTTTGTAGCGATGGTGTTTGGGCGAGAAATTGTCCGTTTTATAAATCGTATTTTAGTTAGGGGTGGAATAGGCAGGCAAGATGTTATAATTGTCGGCAATGACCGCCGAACGACTGAGATTATTGAGTTTTTTAGTAAAAATATAGATTATGGCTACGATATAATTGGCGTAGTGGCTAAAAGTCAGTATTTGCCAGAGAAGTCGCCGCGCCATTTTGCAACTTTTAAAGAGGCTATATCTAAGACAGACCCCGAAATTATTATTCATACCGACCCAACTAAGTCGGAAGAAATATATAATTATGCCCTAGAGCAGCATATAGTTTATATGTTTATTCCGCAACAGGATAGGCTACTTTCGCAGTTAAATAGTGTCGAGATTATTGGTGGCTTACCGGTTATTGAGGTGAAGACAACCAAATTATTTGGCGCTGGTCGCATTTGGAAGCGCTTAATGGATATTGTTTTAGGGACATTAGGTCTGATAGTCGCTTCGCCGATAATGATAATAATTATGGTTTGGATGAAGCTAACCGCTCCGAAAGATTCAATTTTTTTCCGTCAAATTCGTTTAACCCGCTTTAATAAAGAGTTCAAAATTTTTA